>CAMCYN010000067.1 GCA_945883955.1 Akkermansia muciniphila
GCCGCAAACCCCAAAACTGAGGGCGTCTATGAACGTACTGATTCTCGCCGCCGGGTACGCAACCCGACTTTACCCCCTCACCCTCACCAAAGCCAAACCGCTGCTCGATGTTGCCGGTAAACCCATGATGGAATGGGTCATCGACAATCTCGCCCCGATTCGGGGTCTCGAGAAGGTGTACGTTGTCACCAACAACAAATTCGCCGCCGATTTTGAAACCTGGGCCAAGGCTTATGAAGCGGCCAACCCGAAACTCTCCGTCGAGATCATCAACGATCTTTCCACTGGCGACGCGGACAAACTCGGCGCCATCGGCGACATCCGTCTCGTCATCGAACGCGCAGGCCTGGATCGCTCCGATCTGCTCGTGGTGGCCGGAGATAATCTGTTCTCGGAAAGCCTCGAGAAATTCGGCGATTTCTGCGCCTCGGCCAACCAACCCGTCCTCGGCTTGTACGATGTCGGCAGCCTCGAACAGGCGCGCAAATACGGAGTCGTCGCCGTCAACGCCACGGGGGAAATCACCAGCTTTGAAGAGAAACCCGAGCAGCCCAAGAGTACGCTAATCGGAATCGCGCTTTATTATTATCCCAAACAGACCGTGCGGGAGTTTGAAACCTATCTTGGCGAGGGGAATAACCCCGACCAGCCCGGGCGCTTCGTCCAATGGCTCTACCAACGTACCCCGGTCCAGACCTGGAACGTTCCGGGCACCTGGTTTGATGTCGGCAGCAAAGAAACGCTCGAAGAAGCCAACCAGATCTTCCAGCAATTCCGGTAAGTCTCCCGCAGAGAGAGCTCCCCTCCTCCACAACCTCTTCCACATGAGTATCTGCTCGCCGGAAACCATGTTGGCGCTGGAGCACAGCGCTTTTGCCGACGGCATTTCCGCCGAGGCGCTCATGGAAGAGGCCGGCCGGGGCATGGCGGCCGCCGTGTCCCAGTTCGCCCCGGTGCCGGGCGTTTGCCTGGCCGTCTTCGGCAAAGGCCACAATGGCGGCGACGCCCTGGTCTGCGCCCGTATTCTCTCCGAAAACGGCTGGCGCGTTTATCTCATAGCCGCCTTTTCCACCGCCGCACTCGCTCCGCTGACCTCCCGCAAATGGGATGAAGCCGGGCGCTGCGAGACCCTCTCGGTGGCGCAACTCCACACCTGGTCTGTAGATCCCTCCCGACCTTTGGTCCTGCTGGACGGCCTTCTGGGCATTGGCGCCTCTGGCGCGCTTCGCTCCCCCATCCTCGAAGCGGCCCGCTCCATCAACCAGCTCCGCCAACGCTCGCACGCCCAGGTTTTCGCTCTCGATCTTCCCACCGGGCTCGACGCCGCCACCGGCACGGCCGCTCCGGACACCGTCGTGGCCGATGTTACGCTCACCGTCGCGCTGGCTAAAACGGGACTCGTAGCCGATGGGGCCGAACGTTTTACAGGACGCCTTGCCGTGATCCCCCTCGACGCGCTCTCCAGCCGGATCCGGCTCACGCCGACCGAAGAAGCCGCCACGCCCCACAACCTCGCGGGACTCTGGAAACGGCAGCCGGCCGACGCGCACAAAGGCGATTGCGGCCGAGTCTCTTTGCTCGCCGGTAACCGGGGCAGTGTTGGTGCCGCGGCCCTGGCTGCACTCGGCGCCTTAAGAGCGGGGGCCGGACTGGTCACCCTTTGGGTTCCTCGCGCCATCTACCCGATCGCCGCCAGTCTGGTTCCGGTCGAATGTATGGTTCAACCCGTGGACGATCCGCGCGACATTCTCGCCACCCGTGCCGATGCGCTCGGAATCGGCCCGGGACTCGGACTCGAAAAACCCGACGAAGTGCTCTCGGTGATCCGCGAATTCCGGGGACCAGCCGTCATAGACGCCGACGCGCTCACCATTCTGGCGGCCAGTCTGGAGACCCTCCGTCACTGTGGTGGCCCGCGTTTGCTGACGCCGCATCCGGGGGAAATGGCAAGACTGGCTCCGGATTTTCCCAAACACTCCCGCCGGGATGCCGTCAGGGAATTTACCAAGGAGTGGCCCGTCACCCTGCTCTTGAAAGGAGCGCGGACTTTGGTCGGCACCCAGGATCTCGCTCTAAGCTATAATACCACGGGCAACCCCGGCATGGCGTCCGGCGGGATGGGTGATGTGCTTACGGGCGTTTGCGCGGCGCTGCTGGCGCAGAAACACACCTGCCATGATGCCGCGCGTCTCGGGGCGTGGCTGTGCGGGCGCTCCGCAGAGGCTTTAATAGCGGCGGGAATCCGCAGCGAAGAATCGCTCCTCGCAAGTGATGTCGCGGGAGCGTTGGGAGAGGCGTTTCAGGCGTTACGAAAACGCTCCGCCTGAAACGGCCTGGGTTAAGAGGGGAAAGAAAAACAACCGGCGGATTAATCGTCGGCCAGCAACTTCATGGCTTTCTTGGTGTCGCTGACGCGTAATACGGCCAGGCCTCTTTTGGAACCAGGGCTGGTGGCGAGATAGGCATATTCGATGTTGATTTTGCCTTTGGCCAGTTTCCGGGCGATTTCACCGAAGGCGCCGGGTTTGTTCACATTTTCGGTGAGCAGCACGCTGTTTTCCACCACCAGAACTCCGCGTTCTTCGAGGAGAAACAGCGCTTTGTCGGGATTGCTCACCACCATCCGCACCACGGCGTGATCGGTGGTATCGGAAATAGTCATGCCGAAGATGTTAATGCCATCTTCCGAAAGCACTTCACACACTTCAGCAAGGGTACCGGGTTTGTTGGCGAGGAAAATGGAGAGTTGCTGGGCGATTTGCATAAAAAGAATGGATCGAACTAGATTCAAACTGAACCGGATTCGATCATCCGGCAACCATCCAAAATGGCCTATCGTAATCGGACAGAGTACTGGATGTATGCAACCGGCGGTTTCATTGACTTACCTGCCCACGCTTCTATCTTCCTCGCAGTGAATTCGCGCCCAGAACTAGAGACGCCCCCGGATCAGAAGACTTCCGCCTTAAAACTGGCCCTTGAACCTATTCAGGACGCCTTGGTCTCTGTAGAAACCCGCATCCGGGCCCAAGCCCGGGCCTTTGATCCAGGCGTCGAGAGCTATGTCGCCTATGCCATTGAGAGTAACGGCAAACGCCTGCGCCCCGCTCTGGCGCTCCTGGCCGGCGGCGCCACCGGCCACACTCTGCCAGATCACGAAAACTTGGCCGTCATCGTCGAACTCATCCACGCCGCCACCCTCGTCCATGACGATATTCTGGACGAAGCCGACCAGCGGCGCGCCCAGCCCACGGCCAATGCACGCTGGGGCAACTCTTTAGCCGTCCTTCTCGGCGACTGTCTGTTTGCCCATTCCCTGCGTCTGGCCGCCACTTTTGACGACAACCGGATGTGCCGTCGCATTGCCGAGGCCGCCAGCGAGGTTTGCTCGGGCGAAATCGTGCAGACGCAGCGCCGCTTTGATTTAAAGCTCAGTGTTCCAGATTATTATAAAATTCTGGAAATGAAAACCGGCGCCCTCTTCGCCGTCGCCACCGAACTCGGGGCACTCTTAAATGGGGCTTCCATGGAAGTCATGGACGGTCTGCGCACGTTCGGACTGCGCCTCGGAACGGCCTATCAAATCTACGACGACTGCCTCGATCTGGCAGGCGACGAAGCTCACGCCGGTAAAACCCTCGGAACCGATTTGCGCCGCGGCAAGCTCACCCTGCCCGTACTTCACCTGCTCCAGATCAGTTCGCCCGAAGAGAGGGAACGGCTCAGCCAAATGATTCTGGAAGGACGCGAAGATGAAATACGCGCTCTGGTTCAGCATGCCTTAGATACTGGGGCCGTCCGATTTGCAGTCAATGCAGGCCGGCGTATGCTCCGGGAAGCCCAGGACGCTCTCGAAGTACTGCACCATTCCGTTTACCGCGATTCCCTCGCGGCCCTCTGCTCGTCGCTGGACGCGATGATCGCGCCGCTGGCCCGTTAAGCCGGACCTCATTTTTTCGCCCACCCCGACAACGCTACGCTCCAGCGGCGATGGCGTGCGATTCGGTTTGTGTGAAGAGGATTACCAACAATGCGGTGGTGTCCGTGACTGCGCCTGACGAATGTCCCGGAGCACGCCTGACGGCCCTCGGCTTGGCCGCTCTCACCGAGCGCGAACTTCTAGCCATTCTCCTGCGGACCGGCTCCTCGGGACTCACGGCCATTGAATTGAGCCGAAAGCTGCTGGAACGTTACGGGTCACTCGGAGGGCTATGCCGCTGTTCCGTCGAGGAACTCTCGCGGATCAAGGGCGTCGGGGCTTCCAAGGCGGTTCTCCTGGTGGCCGCCTTCGGGCTCGCTCACAGGCTCTGCACCGAAAGTGTGCGCCGGGAACGCATCGATTCTCCCGAACGCGTCTTCCAGTTACTCGGGTTGGAGATGCGCATTCTGAGCAAGGAATCCCTGCGGGTAGTGCTGCTCGACACCCGCTACCAACTCATGCGCGTCGAGGAGGTGTCTCGCGGAACAGTCAACGAAAGTATCGCCCATCCGCGCGACATTTTCGCACCCGTGTTCACTTCAGCCGCCTTCGCCTTTGTGCTCGTCCACAACCATCCCTCGGGCGATCCCGCCCCCAGCGAGGCGGACCGCCATTTGACCACCCAACTCGGAAAAGCCTCCAAGCTGCTCCAGGTCCAACTGCTCGACCACGTCATCCTGGGCTCAGCCGACAACGGCCGAACCCCCTGGTTTTCCTTCAAGCAAGCCGGTTTCCTTTAACCGACACCCCCGCTGATTTCAGCTCCCCCCCGGCCCCAGGATTCGCTCCGCGCGAAGCCGAAGTCCGGTCCTGAACATCAAGCCCGGATGGCCGCCACCGCCGTCTCAATGGAAGCAGCATCGCTGATGGACACAATCGGCGTGCCTTTGCGGGTGCGTCCCATCAGTCCGGCCAAAACTCCGCCAGGCCCAAGTTCGAGAAACAAATCACACTTCTCAACGTCCAACAGATACTCCATCGACTGCGTCCACCGCACCGAACCGGTGACCTGATCCTTGAGCGTCTGACGAATCTCGTCCGGGGTCGAAACCGGGGTCGCCAGGACATTACAAACCAGCGTGTTTGTCGGGGGCTGGATGGCCACATCGGCCAGAACAGCGCCCAGCTTTTGTGCTGCCGAACTCATCAACCGGGAGTGATAAGCTCCTGCCACATTCAGCGGTTTGGCCATCCGGATTCCGTATTCCTTGGCCATAGCGACCGCGTGCGTGACCTTGTCCTTTTCACCCGAAAGCACGATTTGTCCGGGACTATTAAAGTTGGCGACATCGACTCCGGCCACCTCGGCCAGTTTCCGGACCGCGTCTTCTTCTCCTCCGATCATGGCAGCCATCCCGCCGGCGGTCGCCTCACAGGCATCCTGCATAAACATCCCGCGCTGAGCCACCAAATGAAGACCCGCCTCAAACCCGAAACTACCCAAAGCGGTATGTGCCGTAAATTCTCCCAACGAAAGTCCGGCTGCGGCCGCCACCGGAAAATCTCCGGCCACCGAACGCAACGCCGCCAGACAGGCCAACCCGTGAACGTACAGCGCCGGCTGACAATAACAGGTCTGGGTCAATTCCATTTCCGGCCCTTCCCACGCCAAACGGCTCAAGGGATACCCGAGCGCAGAATCCGCTCGGGCGAAAAGATCGGCCGCCTCGGAAAAACTCGAGGCAAGATCCCTCCCCATACCCACGACCTGGGCGCCCTGACCGGTGAAAAGAAGTGCAATACGTTTTTGGCTCATAAGGAAAAGGTAAGTTTCAAAAGGCTCGCTGTCCGCGCGGCCGCGCGCTCCAGCAGGATGTCAGGCTGCGCCATGGCTTCGGGAAGCGACATCGGCCGGTCCACAATCGGCACCACCGCGTCGAAGCGTTCCAGTACGGCGGGATCATCGGCAATGGAACCGGCAAAAGCCATCACACGCTTGCCCCGAGCGCGAGCAAGGGCCGCCACTCCCGCGGGACCTTTACCTTCGAGCGTCTGCCCATCCAGACGCCCCTCGCCCGTAATGACCAAATCGACCTCGGAAATACGCGCCTCAAGATCCACCGCCGCCGCGACCAGATCAAAACCGGGTTCCATTTTCGCCCGGCAAAACGACAAAAGCCCGTACCCGATTCCTCCGGCGGCACCCGCCCCAGGCGTCTCCTGGAAATCGCATCCCAACTGGGTCGCCACGAGCGTGGCCAGATTGGTTAATCCCGCTTCCAAAAACGCCACATCCTCAGGTTGGGCACCTTTTTGAGGCGAAAAAATGGCCGCCGTGCCGCGCGCGCCAAGCAACGGATTCTGCACGTCACAAGCAGCCACAATTTCGGGCAGCGGCAAAACACGCGAGACATCGATCCGGCGGATCTGGCTCATCTGCGCCGGGACTGGTTCCAGAAGCGTCCCGTCCGCTCCCAAAAAATCCGCGCCAAGCGCAGCGGCCATCCCGATACCGCCATCCGTGGTCGCACTTCCACCTAGCCCAACCAAAATCCGCACAGCCCCCCGCTCGATGGCGTCCCGCATCAGCAAACCCGTGCCGAAGGTATTGGCCCTTTTCGGATCGAGCTCCCGGGCCGAAAGACGCCACAAACCGGAAGCCTCGCTCATTTCGATAACGGCGGTCTGCGTCGCCGCCACCCAGACGTAACGGGCTTCAATGGCCCGGCCGAGGGCATCTGCTGACGCCACCGTGATCCATTCGCCAGCCAGGGCACACAGGAGCGCTTCGCAGAACCCCTCGCCCCCGTCAGCCATGGGAGCTTTGAGGAAAACAGCCTCGGGCTGAACCGTGCGCCATCCACGCTCTATCGCCGCAGAAACTCCCGCAGCAGAAAGCGACCCTTTGAATTTGTCAGGAGCGAGCAGGATTTTCACAGGGTTCGAATATGAAAACCCTGAAGAATCTTGGCAAGCCGCCTCAGTCCTTCGGGATGCGGTTCAAGGTGTAATAGGCATCGGGATAATCGAGCTTCCCTTCCTGGAGCGATTTGACCCCCTCGGCGCGCAACTCATGCACATATAAGGCGCGGAGATTGTCCACCTTCAGCCGCACCCGAAGCCCGTCCGGACTGACTGTGGCGCGTGTCACCGGATTGGGCTCGGTCTGGATTTCCTCACTCCCATAAGCCCCGGAATACAGATGGGTATAGCTTTTCATACTATACGACCCGGCATCGCCGGCCGTTGCCCGATCCACCGGCTGGGTGAAAACGAGCTCAAACCCGTCGGCATGCGCCCGCATTTCACGGATCGCAAACGGAGTCGAACCGTTCCAGACCACCCGTTGAAGTCCATAGGATTTGGTCCCGAGCGACGACCACCCGCGATTACTCATCCCCACCAACAGGCTGCCGTCCGGGCCAAACAGCAGACGCACAATTCCCGAGGCGAACCCCGACAGGAACGGAAAAGCCGCCCCCTGATACTCTCCATCCACCTTCTCCATAAAAACCCGGCTCACCTTTGAATCGGTAAACTCGGCGACGAACATCTGCCCATCAAACGGGCCGAATTTCCCCTGCGCGTCACACACCACCAGATCGGTGCCGCTGCGGCCCAGCTTGTTGTACGGCAACCAGACTGCGGGCGGACACATCTCGGGCAAAGCCCGGACCGCCTCTGGATACGGTACTTTTTCGGGGACCTTACCCGAGAGTTTCACCGGAGACCCGGGCAGATTTTGGGAGGCAATCCCCTCGGGATTGAGAAAAAATGCACCCTCGCGGAGGTGATAGATCGGCGTAGTCGCAATCCAGGTTCCCTGCTGATCCACACAGAACATGTCCCCGGCCAGGTTGGAGCCCAACCCGCAAGGCGAGCGCATCCCAGCCGCCATGGGCTTGAATTCCCCGGCCGGCGTCACGATCCCACCCCAACCGCGCCAGGCCGCCTTGTTGTCGGAATGATCGCCCATGTCCAGGTTAAGCGTGACCCACAAGTTACCGCGCCCGTCCCGTTTAGGCCCGTAAACATAACCATGGTAGGCCCCGGACACGTTCCAGCCGTTGCCCGCCGTGAGATATTCATCCGCCTCGCCATCCCCGTTCGTGTCCCGCAAGCGGGTCATTTCCGTGCGCTGAGTGACCAGCAGGCTGTCGCCGTCCCGGAGTAATCCGAGCGGTTCGTGCAGGCCCGAGGCAAACAGCTTGTACGTCACCTTATCCGCAGCCCCGGAGAGCACTCCGTCGAGTAACCACACTTCGCCTTTGCGAACCGCCACACCCAACCGGCCATCCGCCGTCCAGTCCATGCCGCTGGCTTCCATGGAAATGCCAGCTCCCGGCTTCCACTCCTTGCTGCGCGAAGCCACCGGAGAATTCGCTGTCAGAATGTCCCGGATCTCATAAGGCGAGGCGGCGCCAAAAGTCGCGGCCCCCAGCAGAAAACAGACGGTGAGACTGGCTTTCATGTTTGGCGTGAGATGTTTCATTTCCAGGAATAGTTAAAGCGACGCGCCCCCGGTGTGCTGTCTGGGTGCTCGGTCACAGCCACCCCGTCGGGATGAGTAATGCTGAAGTTTTTTAACCGTGCCGGATCCCAAACCACGGAACGAACCAATCCGCCCTCCACCGCCTCGAACCGGTCACTCACCCGGACTCCGCCGACATTCAACAAAAACACCGGCACCCTTTTTTCATCCAGGCGATACCCCTCAAACCGGACCCCGGGCTCGGGCGCCGCCTGGGGCCAAACCACGACGTGCTGGCCGAGCGGTTTTTCAAAAGGCGCAAAGCGCGAAAACCAGGTCGTGTAGGCGTCGAAAAACTTACCCTGCCAGGCCAGCGAGGGCCGACCGGCCTTACCGTCATACGCCAGATGCGATCCTTGAGGAAAGCCAACAAGAATCGCGTGGGTTCCAACCTTTTCCATAAATGTTCGCAACACTACGGGGTGTGTCTTTGGGAGGAGTTCAAACTCGCCGCTCGCCGCCGACGGAAATCCTTCCGGCTCCCCGTTGGCACTTTTCGCAAACGAATAAATGGACGCGATCTGTCGGTCGGTATCGCCGCCGAGGATCTCCTGGTTTGCCGCGTGACCTCCGGGCCAAAACGAAGGCATCAACGTTCCAGGCCGGTAACCCGCCGGGTTGATGAGATATTCACGAAACCACCCCGGCTGGAGACGTTGTCCGATATTACTCAGATCGAGCGCCTGAATCCCCAGCGACGCGTGTGCGCCCCAGCGGTGGCAGGTGATACAATTTACCCCGCCTTGAGTGCCCAGAAGCTTCCGGCCCGCCGTGTCGTCCCCGCCCGGCAACGTCGGTTCCGCTTTCGCATCCACTCGGCCAAACAATGTCGGCATCGCATCCGTGGCTCCGCCATAAACCGGCATTTTGGTGTGTAAATACGGACGCACGCGGGCTTCTCCCGAAAGGACCTTAGCAAACCATTCCGGCTGAAGTTTCCGACCTATGCCAGTTAAAGGCGGCGCATAACGCCCGGTGTCTCCCAGATTATGATCCCCTTGAAAATAGGCACGCCGGCCTGCATCGGGTCCTCCGGATCCGTCGCGTTCATGGCAGGCCAGACAGTTTAGTGCCTCCAGACTCAACCGGGCGGTCTGAGCCTCGGCTACCGGGATCTCACGGGAGTTGAGAAAATGCTTCAACGCCGAGCGCTGTGCTCCGCTGAGACCGTACCGGGGCACCCCGGGGGTTGGCGCTTCCGCCAAACAGCCGCCGTCCATTTGCCGCAGCGGCACCGGCTGAACCGCCACTTCCTCCGGCAAGCCGTGACAGGAGGCACAACGCGCCGAAGCCACAGTCTGCTTGCCTGAAGCCACTAACGACACATCTCCAACGAATGGGTTCAGCTTCGGCGCAGCCTTCGGATCGCTGCTGGACAATTCCAGCAGATACCCGGCGAGGTCAAACCGGTCGGTCTCCTCCATCTCAATCCGAGGCATCCGGCCATCGGGGCGCAGTCTTAAAGGATCACGCAAAAATTCGGCCAGTGACGTGAGCACGTACTTTTCGCCAAGACGCGGAAACGGCACGGAGGGATAAGAGAAATCACTCGCCTTGGGGGCACCCTCGGGCGGTTGGAACGTCTTATCGGGCGTATGACAGGCGACACAGCCCACGGTATGGAACAATTCCCGGCCCCGCTCGACGTTCACGTCCCGGGTCGTTTTAGGCTCAGGCTTGGATTTAAGCGTCGCAAGGTATTGCAACACCGACTCAACCTCGCCCGGCTTTTGGCCGGAAAGAAGATGCGGCATGACCGTGCCGGCCCGGACGGCGGCGGGATCGGACAGAAACGCCCGCAGCCAGTCGCCCTGAATCCGCTGGGTGATGCCGGCGAGTTCCGGCCCCCGGCGTTTAGGCAGGCCGTCATCGCCGCCATGACAATTAACACAACCGAGCTCGTTATAAAGTAACCGCCCCCCCGGTACCGACGGTTCAGCCGCATGGAAACGCTCAAACCCAGGCACCAGGGGTTCCGCATGCAACACCAATCCGGGCAATCCAATAAGTAGACTCGCCAGCGTTAACACTGAACTGGCACGGAGCCGCAGGCGGACACCATCCACGACGTCGGAAACATTGGGAATATTCATGGACTTGGGGGAGAAGACTTGGGGGAGAAGAAAACCCACGACGGGCGACTCCACCACCCTTATCCGCGGAGCCAGCCCGGGTCATTCCGGGTATGCCGTTGGGAAATGCAGGTTTTGCGTCACCGCACACGGGCAGAGGCAGGGCCTCCCGAAAGCGCCCTGAAGAGGGAAGTGCCTGTTTAGCGGGAAGCGGGCGGCCAAATGATTCCGCTCTTCGCTAAAACTCAGTTGTTTCAACTGCACGAAATTCATTCTAAAATGTAAGGATCCGATTTTTTGTTCTCCGGTCCGATTCCTCCCCTTAACCCACGCGAAGCCATGGCAACCATCGCCGTTCTCGGCACTCTAGACACCAAAGGCGCTGAGCATCAATTTGTTGCCGATCATATCAAACGCCGTGGCCACCATGCCCTCCTGATCGATGTTGGATGGGGCGGCACCCCTCAGGTCACTCCCACCATTTCGCGCCAGAGTGTGCTCGAGATCGCAGGACTAGATCCGGCCGCCGTTTATCCGGACCGGGACTCGGCCGTAGCCGCAATGTCGCACGCTGCAGGTCAGATTCTGCTCAAACTGCTGGGCGAACGCAAAATTCAGGGCGTCATCTCCATCGGCGGCATTCAGGGAACCGCTATCGCCACGGGCGGAATGCGGGCGTTGCCCGTCGGCATTCCCAAGATCATGGTATCTTCGCTTTCCGACGAAAGCGCCTCGCAGTTCGTAGGATATCGCGATATCGTGATGTTTCCAAGCGTGGCCAATGTGAGCGGCCTCAACCGGCTTTTGCGCCCGATTTTGGCCCAGGCTGCCGGAGCGGTTTGCGGCATGGCCGAATTTTCAGCCAACATTAACCCCGGCGACAAACCGCTGGTGGTGGCCAGTGTGCTCAGCCAGTGCTCCACAGGTGTCGAGCGTGCGGTGGCCATGATTGAAGGGGCCGGATACGAAGTGCTTCAAATTCAGGCCGACGGTATCGGCGGCCACAGCCTCGAATCCATCGTAGACAGCAGCCTCGCCGCCGGGGTTCTCGACATGACCCTGCGCGAATGGACCGATGAAATTGTTGGTGGTGAGTTTTCCGCCGGACCACACCGACTGGAAGCTGCAGCTCTGACCGGGATTCCGGTCGTGATCGTCCCGGGCTGCGTGGACATTGCCACCATTCTAGAGGATCCAAAACGACTGGCGACGCTGAGGGAACGCACCTTTTACAAATTCAAAGACAAGATGCGCCTGATGCGGACTTCCGCCGAAGAATGCGCCCGAATCGGAAAGAAGATCGCCGAAAAACTCAACCTCTCCACCAGCCCGGTCACCGTCCTGCTTCCCATCCGCGGTCTGAGCGCCCTGAGCGCCCCCGGAAAACCTTTCCACGATCCGGAAGCAGATCAGGCGCTTTTCAAAGCAATCAAGAGCAACCTCCGCAAAGGTATCCAGGTCAGAGAATTAAAGGCCACGATCAACGATACCCCGTTTGCCGAGGCCTGTGCACGTGCGTTGCTCGGCAACATCAAGGGCAAGGCTCGTGACCACGAGAACCTCAAAAAGGTGGAGTTCTTCGAACGCGAATCCGAAGGATTCCTCCGCGAACTGGCTCGCAGGCTCGAGACCGAAGTGTTCCTCCCGGGTGACTACATTATCCGCCAGGAAGAGATTGGCGAGTGTATGTACTTCCTGGCCAACGGTACCGCAGAAGTTTTGATCGGCGGCAACCGGATCGCCAAGCTTGGCAGTGGAGCGCCCTTTGGTGAAATGGCCCTCGTCTCGGGCGAACGTCGCAATGCGAGTGTGCGCGCGCTCGATTACTGCGATGTACATCGCCTGGGTAAAGAAGACTTCGACCTGTTGCGCTCCATTCACCCGGAATTCGATATCCGCGTGAAAATGATTGTGAAACAGCGGATTATGTCGAATCTGCACACCTAAAATCGGCCCGTCTCCGAGTTGAAACCAACCGAGCAGACGCCTGCCGAGGCCCCGAACTGGCAACTCATCCGCCGGCTGTT
Source organism: Akkermansia muciniphila (assembly GCA_945883955.1). Classification (GTDB taxonomy): domain Bacteria; phylum Verrucomicrobiota; class Verrucomicrobiia; order Chthoniobacterales; family Chthoniobacteraceae; genus Chth-196. The sequence continues at coordinate 12,550 of CAMCYN010000067.1, forward strand.
GGCGATGACCTGGCGCTACCGTTGGGGGTGTCTTCGCGTTCTCCTCACCCAACTGACCCTTCTCGCACTCGGTCTTGTCGGCATCGGTCTCACCGGCCTCGGCATCGATGCCCTCCGCCACGCCGTCGATCCCTCCGCCCGCCCTCCGCAATGGCCGCCCGGGCTGACGCCCCCAGCCCATTGGCCCCCCATGAGACTGATGGCGACCCTCGCCGTAGCGACCCTCCTGATGGCTGCCCTGCGGTTTTGCCTCGGCTACCTGAGCGGCGTCTGGTTCTCCCAACTACTTCAGGGAAAGCTTGTGGTAGACTTGAGAGCCGCCTGTTACGACAAACTCCAGCGGCTGTCCTTCCGCTTCTTTGACGCCAACACCAGTAGCTCCCTCATCAACCGCATCAGCGGCGACATCCAGAACGTGCGTCTCTTTGTCGATGGAGTGGTCCTGCAGGTCATCACGCTGACCGTTTCGGTATGCGCCTCGCTGGCCTACATGCTGGCCGTTCACGTCAAACTCACCCTGGCCTGCCTGGCCTCCTCGCCGTTTGTCTGGATTGCTTCAGCCATTTTTTCTCGTCGCGTCCGCCCGGCCTACAAGGAAGCAAGCGAACTCAACGACGGACTGGTGCAAAGGCTGGCAGAAAGCATTCGGGGCATGCGCGTCATCAAGGCCTTCTCGCGTGAAGCCGCGGAGCAGGAACGTTTTGAGCGAATCAACGACACACTCCGGGACAAGCAGCACTGGATTTTCAAACGAATCACCGTTTTCGTGCCGTTCATTATTCTGTTGAGCCAGGCCAATATCATCGTGCTCCTCGGCTACGGAGGACTGCTCGCAGTGCGTGGCGAAATCGGGATCGGCACGGGGCTCGTCGGTTTCGCCGCCATCCTCCAACAGTTTTCCGGACAAATCGCCAACATCGGCAATATCGCCAACACCACCCAGCAATGTCTGCGGGCCGCTGCCCGGGTTTTCGAAATTCTCGACGCCCCCGTGCAAATCGAATCGCCCCGGGACGCCATCCCGCCCGTGGCGCTGGAAGGGTCCATCCGGTTTGAAAACGTCAGCTTCGATTACGGCAAAGGGCCAGTGTTGCAGGACCTCGAGTTTGAAGTCACCCCGGGCCAGTGTGTGGCGATTGTCGGCCCTATCGGCTCGGGCAAAAGCACACTGCTAAGTCTCATCCCGCGCTTCTACGATGCGGCCACGGGCCGCGTGCTCATTGACGGAACCGACGTCCGCCAGATGGACCTAGGCCACCTGCGTCGAAGTGTGGGTCTGGTCTTCCAGGAAAGCTTCCTGTTTAGCACCACCATCGCAGCCAATATCGCCTTCGGCCAACCCGACGCCACTCCCGCCCAAATCGAACGCGCCGCCCGGATTGCCGCCGCTCACGATTTCATCACCGCACTCCCCGATGGCTACGACACCATCCTCGGCGAGGCCGGCGTGGGACTTTCGGGCGGACAAAAACAACGTCTGGCCATCGCGCGAGCCATCTTGCTTGAACCCGAAATCCTGCTCCTCGACGACCCCACCGCCGCCGTGGATCCGGGGACGGAATCGGAAATCGCGCAGGCGATGGAAGGCGCCATGTTGGGACGAACCACGTTTATCGTCGCTCACCGGCCCAGCATGTTACGGCGCGCCTCGCTGGTGCTGGTGCTCGACCAGGGGCGCATCGTTCAGAGAGGCACCCACGAAGAACTCATTTCTGAGCCCGGCTATTACCAGGAATCAGCCCACATGCAGGCCGATGGCCGCGAACTGCTCACGTTATGAAGTCGCATTCCGTGCCGCTCACCCACGTCAAATACGACCCGGAAGCGATGCAGTTCCGGCCCGAGCTCGGCATGTTTGCGCTGCTCTCGCGCGTCTTCGCCTACGCCCGACCGCACGCGCGAATTCGCAACCGGCTCATCGTTCATGTTCTCATGCGGGCCGCACTGCTCCCCATCTGCACGTGGAGCCTGGGGCTGGTCGTGGCCGGGCCTATTGAACACCGGGACGCGCGCGGCATTCTCCTCGGCACACTCGCTTTTGCAGCCATCACGGCCTTCACCAATTTCACGTTCCATTACCGTTACCGGTACGCGCTCGAACTCGGTGAGGCGGTCATCCACGACCTCCGGGCCGCTTTGTTTACGCATATCCTGAAGATGCCCATGAGCTTCTTCGATACCACCAAAGTGGGGCGCATCATCGGCCGGGTCACCTCCGACATCGACAGCATCCGCACCGGAGTCCAGGACGTGGTCTTCATCAGCGTCGTGCAGGTCGGCCAGCTCGTGGTCGCTGCGGGACTGATGCTTTATTACGACTGGGTGCTGTTTCTGGCGGTCGCCGCCATCGGCCCCGGCGTGTGGCTGCTCAACCGGGCCTTCACCACCCGGGTCGCTGACGCGCAACGCCGGGCCACGGAAAGTTTCAGCCGCATCACGGCCACATTGACCGAGACTGTTAGCGGAGTGCGCATCACACAGGGGTACGTTCGGGAAAAGGTGAATGCCGCGTACTTTCGCGATCTCGTCGGCGACCAGGCCCGTTACAACCTGATCTCGGCCCGCACTTCGGCTGTGTTCCTCCCGTTGCTGGAATTTAAAACGCAGCTGTTCACCGTGCTGGTGTTGCTGCTCGGCAGCTGGCGCGTTTTGGCCGAGGGCTCCACCACTTCGGTGGGCAACATCGTGCAGTTCCTTTTTCTTTCGACTCTCTTTTTTGAGCCCATCAAGGAACTCGGTAATCAATACGCCACCGCTCTGGCCGCCATGGTTGGTGCCGAACGGGTCTTCCGGATGCTTGATACCGAACCCGAATGGCAGGACCCGCCCGATGCCATCGAGTTGCCGCGCCCCGGGCCCGGCCAGCCGTTTGGCGTGCGCGCCGAATTTGAAGAGGTGTGGTTTGCGTATGAACCCACGCGACCCGTGCTCGAAAAAGTCTCTTTTGTTGCCGAACCCGGCAACACCATCGCGCTGGTCGGACACACCGGCAGCGGAAAAACCACCATCACTAATCTGCTCACGAAGATGTATTTGCCCGGCGGCGGCACGTTGCGTGTCGACGGCCTGGACATCACCCGGATCCGCTCGGGCTCGTTACACGAACAAATGGGCGTCGTCCACCAACAGAGCTTTCTGTTTGAAGGCTCCGTTCTGGACAACATCCGGTTTGCGCGCCCCAAGGCGAGCGAAGAAGAAGCCCGGGCAGTCACCGAGAAGCTCGGCTTTTGCGATTTGATCGAATTCTTACCCGAAGGATTTCAGACGCAGGTAGGCGAAGGCGGCGTGAATCTTTCGGTGGGCCAACGGCAGTTAGTGAGTTTTGCGCGAGCGTTGCTGGCCAACCCACGGCTGCTGATTCTGGACGAGGCGACCAGCGCCATCGACGCCCTCACCGAAGGCCGGATTCAACGCGCGCTCGCCACGCTGTTACGAGGCCGCACCAGCTTTGTGGTCGCGCACCGGTTGAGCACCGTGCGCCAGGCCGACGTCATTTTGGTGATGCGCGCCGGCGAGATTGTAGAAAGGGGATCCCATCAGACTCTGATTGAGCAGGATGGAATTTACGCGGGGTTGAACCGCCATTTCACGCACGGCGCCCTGTAGACGCCGTGTGTGAAAAACACACTTACTTGGCAGCGGTTTTGGAGTCGCAGCAGGATCCGGCTGGCTTTGCAGCGTGGGAGCATGTGCCAGAGGATTTCGAGCAGCAACCGGACACGAACAACGAAGCCGCCAATAGGAGTAATAGAGTACGCATAGGCGGTCCTTGTACCCGATTGGCGAGCCGCCGGCAACCGCATCTCGCTCCCGCTCCGGCGTCGCCGAGAGCGCTCTTCTTTCTAAGTAGTGCTTCTGGCAACTCTCGCTTCCCTCTGCTCCACCCAGCATGCGCGCCCTGCCTTTACTCTTTATCGTCGCCTGTTTTCTCGCTTCCCCTCAGGGGGGCGCGCCGCGCCGAGCCGCCCAGCCCGGCGCTTGCTAACCAAGCGGGCTCCTGATTATTCCACCACCAACACGCCGCGCATTACCCGCCAGTGGCCCGGGAAAGTACAAAGGTAGGGGTAGTGTCCGGGCTTTGCGGGAGCGGTGAATTTGAGCTCGGCCCGGCCGTTGGGATTCACCAAGGGGGTTGCGTGAAGGATCTTGTTGGAGTCGGGCACAAAGTTTCTGG
>CAMCYN010000068.1 GCA_945883955.1 Akkermansia muciniphila
TCCTGAAGCAACCGGGCCAGTGACTGCCCTTCAAAGGAATCCATCACCACGGCCGACCACGCCGGCTCGTCCGCCAGATCGTGTACCCGGAGGATGTTAGGATGAATCAACTGACGCCCGCGCCGGACTTCGGTTCGCAGCGCCTCACACACATCGGGATCGGTCCCGATTTCAGCGGGGACAAAATGAAGGGACACCTCACGTTCGGCCACATCGTCTTCGGCGATCCAGATAGGGGATTCCCCCATGGCGGTGGGCAGAACTTTCTTAAGGTTAAACACCCCCGCCAGGCGCTGACCCGCACGCAGAAACTCGGGATCGAAGCCGCTTGATTTGGAAGGGCCCTCAGAAGGAGGTAGGTCAGTCGACATGGAGGAAAAACTTTAAGCAATAGACCGAGTAAAACACCCTAAAAGTGACGCCCCCGGCCCGAGATTCAAAAATACCTTCTCTGATGGCTAATCCGGAGAGCCCTGAGCCGCCAGTAGGAATTTCCCCTAAACAAGCCTTCCGTACAGTTTCACTCTTGCCCGAACTGGCTCCGCTGCCCTTCCTTCAGGGAGATTCGAACGCCCCCTTTCTATGCAACCAACCCCCACCGTGGTTCCCTACGTCTACAACGGGACTGAGCTCACTCATATTGACCAGTTCCTTCAGTACGCCCAATCCGCCGAGGCCTCTGATATCCACCTCTGTACGGGCGCGGTCCCCCACTGGCGCCGTTTTGGAACTCTCTGTGCCGTTTTCCCCGACGCCGAACCTCTCACCGCGGAACAAACCTTCTCTTTGGCCTGCAGCTTTCTCGACGCCGACCAGCTCGAACAAATCCGGGTTCGCGGGGATATCGATTTTGCCTACAGCGCCGAATTCGGCCGTTTCCGCGCCTCCATCGTACGTCAGCGCGTCGGCACCGACCTCGTCTTCCGGATAATTCACAACAAGCTCCGGACCCTCGCCGAACTCGGCCTTCCCCAGACCTTAAAAAACCTCACCGAATACCACAACGGACTGGTCCTGGTGACCGGCCCGGTAGGCTCGGGCAAATCCACCACCCTGGCCGCTCTGGTTGAAGAAATTAACCAAAACCGCAACGACCACATCATCACCCTGGAGGATCCCATCGAGTATCCGATCCCGTCAGCCGGCTGCCATGTCACTCAGCGCGAGGTGCGTACTCACACCAAGAGCTTCGCGGCCGCCCTGCGCGGTGCCCTTCGTGAAGATCCGGACATCATCATGGTAGGGGAAATGCGCGACCTAGAAACCATCCAGTTGGCCATTTCCGCCTCCGAAACCGGCCACTTGGTGCTCGGCACTCTGACTACGGGAAATGCCGCACGTACCCTCGACCGTGTGCTCGACGTGTTCCCCTCCGACCAGCGCGATCAAATCCGCGTCATGGTCTCCGAATCCCTGCGCGGCATCGTTTCCCAACAACTCATCCCACGCGCCGACGGTTCGGGCCGAGTATTGGCTCTCGAAGTGCTCACCAACAACTCAGCTGTCGGCAACCTGATCCGGGACGGGAAAACCTTTATGTTGCCGGGGGTAATCCAGACAGGGCGGAAAGCGGGGATGAAACTGATGGATGACTCGCTGATGGAATTACTCAACCAGGGCATCATTTCGGGCGAAGAAGCTTTCGCACGCTGCGAACAAAAATCGCTCTTCCGCCCTTTCCTGCCAAAATAACTCACTTCTCCCCAAGACTATGGCCTACATCGACCAATTTTTTCAGGTGCTCGTCAGTTCGGGTGGCTCCGACCTCCACATGGCTCAGGGTGCGCCTCCCAAAATCCGCCAGCACGGCGGCATAGTGCCCATCCGCGAGGAAGCCCTTTCCTATGAGGAAATGGCCTACATGATGAGCGAAATCAGCGGACAGGAACGCTGGGAAAAGTATCTCGCCATCGGGGACCTGGATTTCGCCTATCAGATGGACGAAAACTCCCGATTCCGTTGCAACTTCCTCAAGCAACGCAACGGTCTGGCCTGCGTGTTCCGTATCATTCCGACTAAAATCATGACTCTCGAGCAGCTCGGGATTCCCGAGGTGGTCAAGGATTTCGGCAAACTGCGCGGCGGCATCGTCCTAGTCACCGGCCCGACCGGGTCCGGAAAATCCACGACGCTTGCCGCTCTGATTGATTATATTAACACGAATTTCTCGCGCCATATCGTGACCATTGAGGAGCCTATCGAGTTTGTTCACCCCAACAAACGCTCCGTGATCAGCCAGCGCGAAGTGCCCGAGCACGCCCCCGACTTCCCCGTCGCCCTCAAAGCGGCCCTGCGTGAAGACGCCGACATCGTGCTGGTGGGGGAAATGCGCGATCTGGAAACTATCTCGCTAGCCCTGACGGCAGCCGAAACCGGCCTGCTGGTCTTCGGCACCCTGCACACCAACAACGCCCGGAAAACGGTGGACCGTCTCATTGACGTATTTCCTGCCGACCAGCAGTCCCAGGTCCGCACGATGCTTTCCAACTCGCTGCGGGGCGTGGTCGCTCAGTTGCTGATGAAAAAAGCAGGCGGTGCCGGCCGAAAAGCCGTCAACGAGATCCTTGTGGTCAATCCGGCCGCCAGCGCCATTATCCGCGAAGGCGCCACCCAGAAACTTCAGGACGTGATTGTGGGCGGTAAATCCGAAGGGATGCAGTTTATGGATGACGCGATCTGGGACGCCTTGCAGCAGGGAATTGTCACTCCGCATGAGGCCTTTATGAAGGCCACGGATAAAAACCGCTTCCGGGCCAAGCTGCCCCCGGAAGAACAGGCTGTGCTCTAGGGGTCCGGAAAGTCGTTTCCAAAGGGCATTTCCATCCACCGGTGGAAGTGCCCTTTTTTTCGCGTCAGCCCAGCACCCATTTCCAGCACAGGGCCAACTGCTCGATCAACACCGCCCAAAAGCCCGCCTGGCCCCGTTCGAGCAGCGTAACACAAAAGAGCGTTAATACGGCTAAAAACACCCACCATCCGAATATTCGAAGGACAACTGACCCCATACACGGCGCCTAACCGATGCTCTGCTCGAGCGCAAACGCGATCTGTGATGTCGAACGCTTTTAAGCCCATAAACACGCCATGCCCGATCCTTTCGACACCCTTTCCCTGCCCGCCCGGCCCTGGATAGATCAGGCCGCCCTCCACAACCGCTTCCGGGAACTGGCCTCCCAACGCCATCCGGACAGCGATATTTCACAGAGCCAGGAGGCTGCCAACTCCGCCTTTTGCGAACTTAATGATGCCCACCGGGCCATCCAGGATCCCGTCACCCGGCTACATAGCCTCCTGGCCAAAGAGGCCCCGGCGGAACTCGAATCCGCCCAACGGGGACAAATCTCTCTGGATTTGACCGACCATTTTATGAATGTGGCCACCATTTTGCGTGGGGTTTCCGCGTTTTGTGCCCAGGAATCCATGGCCCGCTCTCCCATGACCCGGGCCGTTCTCCGGGCCGAACACAACGCCCTGCGTACGGATGTCGAACGCACTCTGGCCCGGATCGATGAACTCTGGCATCAATGCGAAGCGCAGCTCCAGGCCGCCGACGCTGTCTGGGATCGCCGCACCCCGGGAATTCTCCACCAACTCGCGACAATCCAGCACGAAATGTCCATTCTCCAACGCTGGAGAGTCCAGTTGCGTGAAGCCCGACTTCGGCTGACTTGCTAGACGCTCGAATCCCACCTTTTCTTTTGTATGCATTACCTTCAGGAAGCCCCCATCGACTGCCCCTGGTGCGGCGAATCTTTCCCCACCCAAATCGACACCTCCCAGGGCGACCACGAGCATATCGAGGATTGCGCAGTCTGCTGCCGACCCATCTCGGTGCTCGTAGAGTGTGAGCCAGGCGAGATCTTTTCCCTCGAAGCCATCCGCCCCTAGGGCCCTCCGGTAAGCCGGCTCCAAAAACTACCCCATCCATGCGCACAGAGGTCCTTAATACCGGCTCCGAGCTTCTTCTCGGTCATGTCCTCAACACCCATTTAGCTTTCCTTGCCGAAAAGCTTTTCCCCCTCGGCCTGACCGTCTCCCGCCAGACCACCGTACCCGACGGCCCCGACATTCGTGCCGCTCTCTCCGAAACCTTCGGCCGGGCCGATCTCGTCCTCGTCACCGGCGGCCTGGGACCGACCACCGACGACATCACCCGCGAAATCACGGCCGAGTTACTCGCCCTCCCTCTCGAACACGATCCGGAGATCGAAAGGGCTATCGCTGCCCGGTTCCTCCGGCGCGGTATTCCCATGACCGACCGTGTTATGCGCCAGGCGCAAAAACCTGTCGGCGCCCAAATCCTCCCCAACGCCTTCGGCACCGCCCCCGGCCTTTACCTCCCCCCACAGCCTCTTTCCGCCGGATCCGCTGCGGAGCGAAGCCCTCATTTTATCCTCCTCCCGGGCCCGCCGAGGGAACTCCATCCCATGGTGGAAAGTGTAGTCATCCCCCTACTGCGTTCGCTGGTACCCCCCACGACGGACCGGCTGCTACAAACCTGGCGAATCGTGGGCGTCCCGGAATCCACCGTCGAAGATCGGGTGGGCGAAGCTCTGATTGCCCTCGGCATTGAACCGGGTTACTGCGCACGACTCGGAGAAGTGGATGTCCGCGTGCTCGGCAACCAAGCGCAGATCGATGCCGCCGAACAGTTACTCTTAAGGGAATTCAGCCATGCCATGCTGCCTTCGGGAGCGCGGCCCCTGGAGGAATGGCTCGTGGAAATACTCACGGCACACCAGCAGACGCTGGTCACGGCCGAAAGCTGTACGGGCGGCACCCTGGCCGGCCGTATCACCAATGTGCCCGGGGCGTCCTCGGTGTTTCTACGCGGCTATGTTACCTACGCCAACGAGGCCAAAGCGGATCTCGGAGTCGAGGTGGACCTGATTGAAAAACACGGAGCCGTCAGTGAAGAAGTCGCCGGCCGTATGGCCCTCTGCGCTAGAACGGTGGGCAAATCCACCTATGCACTGGCCACCACAGGTATAGCCGGTCCCGGAGGCGCCACCCCAGGGAAACCTGTCGGAACAGTGTTTGTCGCCCTGGCCGGTCCAGGTGAGTTGTTGCGCGTGGAAAAACACCACTTCCCAACCGACCGCCTCAGCTTCAAACAGCTCGCCACCCAAACAGCCCTCGATCTGCTCCGCCGCGAACTCATGAGCCGCCACGGCTAGCCATTCGCTCCGCAAAAGCGCCCCCCTTATTTGGGCGGCTCCGCCGCCGGAACCGGCTCTTTTTGCACGTACTGGCGCGTCAGATTCAGACTTTTGTACTCGAGCCGAAACGCCACGCTCCGCTCATTCCACGACCGGATACTCAGTACCACCTGCGTATCCTGCCCCTCGCGCTCCCAGATCGCCTGGTAAAAGTCCTCGCCACGACTGACTTTCTCCACCACTTCGGCCGGATCTTCCACCCCGCTAATCTGATGGATATCCGAGGGCGGCCCCCACTGAGCGCTCAAACTGTCCTGTACGGAAACGGCCCACTCCAAAAATGGCGTTAACTCGGGGATTTGCTTGGAACAAATCCGCACGTAGGCCCCCATCACCAAACGTCCGTGGGCATCCGCCACCAGAACCGCCTCCACACCCTGCCCGAGCAGTTCCACCTTCCGGTGAAGCCGCCCGTTCATTTCCTTCCACTGTCCTTTTCCTGTGCCCACGGCCGCACCGCTCAACAAACCGCCCAGGACCATTCCCTGAAAGGCATCGGGGAGTTGTGAGATCTGGGGCTCCAAAGGTGCCGCTGGGGGGGTCGCATTTTCTTTGCTATCCAGCGGCGTGGAAAGGCTCAGGCCTTCGGAGGGAAGTTCCTCGGCATTTTTCGAAGCAACCACTACCGGCAGGTCTCGGTTCCAAAACCGCACCAGAGCCGCCAACTTCGGATATTTTTGCGAAACAAACGGAGCTCCCCCCAGTCCGCAGGCAATCCCCAACACACCCCCAACCAGCAGTAACGCAAGCGCTCCTCCCAAGGATCCTCCGGCCCCCGATTCGATCCTCTGGTTTTGCCCTCCGGTGTAACCCCAGGACTCCGGTACGGGTTGCTGAGCTTTCTGTTGCACGTTGAGCTCCTGGATCCGGTCCTGCAAACGATTGCGTTCCTGCACCAGCGCCTGGTTCTGCTTGGCAAAACCCTCCATCTGCTTGAATTCCTTCCGCACCCCGTCCAGATCCCTCTCCAGCTCCTCACAACGCTTCTGTGCCGCCACCCGCTCCGCTTCCCACCTCCCCCCAATCCCCTCCGCCTCAAACATCAACCGCTTTACCTCCACTTCCGCCAACCCCTGCGTCTTCCGGGCCTCGTCCAACGCCACCTGGAGCGCCTCCTTTTCAGCCATCATCCGCTCCCATTCCTCGCTCAAAGCCGGAATCGCACTCGGATACGGAACCACAAAGACCTGCGCACATTCCGGACAGGCACACTCGGCGCCAAAAAGATCAGATCCCGCTTCGACGGAGAGCGAACAATTCGGGCATAAAAATTTTGAAGTCATGGCTTTAAACCCAGGAAAGGCCGCAGGCATTCCGGGCGGAAGCTCGATACCAGGGGAAGAAACATCTGTATAATTTATCTCTGCTCAACTCGTTAAAATAGCCGACAAATTCCGGTGGGCTAACCTAGTCGATCTTACCAGCATCCGCCTTCCAGTTTTCTGTCCTTTCTCCTACTCCGCGACCTTCTCCGCTTAACCACGGCACAGCTCCACCGCTTCCCTCAACCCCTCCATCGGATCGCGCGTCGGGAGAAATTCATGCCCCACAAACCCCTTGTATCCCGAGTCCGCCAAAGCCTGGATCACCGCCGGATAATTCACCTCCTGCCCCGCCCCCAGCTCGCCCCGTCCGGGCACACCCGCCGTGTGAATATGCCCAATCGATCCAACGTGTTGCCGAATCCGGCGGATCAAATCTCCGTCCATAATCTGCACATGATAGATATCGAAAAGTAACTTCACCCTCGGCGAGGCGATCCGATCCAAAATCCCCGTGCAATATTCAACATGGTCACCCTGATACCCCGGGTGGCCCAGCATCCGGCCCGTACCATCTCGGCTGTTGAGCATCTCCAAGCAAATGGTGACGCCTTTTTCCTCGGCGTAACCAGCCACCTTTTTGAGGCCTTCCACGCAATTGGCCGCACCCTCTTCGGCGCTCCATTCCCCCTCCTCGGGCCGGTCGGGGTTGCGGGCCTTCATCCCGTTAAACGCAATCACATTGGGCGCGCCAAAAGCCGCCGCCGCGTCAATGGACGTCCGGGTGGTTTCTTCGAGCATCGCCCAGTTGGCCGGGTTGTTCCATCCGTGGACGAAACCGGGGCCGCGTTTTACAACAATCGAAACCATCGCACACGTAAGTCCAAATGGACGTAGTGTTTCCAACTGAGCGGGCTGGAGCAGTTCCACACTGCCGCATCCGAGTTCCCGCGCCACTTCGCAGGTCTTTTCCAGAGTCCACTTCCACGCGCTGCTCCCAAAACACCAGTGCGCAATGGATTGCTTTACGCTACCGCGCATCGCCGGGACCGGCTCTGAGGCCAACCCAAGACGGGTTGCGGCAACGGTGGCCAGACCCGCCATTAGTTCGCGCCGTGTTACTCCAGAAGCAGCCGTGGATTGAGAGATACCCATAAATTCAATTTAGAGAGCCTTTCCGAAGGGAGGGATAAAAAAACACGGTCCGCCTTTCTCAAAACACGATTTTAAGATGGCGCATTCAACGTTGAAGCCGCCCTCGTAAAACCGCACCGTCTACTCCCGATGGAACTCAACCTCAGCAAAATCCGAGACGAAATTCTGGCCTCCTACCGTTCCGCCGGTGGCATGAACAACATAGACGGCTCCAATCTCCCGTCCAAACGCGCTCTGGCCACTATTTGCGAAGATTTGCTCCAGTTGCTCTTTCCCGGTTTCCACGACCAGGAACCCATCCACTCCGACCATCTCGCCCGGGTCACCGGACACCGTGTGTTTTCCGTCTCGGACCGGCTTCTGGTCGAACTCCACAAGAGTATCCGCCTGCACAACAACACGTCGGTCACCCCCGCTCCCGCCGAACAGGTGATGATCAGCTTCCTGGAGGCCCTTCCGCGCGTTCGCGAATTGCTTTGCACCGACGTCCAGGCCGCGTTTCAAGGCGATCCTGCCGCCTCCGGCACCCACGAGGTGATTGTGGCCTACCCCTTCCTGGAAACCATCGCCATCCAGCGTATGGCCCACCTGCTCTACCATCTCAACGTCCCACTGCTCCCGCGGATGATGACCGAGTGGGCTCATTCCCGCACCGGCATCGACATTCATCCCGGAGCCCGCATTGGCAGCCATTTTTTCATCGATCACGGCACCGGGGTCGTCATCGGCGAGACATCCGTGATTGGTTCACACGTAAAGCTTTACCAGGGTGTTTCACTCATCGCAAAATCCCTTTCGGGTGGACAGGCCCTTCGCGGCAAACGCCGGCATCCCACCATCGAAGACCATGTCACCCTCTATTCCGGCGCGACAATTATGGGCGGCGACACCGTGGTCGGCGCCGGATCCACCGTGGCCGCGAGTGTGTTTTTAACCCACAGCGTCCCGCCTCGTTCCCTCGTGTTTTACGAAGAACGCCAGCTTTGTATCCTCGATAAGGACAAGCGCGGTGCCGACTGGGACGACTGGGTCATCTAACACCGGATCCCTCCCGCACGCTGGGAGGGGTTCCAGTGTCGACCTCGACACCGACAGCTACAAGGAAGTCACTTTGCCGTCCCGGTGCGAGGACTGGGCGGCGGCGAAAATCTCATGCGTCGCGACGGCCTCCTCAGGCGTGGCGCAGCCAAAGCGCCCGTCCAGTTGTCCCTCGCGTTCCATCAAATAAGCCGCCCACATTTGCTGGATGACGTCGGGGAATCCGGGTTCAAAAATCCCTCCCGTCACTGTCTTAAACGGCGTCGAAAAACCGAGCTCGGTGCGTTTCCACCACTGTTCCTTGTCGCGTTCAAACACCCAGAATGTCTTGGGCTCGGAGGTACTAAAGCGCACGCCTCCATTCATTCCGAGAATCTCGATAAACCAGGTGTTGGTGGCTCCGGGCGCAAGCCGCTTCATTTCCAGACGCATTGGGACATCCTGCCCATCAACCTTTACCCAGCTGTGCAGCAACGCATTATCCCAGGTGTCGCAGGCAGCCATTCCACCTCTCCCATCAGGCCGCTCGGCGTAACCCTTCTGCAGCTGCGCAAACAGCCGCTCCGGTTTCCACCCCAGCCGCAACGGCACGTGACACGCGTGCATTCCAAGATCGTTGAGCACCCCGCCTTCACCGCATGTAGCGTTCTTGCGCTTCCAGTTCGCCGGCTTGGTCGCGTCCAGATCACTGCTATGGTGGAACCCGGAGATCACCTCCAGTATCCGTCCCAGCGCGCCACTCTTTGCATACGCCATCGCCCGCTGCGCTCCCGGGAAAAACGGCATTTCCGAACTGCACCGCACAAACCGCCCGCTGCTCCGAACGGCCTCCAAAATCCGGCGGGCACTGGCGAGATCAATCCCGAACGGCTTCTCGGCCAACAGATCCTTTCCGGCCGCGAGCACATCCTTGTAGATGCTCTCGTGCAGATTGTGCGGCACAGCCACATACACAACGTCCAGTTCGGGATTTGCCAGCAACTCATGGTAATCCGCCGTCAACTGCGTCACTGATGAAATCTGATTGAACCACGAGAGCGTCTCGGGATTGAGGTCAGCCACGGCCTTGAGCACGGGCCGCACCGTCACGTCAGTGAGCGCACACCAGCGTGCAAAGGCACTGGCCATCTCGCGTCCCATCAATCCGCCACCGATGATTCCAACAGCAATGTCTTTCATAAATCCTTAGTTTATTTTGGTTTTCAAATTTTTCCGTTCGTTCCGATACGCCCGCGCCAGCAGCGTCACCGGATGCGCAAGCTCCACCTTGGATCCTTTGGCTCTCAACCCATTGAGCAACTGGAGATGGCATCCGGGATTGGCCGTGGCCAAAATCGTCGCCCCCGTCCCAAGGATATGGCCGACCTTCCGCTCCAAGAGCTGTGCCGATTGCTCGGGCTGTGTGATCGAATAAATTCCAGCGCTGCCACAACACCAGGACGCCTCGGGCAGCTCCACCATCCGCACCCCGGGCAACAACGCCAACAGGGCCCTCGGAGGCTGCACAACCTTCTGTCCATGAGCCAAATGACAGGAATCATGGTACGACACAGTCACCGGACCGGGTTCCGGAGCGGCCTCGGGCGCCCGGCATCCGATCCCCATCAACCACTCGTGAATATCGCGCACCTTCGAATCCCAGAGCCGCGCCTTTTCCGCGTATTGCGGGTCGTCTTTGAGCAGCGAGGAATAGTGCCGCAAATGCGATCCACACCCTCCCGCATTGCTAATAATAGCGTCAAACTCCCCGGGCGGCAGGGTGTCGATCATCCGTTTGGCCAGAGTCCGGGCCAGGTCGGTGGCGCCGTTGTGGCTGTGTAACGAACCGCAGCACGACTGTTCCGGGGCGGTGTGGACATCGCATCCATTGGCCAGCAGAACATCGGCCGTGTCGCGGTTGATCTCCGAAAAGGCCAGATCCTGAATACAGCCTGTCAATAAAGCCACCCGACGCCGAACCGGTCCTGCGCTACGCGACAATTCATCCGGCTCGATTAAATCGTCTGAAAAAGCCGGCGAGATCGCAGGCGCCTGCGGTTCGAGCCGCCGCAAGTCAGCCGGTAAAAGCCGCGTCAGCCCAGCCGCACGGGCCGCAACATCGAGTCCGTTCGACTGAACCCAGCGGAGTATTTTACCCACAAGCCGCAGTCGGGCCGGGTGCATAAACAGCGCTCGCAAAGTCAGCCAGCGCCAGAAACGGCGCGCCACGGATTGAGGCAAGCCGGCAGTTTCAATGTCCGCCCGAGCCGTTTCAAACAGCGTCGCATAATCCACTCCTGCCGGGCAGGCCGTCTGGCACGCCAGACACCCTAGGCAATACGACATCTCCTCGGCGAAGGTGCGGTTTACGGCGATTTCCTCGTCAGCGATGGCGCGCATCAGAGCGATCCGACCGCGTGGACTGTGTCGTTCCCGCTTGGTGGCGTCGTAAGTCGGGCAGGTCGGCAGACACATCCCGCAGTGCATACACTGCTGGAGAACCGAATAATCGAGTTCGCGAAGGGTGGCCATGAGGCTTAATCGAAAATTTTCCCGGGGTTGAGCAAAGCGCGGGGATCGAGCGCCATTTTAATCTGGCGCATCAACTCGAAACTGGCATCGCCAAGCTGTTTACGGATCCACTGCTTTTTGGCGAGACCCACTCCGTGCTCACCCGTGATCGTCCCGCCGAGTGAAAGGGTTTTGGTGACGATCTCCTCCAGAGCCAGATGAACCCGGGCCATTTCTTCGTGGTCCCGTTCATCGGTGAGGAATGTGGGATGGAGATTCCCATCTCCCATGTGACCAAACGTTCCAACCTGCAGCCGATGTCTGGCGGCACTCTCCGCAATAAATCCCACCATCTCAGCCAACGCGCTTCTCGGCACGGTGATGTCCTCGAGAATCGTTGTCGGACGGACACGGGCCAGCGCCGAAAAGGCACTCCGCCGGGCTGTCGCAAGTGTCGTCGCCTCGCTTGCGTCTTTGGCGGTACGCACCTCCCTGGCTTTGTGGAGTCGGGCAAGCGCCTCCATTTGCTGGGCCTCCTCGGCCACGGCCGCCGGATGCCCGTCGGTTTCCATTAACAAAATCGCCCCGCAATCCGTCGGCAGACCAATCCGGGCAAAATCCTCCACACACCGGATCGTCATCCGATCCAAAAACTCCAGCGTACACGGGATAATCCGGGCGGCGATAATGGCCGACACCGTCTGCGCGGCGTCCTCCATCCGCTCGAACATCGCCAGCATCGTGCGCCGGGCAGCGGGACGCGGCAGCAATTTGAGCCGGACCTCAGTGATAATCCCCAACGTTCCCTCGCTCCCGATGAAGAGATCCTTCATCGAATAGCCGGCCACATCCTTCACGCAGGCGTTGCCCAGGTTGACCACTCGCCCATCGGGCAAAACAACCTCCAGCCCCATGACGTAATCCCGCGTCACTCCGTACTTCAGGCCGCGCAGGCCGCCGGAGTTTTCGGCCACGTTCCCACCGATCGTGCTGATTTTCATCGAGCCGGGATCCGGCGGATAAAACAGGCCGTGTTTGCCTGCCGCTTCATCAATCTTCTGCGTAATCGCCCCCGACTGAGCCCGGAGAGTGAGATTGTTGGGATCCACCTCCAGAATGGCATCCATTTGCACCAGACAGAGCACGATGCATCCCGCCACCGGCACACTGCCCCCGCTCAGTCCCGTGCCCGAACCACGCGTCACAATGGGGACACTGTGAGCCGCAGCAATTCGCACGCATTCGACGACCTGCTGCGTTGACCTAACCAGCACAACGGCACCCGGCCGTTGCTTCAGAGCGGCCGTGCCATCAAAACCGTAAACTGCCAGGTCTTCCGGAGCGGTCAAAAGCCCGTCGGGACAAACTGCGGCGAGCTGAGCAAGGACTTGGGGGGATAAATCCATAACGAAAGGTTAGAAGAAAGATGTCGAAAAAGGCATCGAAATACGCCCGCAGAAGAGCCTCCGGGCCCTGGCTCCGTCTGGGGCCCATCCGGCCCCTAGCTCGACGCGGGCTGGATGAGGGCCAATGCCGTTTCGACGTCCGCATTATCGTGAACCATCGCCATGAGCGCTCGGGTCATCCCCTTCGGGTCCGGGTGCTGGATCACATTCCGGCCATAAACAATTCCGGACACTCCCTGTTCGAGCAGGCTTGCAGTCCGCTCCAGAATCACCCGGTCGCTGACCCGCCCGCCACCGCGCACCAGAATCGGAATGCCCGCAGCCGTCTCCACCACTTTGTGGTACTGGCTGACATCATCGGCCGGGTCGGCCTTGATGACATCCGCTCCCAGCTCGACAGCCTGCCGGACCAGATGGCTGATTTTCGTTAAATCGCCGTCGACCATATATCCACCAGCTCGTTCATTGGGCTGAAACACCAACGGTTCCACCATCATCGGCATCCCAAAATAATCAGCCTGTGGCTTCAACTTGAGAATATTTTGCACACACTGCGCATATACTTCCGGCGCGCCCGGGATTTGAAAAAGATTCACACACACGCAAGCGGCATCATTGCGGACCGCCTGCAGCATGGTTTCCTCGATCATCAAACTGAAGCGCGTGGACGGCAGTTCGAGGCCGTAAACGTTGGCGACATCGGTTCGCAAAACTAGCGAGGGTTTTTGACGGCCCCGAATTTCCTGCAAGTGACGAGCCTGGCCAACGGTGAGTTGAATGGCATCCGGTCCAGCATCCACCAACACCCGGATGACTTCCCGCATATCCTCAATGCCTTGAAGAAATCCAGGCTGATTAAAGAAACCGTGATCCACGGCCACATCAAAACACCGGTTGGATCGGGCATTAAAAAGACGATTGAGACGAAACTGTTTCATGAGGAGAGAGAGCTAAAATTGTTCGAAAGTAACAAGAGCCTGCCCGGGAAGACGGTCAGGCCCCCGGGAACTACCGCAAACCCATAAGGTGTTTTAGGATATAAAGCTCGAGCGCTTCATAATCGCGAGCCTCCCGGCACTGGGCCACAAACTGGCAGTCCATGGAACGAACCTTGTCCACGAGGTGCAGAAACAGCTCCCGGCTGTTTTTGAGGTGCTCGGTCACCGGCAAGCCCCGCTGAGTCCGCATCGCTTTCACATCCAGGCCAATAAACTCGCCGGCGCTGCCGTAGCCCGATTCCTCCAAAACACGCACCTGGTTAAATCCAACACGCAGATTGGCGCCACCGAAGTTTTTGTCCTGATCATACTTCAGGCCGTTTTGGTCATTGAGGTGAACACTGCCCAACTTGCCATGTTCGAGGGCAAACGCCATTTCATCACTCGGATCGAGTCCGGCCAGCAGGGCGTGGGCGCTTTCAATTACCCCCTTCACCCGTTTGTGATCCTGGGAAGCGTAAGCCAAAGCCACCGTGTGTCCGATTGTGGGAACGTAAGCCTGGTCGGTCGGCTCATTGGGCTTTGGCTCAATCCAGATTTCCAGTGCCGGATCATAAGCCAGCATGGCGTTAATGGTGTCTAAAATCCGACGGTAGGCGATCCGGGCGTCCTTGGCTTCGCGAATATAGGTGCCTTCTCGGGAGAACCATAACACCACGGCCTTTGATCCCACGGCATTGGCGATATCCATGCACTTCTTTGTGCGCTCCCACGCATAAGCCCGATCAGAGGCGCTGTTGGAAGTATAGGCTCCATCGGTGGTCTGGTCGGCAAACCAAAGCCTCGGAGCGACAAATTCAGGAGTTAACCCCTGGTTGGCCAACATCGTTTTGACTTCACCAGCCTTCTTCATGATCTGGTCGTGACTCAAATCGTCCATCCCCGGCACCACATCGTCGTCATGGAACTGGACGCCCTCAAAACCCAGTGGTCGGTAAAGGGCGTACTTTTCCTCGTGTGCGAAAGCGGGGCGAGTGTTTCCACCGAAGGGATCCGCACCTTCGCTGATATTCCACGGGCCAAATGAAAAACGGTAAGTTGTGGGGGCTGTGTTGCTCATACGGGAGTCATGATGTCAGCAACCTCCCAAAACCGCTCCGCGTCGGGTCTCAGATGATGGCACGGCAGTCTCACCCCCCCCAGCTCCTCCATGTGAAGCTTTCCTAGTCGTCCAAGTCCGTCTAAGACTTGCCCACTTCCCCGAAGCTGCGGTGCGCACATCCAGCATGCAGTTTCTTTCTGATGACCCCCCCGCGGAACAATCAATTCCCCCAGCCTAAGCTCAACTTGGTCGTTGGGATAGGCGACATGAAGGCCACCGATCAGATCGACGCGCGTCTGGTCACCTATTCGCTGGGATCCTGCGTGGGGGTGGTCGTTTATGATCCCGTGGTCAAAGTCGGAGGTATGCTGCACGCCATGCTGCCCAACTCCGCACACAACCGAGACCGTGCGGCTGAGCGCCCCTTTATTTACGTGGACCGGGGATTACCGGCGCTGTTCCACGCCGTTTATGCCCTGGGCGCGTTCAAAGAACGCCTCCTTGTAAAGCTGGCCGGTGGAGCGGAACTTCTGCAGCACAGCAACTTTCTGAACATAGGCGGCAGCAATGTCGAAGCGGTCAAAAATATGCTGCAACGCAACCACGTGAAACTTACAGCCATCGACACCGGCGGCCGGGAGGTCCGCACACTGCGCCTCGATATTGCTACAGGAGAGCTGATTATGGACACAGTGGGAAAGACTTCACACCCCTTTTAAAGGCGTCTGGGTGGTTTCTCTCGGCAAACCCTTCGAGGTTCCCGACAATGTCCTCTCAATGAAAAAGACCTTCCCGCTCACCTCTCCCAGACACGAACCTCCCCGGGTGGTCGCTGCAATTAAAAATGAAGTCCGCAAGTACCTTCGCAGGGAGCGCAAAAAGGCTCTTCCGAAGGACGCCGACTACTGGGCCTTCGAGTGCAAAGTGGGTCTTGGAAGTGCCGAACCCGAAACCAAACGCGTGGGCGAATTAATCGCAGCCATCGATCAGGCGGCAGTCCAGAACTGCGAGGGTGTTTACATCGAAATTTTGGCCACGCCAGGTCACCGGGCGGCTAATGCTGACAAGGACGCACTCGCCCCCGACGAAGCCGAAGACGTTTAGGCTCTTGGATTGTCCACGGTCTCCGAGGGGGGTCTCTCCGGGGAATCGGCCGGTGGCTGCATGCTTGCCAGCACCTTGCAGAATTGGATTAATCCAACATGCGTTCCCTCCGCCTCCCTCTGCTTTCGGTCGCTCTTTTAACCCTGGCGACTCATCCGCTCCTGCTGGCCCAGACCCAGGACGCCGCGCCCGTGGACACCGTGTCGCTTCTTAAAGAGCTCCATCGTCTTCGCGATCAACAGAACCTCGAGTCCAACAAGTCGCGTCAATCCGCCCTAAAAGACGTCATCTCAGCGGCCAACAATCCGGAACGGGCGATTTTGCTCTGGGAAGAAGCCATCCGGGTTGTTCAATTCAGCGGGGCTCCCAAAGAGAACTCTGTTTTTCGCGACTGGAAAGAGAAGGAAGGAGACGCCTTCAATGCCCCCCTGGTTCGGAACGCGGCGCGCCTCTATTTTATGTGGCTCAGCCTCACCATTCAACGCGACGGGGGCACTCCGGTAAAAGATTTACTGCCTCAGGTTCTGGCGTACACCAAAGAGCTTGTGACCCAGGACCAGGCGGTCAGTGCGCTGGAAGACATGATCAAGCAGGAAAAGGAGGCGCCCAAACCAGCCAAACCAGTCCCGCCACCACCCGTTGGAGTCCATCACAAGGCTACCCATGATCAAATCAAGAAGATGCACGACACCATTTTCAGAAGGCCAATCGACGGAAGCCCCGTGGTGCAATGGCTCAGGCTTAAAGACTTCATCAACGCCGAAGGCTGGGAAAAGCAGCCCAGCAATTTTGACGGCATCTACAACAGCATTATCCTGCCGGAATTCCGTCTCAACCGGGATCCTAAGGCCCTCGAATACTGGGATCTAAAATACAACAGGGAAGCCGAAGTCGCCGCTCGGACCAAACTCGCTTTTGAGGTCGAAAAGTTCACCACCCTCCGCCGCCCGGTGCTCATGTGGAGCCGGGCCGAGGAAATGTTGGC
>CAMCYN010000069.1 GCA_945883955.1 Akkermansia muciniphila
CAGACCTTCTTCGATTATATCGATCTGGACGAAGGTCGCCGGTAAAGCTCCACCCCACCCATGCCTCAGTTTCGCTTTGTAGCTCGCACCGCTCAGGGGGCCCTCGTTGAGGGAACCCTGGAGAGTTCTGATCGTGCGGGTGCGATCCGAGAGGTGGAGAAAACCAAGGGCTTCCCTGTCCGAATTCAGGCGGTCACCGAAGATGCACCTAAACACTCCAGCGCGGCTGCCGGAACCCCGCCAGCAACCGTATCGGTGCACACCATGTCCTATGGCCAGCAGCACCTGTTCACCGAACAGCTCGCGCTTCTGCTTGGCGCGGGAATGACTCTCGACGAGGCGCTCAATATTCTGGTGCGCCGGATGAAGCACCCCAAACTGCATGGCTTGGCCAAAGGACTCCACCTCGCACTGGTTGAAGGGCGCAGTCTGTCCCAGGCCCTTCGCGACTACCCGAAAATCTTCTCCCCGCTCTACGTCAACATGGTGGCAGCCGGAGAAGCTTCCGGCACGTTGGGAGACATCCTCAAGCGACTTGTAAACTATCTGGCGGAAGTCAAAGCGCTTCGGGACCGTGTACAGCAGGCATTGGTTTACCCAGCCATGCTCGTAGTCGTTGGAGCGGTGATGGTGACCGTGTTCATGACGGTGATGGTGCCAAAACTGCTGAAGTTCTTTACCGACACCAGTCAGGAACTGCCTTTCGCCACCCGGATGTTAATGAACGTCCATGGTGCGTTGACGCACTACTGGTGGACTGCGATTCCCGTCGTTTTCGGGGTGACCTTCGGGATGCGGGCCTGGATCAGCACCGCGTCGGGAAAACGTCAGTGGGACACATTACTTTGGCGTATACCGGGATATGGCAGCATCATGCGCCACCGCTACTACACTCAATTTGCGCGAACCCTGAGTACGCTTATGCTCAATGGCGTAACACTGCTGCGGGCGCTCGAGTTGATTGAAGACATTGCCGGAAATTCCTTCGTTCGCGAAAAGATGAAGAGCGCACAGCAATCAGTGGTGGATGGCATGGCTCTGTCCAACGCGCTGGGAGCCCAGAACCTTTTTCCGGAACTTTTCCTGGATATGCTTTCCGTCGGGGAACAGTCCGGCCGCCTCGGCGAAACCCTTGGAAATATTGCTGATGTCTATGACCGCGAACTCGATAAAAAGGTCAGCATCATTTCCACACTGATCCCGCCAATTGTCATGGTTGGGATCGCGGTGGTAGTCGGTTTCGTGGTGTTCGGAATCCTGAGCGCCGTCTTCTCCATGACCAAAGGACTCAGGCCCGGCTCCGCCTAATTCCGAATTGTTCCCCGGACGTTCCTTCAGATACCGTTTCCGCGTATGTTCCCCCGCTTCCAGTCGCCGCTTCGTACTTTTTGCGTAGCGATGCTCCCCGGTATTCTGACCCCTCTCCCGGTTTTCGCCCAGCCTCAGCTGCACCCAACGCCATTCTCGATTGGGGTCTCCCCATCCGCCCTTTTGGCCGAACGTCCCATATCTTCCCTACCGATGTGGGTGGAGTCGATCTCCGTCCTTCATCCCCCGAAAGACCCAAACCACGTTCGGCGCACGGTGGTACGGCTGCGTCTCCGAAAACTTTCGGCCCTGATTCATACCGTGGAACTTCGGATTACCCTGGCGGCCGGCCCAAGCGGGCAGGCCACCCTCACGGCATGGAATGAGACCGGCATGCAAATTTCACAGTCCGCCCCCTTCGGCTCGGCAGAAGCAGCCCTCACTGAGGTCGTCCGAATTCCCATCGAGGGTGTGGATTACATTGACCTGTCTCTTCCGCTAGACGGCAGTCGCCTAACCGGCCTGTTCACCACGGCGATGAAAAAAAGCCCGGTCTTACACGCCATCGATTTCCCACCGCCGCCGGTCCAGGAATCCTTCGCCCCGGCTCCCAGTGTGAGCCCCGACCCTGAGGCCGATCGCCTACTACTCGGGCGGATTGCGGCTACCCTGGAAGCGGGCCCGCTGGTCGTTGGCGAGGAAACCCCAACCCTCATTGACTTTGAAATTTCCCAGAAGCCTTCGGCGGCATTGCTGACGTTTGAAGTGCGCAGTGTTTTAGCCGGCGAACCGCCTCTGGCGCTCATAAACGGAGTCGAGCTTCACCAGCTTTCCATCAACTTTCCCGACCTCGCGGATCCGGCCTGGCGTACCAGAAAGCGGATCGGGATCGAAGAGCCCGCGCTTCAGTACTCAGGATGGATTCGGATGCAGGGACTGCTTCCACCGTCAGCCCTTCTTCCGGGACAGAATCAAATTTCACTTCAACAATCTCGTTTTGGAGGAACCGTAGAAATCCGAAATGTTGAATTACAGATCCGCAACCTCCGCTAGTTCGCAAACTCCTCCCTGTTTTCCCCCTATCCTTATGAAACGCTCCCCTTCCCACCATTTCTCCCGCTCAAGCCAAGCGGGCTTCACCCTGATTGAAATCATGATGGTCGTAATGATCATTGGTCTTCTGGCAGGGGTCGCCGCCTACAACATGGGCGGCAACATTGGCGTAGCCCAGGACACAAAAATTCGAAGCGATATTCAGACCATCCAAACCCAGCTGATGGTTTACGAAAGCATGAATGGTTTCGCACCAAGCAGCGAACAGGGCCTCAAGGCATTGGTCCAGGCACCATCTTCTTCCCCCGCTCCGCGCAACTGGCGTCAACTCATGAAGGAGGTCCCGCTCGACCCATGGGGTATGGAATACCAATATGTGGCGCCCGGAAGGCGTAACGCGGATAGCTACGATATTTTTTCCGCCGGCAAAGACCGCACCCCTGGAACCGACGACGACCAAGGCAACTGGAAGCGATAGTTTCGCGACAATCCCCCATTTGACTCCCCCCTTCGCAGAAATGCGACGGGGGGTTTTTATTTCCCTATACCAGCCTCCAACGCGCCAGATCCTGGGAATCCACAACCCCCACAGGCGTCCCGGCAGTGTTCAAAACAACCACCTCGTCGACCCGGTGTTTTTCCAAAAGAAGAAGGACCTCGGCCGCCAAACAGACCTCTTGAACGCACACCGGATTTGCGGTCAGGAAACGCTCCACGGCCATATCACCGATTTGCGCATTTGTTTGAAAGTGCCTGGCAAAATCACCATGCGTAAAAATACCCACCATGCGTCCCTCGACAGAGACAGCTACGGCGGCACCGGCCTTCTGGGCGGTCATGACATGCAGAACTTCCCTGACGGTCATGTGAGGCTTTACCAACGCCATTTCGGCAGTGCCCCGCATGATATCGCTCACACGTAATAGCAGACTCCGCCCCAGACGCCCCGCAGGATGATAGCGCGCAAAATCCTCCCTTGTGAACCCATGGGCCTCGAGCAGGACCATGGCAAGGGCATCTCCGAGCGCCAACATCACCGTCGTACTGGCCGTAGGCGCCAGCTCGAGGGGACAAGCTTCGCGTTCCACATTGACGTCAAGTACGACGAAACTGGCCTGCGCTAGAGTCGAACGCAGGTTACCGGTCATCGAAAGAACCTTTACGCCAATTCTGGCCACCGCTGGTAACACCGCCAGTAACTCTTCCGTTTCACCACTATAAGAAAGGACAAGAAGCACATCCCCCTCGGAGACGACTCCAAGATCGCCATGCAAAGCATTTACGGCGTTGAGCACTACAGAGGGACATCCCGTGCTGGTCAAAGTCGCGGCGATTTTTTCACCGATTGCACCTGATTTCCCGACACCACAAACCACCACCTTTCCCCCTTGGGACATACAGGAAATAATTGCTTCCACTGCTCGCTCAAAACTTGAATCCAAGCGCTCGTTAAGGCGTTGCAACTCACCGATCTCGAGATCCAAGACGCGTCGGGCTTTCTCAATGTAGTCCATCTAATCTTAGACTACCTCCAAACGCCGTTGGATCTCACACTCTTTTCCGACACACCCGGCTGCCGCATCCAACTTTAAGAGAGATGCGGATTCAACAATGGGGACACAGGAGATCCCATGGCGTCAGCCATGAGCCGGACGAGCACGAGTTCGCGCTCTGGAATTTCGCCTTCATACGCCGCGGCGATTCCCAAAGAGATCAACACCTGGCGTTTAAGAAACGCAGAAGCCTGCTCGCAGTTATCAAGGGCAGTCACCAGCTGAAACAATGTCACGTGCTCGATGAATTCCGGAAGAGCCTCGACATTGATACCCAGCCGTCCCCAAGCGTTCGAGTAACCGATCAGCCTGGCAGACTGAGTCGGCGAGGAAATCTTAACCATCATCGAAATTAGAACGCGGACATCTTCCCAGATCGAAGGTAACTCCTCGTAGGAAACCGGCATAGGCTCCCGCAGGGACAGCGCGATTCCAAGCCTGCGACCGAGAACATGAGCGAGTAAAAAGCGGAAAATATCCACCGGCTCGCCTCGGTGCGCCTCCCTCCGGCAAAAGCGCATAATCGACCAGTATTCATCGGGATCCATGCGGCGCAACAGAGGCATAGCCAAGTCTAACAATAGTAGAGCCTGGGAGGGGCTCGCCATGCCCAAGCCAAGTTCGACCGAGGACTTAGGTTTACACAATTCAAAGGCCAACTTTCGCGCTCCGTCTTTGGAGAGGGTCAGCTTTTTCCATTCAGGACGCAAAGCCCTGGTGGCGGCGACACCTTGAGTTAAATGGATCAGTGAGAAACTCTCTCCCATCTGCTCCAGAGACGAGAGCCGGTAGACGGCAGATCCCGAGCGGCCCGCACCAGCAAAGCTGATTTCGGTCTCTTCCAGAACAGGCTGGGCCACACTTCGCATAAAATCTCCGCTCCAATCTGGCTCGATCCGACGAATCCGGTCCTCAATTGGAGGGTGGGTTGGAAACAGCCAGGAAAAGAAACCAACCGCAGCCTGTCCGAAAAACAGATGCCCCACCTGGGAGGCGTTAGGGCTAAGCAACAGAGAACCATTCTCCATTCCGCCCATTTTTTTCATGGCCCGGACCAGTGCAGCCGGGTTGCTCGTAAACTCCACAGAAGCCAAATCCGCAAAGACTTCCCGATCCCGGCAGATCGCCCCTTGGAAGATACGACCAAACACGGAAGACACCGACCCAAGGAGAACCAGCAAAATTCCAAGAAAAGAGAGGCTTTCGCCTTCAAGATTTGTGCCCTCGCGTTTTTGCGCCGCCTTGGGCGAGCGCCGCCGACCATCGGAATACTCTATATCCAAGCCCGTACGGACCATACTCCGGCCGGTCAGGGTAAGGAACAAAATCCCCTGAACCCAAGCGAGCAACATAAAATTTAGCCGCATCTCGCCACAAACAATGTGGCTGAACTCATGAGCCAGCACCGCCTGAAGCTCCTCCCTGGTGAGACGCTCGATAGCCCCCCGAGTAACACCGATAACCGCTTTACACGGGTCATTCCCCGCCACAAAGGCGTTAATACAATCTTCCGATTGCAAAACCCAAACCT
The DNA here is from genome assembly GCA_945883955.1 of Akkermansia muciniphila. Lineage (GTDB taxonomy): Bacteria > Verrucomicrobiota > Verrucomicrobiia > Chthoniobacterales > Chthoniobacteraceae > Chth-196. Next base: position 5,446 of record CAMCYN010000069.1, read on the forward strand.
CCGGAACCGGAATTCCCGCAGCCACGGCCAACTCTTCCACGAGCGAAATCAAACGGCGTTCACCGGGATTGCGGGTAGCTGGATGAATCCGCTGGCCGCCCAGTTCCTCGGCAACGGCAGAGCCACCATTTCTTAGCGCGTAAACGCGTGCAATGACACCAATGCAAACCAGAAGAATCCCCAAAGGAAGGGTCCAGGGTAGTGCATCGAGGTGAGATTCAGTGGCGGAGAGAGACCCACCACTTAAAAGAAGACCCAGACAGTGAAGAACTGTAACAAGCCCGGCGATAACCAACACAAGAAGCGACACAAGACCGCCCGTTCGCTGGCGCGCGTCATCTTGTGCTAAAAAAAGGTCCATCATTTTTTATTCGGCATCGATGACTGCAACTTTTAGTTAAAACACTCATCAAGGAGGACATTGTCATAAAAAGTTAGATAAATGCCGCCCTAGCCGGCTTTCCCGCTTGCATAGCCACCATCCGTTCCCCTAAAACTTACCACTCGGTGTGAAGCTTCGGGTTGGTAGCTCAATGGTAGAGCAGCGCCCTTTTAAGGCGTTGGTTGACGGTTCGAGTCCGTCCCAACCCACTTCCCTAATGCTTCTGTGTGTCGGATCTCTAGGCTCTAACCTCCGCTCCGACCAGATCTTGCGACGCTTCCGCTCCATCGGCACCACTGCCGCCCCGGCTGGAGTCGAGAACTTCCACTTCCCTCAGCCGCCAGATTCGACCCCCGCACTTCCGGGGCCGCCGTCCCTTCGTTCTGGCTCATCTTCACGAAACAAAACTGCTCCAGCCACCGAGGGCTTACAGCCGGCCTTTTTCCTCGCCCCACAACCCGTCAGCAACCTAAAACTTTCAGCCCTTTTTATGAGCGAACCGAGAGTCCTCCGAGTTGGTCTTCCCACCGGGTCCCTTCAGGAACCCACCTTCGCCCTGTTTGCAAAAGCCGGGTTCGTCATTTCGGGCGCCAGTCGCTCCTACAAACCATCCGTGGATGACCCCGAGCTGGTCATCCGTCTGTTAAGAGCGCAGGAAATCAGCCGGTATGTCGAACACGGCTTTCTGGACTGCGGTCTCACCGGCCGGGATTGGGTCTATAACAATGGCTCCGACGTAGAAGTTCTTGCGGAAATGACGTTTTCAAAAACGAGCGCACAGCCCACACGTTGGGTGATCGCTGTGCCCGAGGACTCCCCGATCCGCAGCGTTCAGGACCTTCAGGGAAAGGTTATTGCTACTGAAGCGGTCGAATTAACCCGCCGCTACCTTGCCGAACACGGCGTTGAGGCCACCATAGAGTTTTCCTGGGGCGCCACCGAAGTGAAGGTCCCCGACCTTGTGGACGCCATAGTCGATGTGACGGAAACGGGGTCCTCGCTTCGAGCCAACAAGCTGCGGATTCTCGAAACCATCCTGCATTCGTCCCCTCAAGTCATTGCCAACAAAGAGGCGTTCCAAGATTCATGGAAACGGGGCAAACTTGAAACCCTCGTGATGCTGCTTCAAGGAGCTTATGCCGCCCGTGACAAGGTAGGACTTAAAATGAACCTGCCGGAAGCCAAACTTGAGGAACTCCTCGCTTCGCTTCCGGCGCTCCGCAACCCGACGGTGGCCCATTTGTCCCAAAAAGGCTGGATAGCCGTTGAAACGGTCATCGACGAAAAGGTGGTCCGTGAAATCATCCCGCAACTGAAGATGTTGGGAGCCGAAGGCATCATTGAATATCCCCTCAACAAACTGGTTTATTAACGGAAAAAGCCGGGAAGATGCACTTATCTTAAATTAGGGATTGCGGCCTCCTCTAATTCCTGATTCCCTCCGCCCCCCGAACGCAAGCCAACAACTACTCATGGGTTCCCTTAAAAAGAGACGTAAATCAAAGATAGCCAAGCACAAGCGCCGTAAGCGGATGAAAGAAAACCGCCACAAGAAACGCTTGCGGTACAAGAGCTAGGCGAAAAAGCGCAAATGGACCGTTTGCCGATGGCTACCGTCCGTTTCGCATCGCAGCTGGCTATGTCCGCTGCGATCACTGGTTTGTGTCTGTGGCCCACACTGTCGTTGGCAGCCAAGCCCACCAAATCCGCTCAGTCCCAAGAGACTATTCCCGCTTTACCAGCCGCGCCGGTGTCCAAGACGCCAGCGCGGCTTGTGTTTGCAGATCCCTACCCCTCGCCCCCAGAAGCTCCCGCTCAGGATTTGCTTCTGAATGCGGCCAGCGATATCGAAAATCAGGCCTTCGTTCTGTTCGCCCTCGGATCTCTGGCCGAGGAGCAGGGAGAGAATGACCAAGCCCTGAAGTTGTTCCAGCAGTCTCTGAATCTCGCCCCCTGGAACATCCCTCTGGCCATCCAGCTAGCGACATTCTACGTCCAACGTCAGGAAACTCCAGAAGCGCTGCGGATCCTTAAAGACGCGCAACAGGCACGGCCCACCCAGCCCGCGCCGCTGATTGAACTCGCCCGGATTTACCTCACCGCGCTGCATCAGCCTGACAACGCTCTGGCTTACGCGGAAAAGGCCTACAAACTCGTCCCGAACCAGTTCGCAGCCCTCTCCATTTTCGTCGAGGTGTGCAGTACGGCCAAATTATCCCAAAAGGTCGATGACGCCCTCAAGCGCACTGAATCGTCCGCCAACGCGGATCCGAACTACTGGCTCCAGGCCGGGGATTTGTTTCGCAATGCCTACGCATTGAGCTCCCCCGCCCTTGGCCGACCTGCACTCGAACGGATCAACGCACTTTTCCGGAAAGCACTCGATTTAGCCCCCCAGGATCCGCGATGCCTGGAACGTGCCGCCGACCACTACGCTCTGACCAGGCAACTGCTCGAAGCCTCCGGGCTATATGAAAGGGCGCAAACCCTTTTCCGCATAGAAAACAAAGCCAGCTCGCCCGGGATCTGTCAAAAATGGGCCCGGACGCTCGCCTCAAACGACCAGCTCAATCTCGCTATCGAGCTGCTTGAAGAATTTCTGCGCGAGCAACCCCTCGTCACTGCGGTTCGCGAGATGGCGGGGGAGTTTTATCTCCAACAAGGCCAGCTCATAGCCGCCCTAGGCCATTTCAAAGTGGCCCTCGAAACCGATCCAAGTTCCCTCCAGGAACATTTCCGCGTCATCCAGTTGCAGCTCCGCCTTAGAAGATCAGGCGACGCCGCCCAAACAGCACAGTCCGCCCAGAAACTCTTCCCGGATTCGCCCAACCTCACGATGCTTCTCGCCGTAGCCCTCTCGGAGTCCAAAAAGCCGGGAGAAGCCGTTGAAGCCTTTGCGTTGGCAGAACGTCAATACGCGGCCAGCCAAAGAGAGGCGCTCGATGCAAAGTTTTACCTCACCTACGGAGCCGCCGCGGAACGAGCCGGTCTTCTGGAAAAGGCCGCAGCACTCCTGCAAAAAAGCATCACACTCGATCCGGATAATGCGGCCGAAGCATTGAATTATCTTGGCTACATGTGGATAGACCGGAACGTGAACTTGGACCAGGCCGGAGCCTTTATCCGCCGGGCGCTCACCCTCAGACCCAATCACCCTGCTTACCTGGACAGTCTCGGCTGGTGGTATTATCGGAAGGGAGATTTCACAGCGGCAGTTCAGGAACTGCGTCGTGCCCTCGAAAACATGCGCAGGGAAGATGCCGGAGAAGTTTACGATCATCTGGGGGATGCCTTGGAAAAACTCTCAAAACCCGAAGACGCACTGGCGGCCTGGGAGGCGGCTCTGGAAATGGATGCCACCCTCGCAGGACCCAGGGAAAAAATTGCACGCGTCCGGGCCGAGAGCGCCGCCCAGCCCGCCCAAGGGCTCCCTTAAGGCGATTCCCCTACCCAAAACACCGTTTTTTGGTCTATTTCACGCGTCTGGCTCATTCCGCGGTTGCCTCTATCGGGCTTTCATGGCGACCTCTGCCGCCTCGGATCGCCCCCGACCGAATCTCCTCTTTGTATGGCAAAATCCCTCGTTATCGCCGAGAAACCCAGTGTCGCCCAAGATCTCGCCCGCGCCCTTGGCAAATTTGAACGCCAAGGTGACTACTTTGAAAGCGACACCATGGTCATCTCTTCCGCCGTGGGCCATCTGCTGGAAATCGCTCCGCCGGAAGGATCAGAACCGGCGCGGGGCAAGTGGAAAATTGAAAACCTCCCTTCCATCCCCTCGCACTTCGATCTGGTTCCCATTGAAAAAAACGCCGCGAGGTTGGCGGTCCTCAAAAAATTACTCAAACGCAAAGACATCGACAAGGTGATCAACGCCTGCGATGCCGGACGCGAGGGTGAACTCATTTTCCGAAACGTCATCCGCGCCTCCGGCGTAAGCAAACCTCAGAGCCGGCTCTGGCTTCAGTCCATGACCACCGACGCGATCCGGACGGCATTCAGCCGCCTCCGGACCGGAGAAGAGATGCAACCCCTGGCTGACGCCGCCATGAGTCGCGCCGAGGCCGATTGGCTGGTAGGCATCAACTCCACCCGGGCCCTCACCGCCTTTAATTCCGCCGATGGTGGTTTCCACAAGACCCCGGCCGGCCGCGTCCAGACGCCCACACTGGCCATTCTGGTCGAGCGCGAAGAAAAAATCCGGGCTTTTACCGCCAAGACCTACTTTGAGGTTTTTGCCGACTTTTCCGTCTCCGCAGGCTCTTATCGGGGCCGTTGGCTCGACGAATCCTTTCACAAGAAAGGTGCCGATGAAGACGCCAAAGCCGAAAGACTCTGGGATCGTGCCCGCGCCGAGGCGATCAAGACCAAGTGCCTCGGGAAAACCGGACTGGTTGAGGAAGAAAAAAAGCCCACCACCCAGGCTCCTCCGCTGCTGTACGATTTGACCACTCTTCAAAGGGAAGCCAACCAGCGCTTCGGATTCCCGGCGCGAATGACCCTCCAAATCGCCCAGGCCCTGTACGAAAAACACAAGGCGCTGACCTATCCGCGTACCGATTCCAAGTTCCTGCCCGAAGATCATCTGGCCACGGCTAAAAGTGTACTCGAAACTATCGCCGACCCGACTCTGGCACGGCACGCCAGACACGCTCTGGAAAAGGGCTGGGTTCGGCCGAATAAACGCATCTTCAACAACGCCAAGGTCAGCGACCACTTTGCAATCGTCCCCACGGGAACTACCCCTAAGACCCTCGACGACAAAGAACAACGCATCTTTGACCTCGTCTCTCGCCGGTTTGTGGCCGTGTTCTTCCCGGCCGCACAGTTTGAAGTCACCACCCGCATCACCCGTGTCGAAGGCGAAGCCTTTAAGACTGACGGCAAGATCATCGTAGATCCGGGCTGGATGGCGGTTTACGGACGCCAGGCGGAAAACGAGGAAGACTCGGAAAAATCCGTCTGTGCCGTACGCCCCGGGGAAAAAGCGCAGACCGAAGACGTCGAAGTGAAGGAGTCTGAAACCAAGCCGCCGGCCCGTTTTAACGAAGGCACGCTGCTGTCGGCCATGGAAGGTGCCGGCAAACTGGTGGATGATGAAGAATTGCGCGACGCCATGAGCGAACGCGGGCTCGGGACTCCAGCGACCCGGGCACAGATTATCGAAGGTCTTTTGGCCGAGGGGTACATTCTCCGGCAAGGGCGGGATTTGGTCGCCACGGCCAAAGGAATGTCGCTGATCACCCTGCTGCGCGATCTGCACGCCGAGGCACTCACCAAGCCCGAACTGACCGGCGAATGGGAGTTCCGCCTTAAACAGATGGAACGAGGCCAGCTCTCGCGCGCTGATTTCATGTCCCAGATCGGGACACTCACCAAGGATCTGGTCGAGAAGGTGCGCAGCGGGATGGGCAAAGAGGTTTCCGGACAGTTCAAACCGCTGGACGCCACCTGCCCGCGTTGCGGCCATCAAGGCCTTAAGGAAAGTTTCCGATGTTATGAATGCGCCGGGTGTAAGCTGATGGTTTGGAAAACCATGGCTGCACGCGAGTTTGAGCGCGAAGAAGTCGTCGCACTCCTCAGCGCGGGCACGGTCGGACCACTCGAAGGATTCCGTTCCAAAATGGGCAGGGCCTTTGCCGCTCACGTCCACATGGACGCTGGCAGCGAATGGAAACAGCGCTTTGATTTCGAAAAAGCCGACGCCGAGGCGAGCAACGTCGACCTGTCCGCCGCACCCCGGATTGCCCCCTGTCCGATCTGTAAGAAAGGAAATGTGGTCGAAACGGATTCCGCATTCCTGTGCGAACACACTCCTTCCAAAGAGTGTAAGTTCAGGATGGGCAAACTGATCCTGCAGCAGGCCATTTCAGCCGAACAGGCGAGGAAGCTTTGCGAAACGGGAAAAACCGATTTAATGCGGCGCTTTATTTCGAAAAAGGGACGCCCGTTCTCGGCCTTCCTCAAGCTCGAGGGAGACAAGGTCGGTTTCGAATTTGAGGAGCGCAAACCCAAGGCCCCAAAAGGCAAGGCCGCCCCAAAAGCCAAATCGGCAAAGGCCGAACCGGTAACCTCATCTCCCGAGTAGACGACTCCGAATTATGCCCGGCAAAACGCCCCGCTACAGGCTAAATGTAGCCGCCATTCTCAGGAAGCCAACGGGCCACATTTTAATCTGCGAACGACTGGGTATTCCCGGGGCATGGCAATTTCCCCAGGGCGGTGTAGATAAAGGCGAAACGCTCGAGGAAGCGATTGCCCGGGAATTAGAAGAGGAAATCGGCGTCACAGCCGATCAGTGGGTGGAAGTCCGCCGGGACGGTCCGTTCCGGTACCGCTTCCAGGCCGGCAAAAAGGTCAAAGGCTACGTGGGAAAGGATCAGCATTTCTTTCTAGTGGATTTTCACGCCCCACCGGACTCCATCCGGGTGGATCTGCCGAACCCGGAATTTCAGGGCTACCGCTGGATCCTGCCCGAGCAATTCTCGCTCCAATGGTTACCGGCCACGAAGCGGGAGATGTATCAGCTGGCCTTCGCTGCTCTGCTCGACATCCGGTTAGCTTAGTTTTGCAAAGTTGTCCCGTTAATCGCGTTGACTCATAGCCTTCGCTAGGGCACATCCCCTCCCCAATTTATGTTTAGCTTCGGAACATTAGTTACTGTTGTCGGTGTCCTGCTTGGATCGGTCTGGTGGTCTTCCCGTAAAGAAGGATCCGGCGTCTAAGCCGCAATCTCAGGCGCCCAGCCCGCGTGCAACCTCGGCCGCCACAGCCTCCGGGCTGGCCCCCTCGGCGCTCGCCTTAATCGGCTCCGCCACACCTTCCAGGAACAACAGCGCGGTCATCCGCATCTGACCGGCGATGTGTTCGGTGCGTACCCCCACAGGCAACGTGCAGTCACCTGATAAAAGCCGCTGCAATTCGCGCTCCGCACAGACCGAACGCCATGTGGGCTCATGATTTAATGCCCTCAGGAGTGCGGCGACCTCCGGCCGGCTAGTCTCGCTTTGAAGCGCCACCGCTCCCTGCCCAATTGCGGGCAGCATCCGGTCACCAAGCGAGGTGGCAAAAAACGCGTTGCCCTCGAATTCAATCACGCCGCTAGCCGTATCGAACCCGAGCCGGTCCAACCCGGCCTGCGCCAGCAGAATCGCACTGAACTCCTCGGCCTGCGCCAATTTCCGCAACCGCGTCTGAACGTTTCCCCGCCACTCGGCCACTTGCAGATCCCCACGCAGCCACTGGAGCTGGCGTGCCCGGCGAATACTGCTCGTTCCCACACGGGCGCTCTGCGGCAAAGCATCAAAGCCACCCGGCACTTTTGAAATCAGCATGTCCGCTGTGGCCGCACGCTCCAGCACCGCCGTAAGCTGCAACCCCTCGGGCATCCCAGCCGGAAGATCCTTAAGACTGTGTACGGCTACGTCGATACGACGCTCCAAAAGCGCGACTTCCAGCTCCTTGGTGAAGAGCCCCTTGCCGCCGCCCTTGGTATTGAGCAGGTCCAGATCGAGCTTCTTGTCCCCCTGCGTCACAAATTTTTCCACCTCCACCTCTATCCCCGGAAAGACTACCTGCAAGGCACTCCGGGTCAGTTCCACCTGCGCCAGCGCCAGGGCCGAGGCTCGTGTTCCTAGGATGACAGTCTTCATCATAAAATTTCTTTAAATCCGTGGCCAAGCGAACCGTCAGGCTGTGTCCCAGACTGGGCCGCCCCTCCCGTCGCATCTCGGTAGGTTGCCGCCGACGCCAGCCATTTGGAAAAATCCACCACATGCCTGTCAATCATCTCCTCACAAACGCCCACTTCCCGTTGGCGCACATTCAGGGATTCGGCGGCGATCGCCTGCAGCGAATCGATGTCGTAGAGATACACTCCATCCAAACGGTTTACCGCAGGATCGATATCTCTGGGCACGGCCAGATCAATACAGAACAAGGGCCGGGCGGGACGCTCCTGCATGATGGGTTCGAGCTGCAGCCGAGTCAGCACGTGGTGGGGAGCGGCCGTCGAGCCGATTAGAATATCCACATTCGCAAATTCGCGGGGCCATTCGTCAAAATGGACCGCTTTGCCGTTCATACGCTCCGCCAGAGCCTGCGCCCGGTCGTAGGAGCGGTTGGCTACGAAGATGGATTTCACCCCGCGCGCCTGAAGTGCGCCTGCGGTCAGTTCGCTCATTTCACCCGCCCCCAAAATCATCACCGTACAGTTGGAGAGTTTTCCGAAAATCCGTTCCGCCAACTCCACCGCAGCCGATCCCACCGAGACACTGCCCCGGGTGATGTTGGTCTTGGTGCGCACCTCTTTGGCCACGTTAAAAGCCTTCTGAAACAGCTTGTTGAGGTGTTTGGACGTCGCCTTTGCCTCCTGCGCCGCAAGGTACGCCTTTTTGACCTGCCCCAATATCTCGGTTTCCCCAATCACCATCGAATCCAGCCCGGACGAAACCCGGAAGAGGTGCCGGATTCCCTCCAGTCCCTGATGGCGAAAAAAGGCATCGCCGTCGACATCGAGCCCGCGGGTTTTCAAAAAACTCTGTAGCGAGGCGAATCCCACCACCGGATCCTCCGCCGCCATATAAAACTCCACCCGGTTACAGGTGGAAACAATCACCCCTTCCGACAATCCCGTCTGCCTGCCAATTTCCAGGGCAAAACTGCCCAACTCTCCTTCCGGAACCGCAAACCGCTCCCTCAACCCAATAGGGGCCGTTCGATGGTTTAGACCGAGGCAGAGAATTTCCATGGCTCAGGCTTGGGCGACGGTTTCCACGGCCCACACCGTGACGAGGAGGATGGTGAAGGCACCAATAGCCAGCCAGGAGGCCCGGTGCGGACTAATGGCGGCACTTCGCAACGCAACACACAGAAACGCATACAGCAGCCAGACCCCTACCGATACCACACGCAACAGACCGACATGAGCGACCCCGTTTGCGATCCCCGCCAGAAGCCCAACCGAGAGTAGCGCAAATCCTATATAAACCAGCCGCCGGTTTGCCGCAGCCAGCTCACGAATGGGCGGCAGATGATAGAAAAATGAATGCAGCCGGCGAGTCTTCAACTGCCGTTCCTGGACGAGCAACATCACTCCAGCCAGTGAGGCGAGGGCAAACGCTCCATAGGCCACCACCGATACAGCCGCATGTAATTCAAGCCACGGCTTCACAGGCGTCACCACCTTGACCACCGGGGGCAGCGGCATCAGAAGCGCAGCTCCCTGAAGAAGAAAGACCAGCGGCGACGTCAGCGCCCCCAAAAGCGAAAGGCGATAGGTGGATCCCGTGAGCAGATAAATGAGAATCACCGACCACGACAGAAAGACGAGTACGTCAAAGAGACTTCCAAGCGGACAGCGCCCCACCATTTCCCCGCGCTGATAAAGCCAGATGGTCTGGAAAATAAAACCCGTAGCGATCGCACACAGATTGTAAGGGGAACTCCGGTACACGCGGGCTACCAGCGCATGCATGGTATACGCAAAGCCGAGCAGAAAACAGAAGGTGGAGATGACCAGCGCGATCCGGTCCATGAAATCAATAGGGGTGAAGGGGGGCCGAGGACTCTACGAGCCTTTAGGGAAGACGCCAAACTTAGAATTAGGCTTCCCTCCTCAGGCGGCTGCCTAAATCAAATACTCCGGCTCCGACCCAAGCTCTCCACCAGACTTGCGCCGTTTGCCGGAGGCTGCCGCAGGTTCTTTTTGCTGTAATACCGCCGGCAATAACCCGTCCGCCTGAAATCCCCCAAGCGTCCGCCCCGCAAGATCCGCTAAAGTCATCCCGTCCAGCACCCCGGACAGCGCCTCCCGAACCTGCGTCATCAGCAGGCGCAATCCGCAGTGTTTTTGATCCGGGCAACTGCATTTGTGCGCCTCGTTTGGAGTCACGCAACCCGTCCCCACCAGCGGCCCCTCGAGAAACCGGACCAATTCTCCGAGCACGATCTCCGAAGGCGCCTTCGCCAGCGCGTATCCTCCGTATTTTCCCCGGGTACTGCTCAGAAAACCGGCCTGCCGCAGGCTCAAAAGGATCTGATCCAGAAACGCCACGGGAATCCGCTGCGCCTCGGCCAGAGCACCCAAAGGCACCAGCAACCGCCCCTGAGATTTGGCCATCGCCAAATCCAGCAGCACCCGAATGGCATACTCCCCGCGTTTGGAAAGATTCACAGAGATCGCCCCCGGTTAAGCAACAGCAACTCCTCGGGCATGCTCCCCCTTAAGCAAAGGCGCCTAGAACCGCATTCACATCCGGAGTGGCTTCGAGCCGGACGCGCCGCAGGTGACGTTTGCCATCCTTCATCTGGACAATGAGCTCCAGGAAATTGCCCGAAGCACTACAGTGCAATTCATGGGTGCAGGACGCGATTTTCTCCCGCTGCTGGGTCATCCATTTCGCGAGATCGTCCTGCGAAATGGCGGATTCCTGCCAAAAAGTTTCCCGATCAAACGGCAACTCCACTAGGCGGCGCCGGACAAAATCCCGGTCGAGATACGCAAACAGATTGCCCGCCTTGGGGCCGGCTTCCTTATCTAGCAACACCCGGTAGATCGCTTTGAACGCTACGGGTTGTTCAATCGGAGTCATCCTCGCCACCTCAAACACGGTGGACTGAAGCGCGTCATCCTCCCAACTGCTATCGGCGAGCGCTGCGGCCAACCGATGCAGGAACGCCCGCTGATGGGCACTCAATTCCTCGGCCCGGGCCGGCAGGGTTTCCTGCAGACGCGTCTTTTCTTCCTCGGCCGCATAATTCTCCACCCACAACCGGACTGACTGGATACGCCGCTCCAGCGCCTTACGTTCCA
>CAMCYN010000070.1 GCA_945883955.1 Akkermansia muciniphila
GGTCTTGCAGACGATCCCGCTCGAGCCGCTGCTCAAACCGTCGCCCACGGTAAAAAAGGCCTTTGCCACCCTGCAGGCGAGGGATGGCTCGCTTTGGGTGGCCACGTCCACGGGAGGCCAGTTGCTGCACCTCGATGCAGCGGGCCAAAAGCTCGGCTGCTGGACCAGCGAAGAGCTCGGTCTAAAATGCCGCTACCTGCTTGGGCTCTCGCCGCTTGCAAACGGCAACCTGCTGGTTGCCTGTGGCGACTACCACATGCAGGCCGTCGAAGAGGGGCGTGACGTGCTGGCGGAGATCGCGCCGGATGGCACGGTGGTGTGGAAGCTCACGCGCGACCAACTGGTCGGGCAGGTCGACGGCTCTGTCGACAAGAAGACGGGCATCGAGGAACTGCACATCACCAATGTGCATGCCTTTGAAGCGCCGGCCCCGAAACCGCCCTCCAGCCCGTTCAAGGCGGCGTCGCACCCGATCCAAAGTTTTATCGAACGGCACTGCATCGACTGCCATGACGACAGCGCGGCCAAAGGCGGGTTTGACATCGCCGCGCTGGGTTTTGAGCTCAACGACACCGACACCCGCAACCGGTGGACCGGGGTGTTTGACCGTATCGAAAAGGGCGAGATGCCGCCGCCTGAAAAATCCAAGGTCAGTGCCGGGGAACGGCAGGCGGTGGTGTTGCAGCTTGGCAGGGAGCTGTTGGCCTCTGCGCAGGAGGATGTTGCGAGGAACGGCCGCGGTCCCGTCCGGCGGCTGACGCGGGTGGAGTTTGAAAACAACCTGCGCGCGCTGCTGAAGCTCCCCCACCTCGACATTCGGGACAAACTGCCAGAGGACCGTGATTCGCACGGGTTCACCAAGGTTTCCGCATTGCTCGACATCTCGCACGTGCAGCTAGACGCCTACCTCGATGCCGCGGAGGCGGCACTGCGCCAGGCGATGGCGAAGGCGAGCCCGCCCGCCGAACCCGCCACCAGGCGCTTTACCGGCACCGACTTGTTTCCCTCGCTCAACACCTTCGGTGAGCGTGAGGCGATGTTCTTCGCAAGGAATGGTCGCATGGTGTCTCTAAGCGCCAAGGAATTCGCCGAGCTGTCCCCCGAGCAGCGGCGCGATCCCACGCTCGAACTGGCGCTGTTCCGCTCGGCTACCTGGCCCTACTATGGCTACCCCCGTGGCTTCATCGCGAAGGAAAGTGGCACGTACCGGGTGCGTTTTCGCGGGCGCGCCGTACGGCAGATGCGCGATTTTCGGCTCGTGCCGGCTTATGCGCCGATCGCGATGAGCTTTCGCTCGCGGCAGCCCTCGGGGCCGGATGTTTCCGGCAATGTGCGGGAGACAGGCGGTTGGTTGGATTTGCAGCCGGAGCCGCGTGATTTTGAGACCACGATTCAGCTCACGGCCGGCGAGACTTTTGAATACAGTCCGCTCGGACTGCCCGTCCCTTTTATTCGCACGGACGGCGGTTTCTTTTACGACTATCCGCCGATGCCGCCGGAGGGTCACCGCGGGGTGGCGATTCAGTGGCTCGAGGTTACGGGCCCGTTGCGCGAGACGGAGTGGCCGCCGCAGGCGCATCGCGTGCTGTTCGACAATGTGCCGCCCGGGGGTGGCACGGCGGCGGATGCGGAGCGGTTGTTCCGCCGGTTCAGCGCGCTGGCCGCTTTGCGACCCATGAGCGAGCAAGCGCAGGAGCCGTTCCTCAAGCTCATCCGCGCCAAGCTGTCCGGTGGAGGCGCCTTTTCCGATGCACTGCTCGCCGGCTATCAGGCGCTGCTATGCTCCCCCCACTGCATCTATCTCAACGAGCCGCGGGAGGGGGCCGTGGATGGACACTTTGCGATCGCAAACCGGCTGTCACATTTTCTCTGGAACTCGCGCCCCGATGACGAATTCAACCGGCTGGCCAGCGCCGGCCGGTTGCGCGACGCCGAGGTGCTGCGGTTGCAAACCGAACGACTCATTGCGGACCCCCGCTTCGAGGAGTTTGTGACCACCTTCGCCGAAGAATGGCTCGACCTGCGCAAACTGCGCCGCGACCTCCCGGACGAACGGCTGTATCCGGAGTACCGCAAGGACGACTATCTTGTGGACTCGATGGCGCTCGAGACACGCGCTTTTCTCCGCGCCATGGTGCGTGATAATTTGCCGGCAAGCACCGTCATTGCCGCCGACTTCGCCTTTGTAAACGACCGGCTGGCGGCACACTACGATCTGCCGCGCGTCGTCGGCTCCGCCCTGCAACGGGTGAGTTTGCCGAAGGGCAGTCCGTTTGGCGGGTTGCTCACCCAGGCCGCGCTGCTCAAACACACCGCCAACGGCACCACCACTTCGCCCGTGCTGCGCGGCGTATGGATCATGGAAAAGCTGCTAGGGCAGCCGCCACCGCCACCGCCCAAAAGCGTTCCCGCCGTGGAGCCGGACATCCGCGGCGCCACCACCATCCGCGAGTTGTTGGCAAAACACACCGAATCCAAAAGCTGTGCAAACTGTCACGCAAAGTTTGATCCGGTTGGCTTTGCGCTGGAGAACTTTGACGTGATGGGCGCCTGGCGCGACCGTTATCGTGGCATGGAAAAGGGTGAGAAAATCACCGGCGTCGATCCCGCCGGCCATCCCTACACGTACTTCGTCGGCCAGTCGGTGGACGCTTCAGGAACACTGCCCGGCGGCGGGGCCTTCCGGGACATCCACGAGGTGAAACGCCTCCTTGCCGCCCAACCGCGCCAGCTTGCCCGCAACCTTCTCCAGCATCTCGTGCTCCATGCCACAGGCGCACCCGTGGGTTTCGCCGACCGCGCGGAACTCGAGGCCATGCTCGACGCGTGCGCAGCGGGTGAATTCAGCGTGCGCGACCTTGTGCACGCACTGGTGCGGAGCCGCATCTTTCTTGGTTCGCAGACCCCCCAATGAACACGCCACACATTTCCACGCCCATCCCTCGCCGCCGCTTTCTGCAAGGTGTCGGCGTCACCCTTGCACTGCCTGCGCTGGAGTGCCAGACCCCCGTCTTTGCCCGCGCCGCCGCAACGCCGGTCCCGAGGCGAATGCTGCTGATCTCAAACAACCTTGGCGTGCTGCCACAGCACTTTTTTCCGAAGAACAAGGGCGCGGCCTACACGCCATCGCTTTATTTGAAGGAGCTCGCGCTGTTTCGAAGTGACTTCACGGTTTTTAGCGGTCTCTCGCATCCGGCGGTCACCGGCGGCCACAGCACCGAAAACTGTTTTCTCACCGCAGCACGCGATCCCACGCGCAGCGGGTTCCGCAACAGCATCTCCCTCGACCAGTTCGCTGCGGAGAAACTCGGGCAGCAGACGCGGCTGCCGACGCTCAACCTTGGCGTCAACATCGACAAGGCGAACCGCAGCCTATCGTGGACACGCGATGGCGTCCTGCTGCCGGCCGAGGACAGTCCTGCGGCTTTGTTTCGCAAAATGTTCATTCAGGGGGATGCCAAACAGACGGCCGCCTACCTCAAACGCCTGCAGGATCGGGGCAGCATCCTCGACGCGCTGCGAGAGGAGCTTCTCGGCTTTCAACGCAACCTTGGCGGCAGCGACAGAAGCCGGCTCGACCAGTACCTGACCTCCGTGCGGGCACTGGAGGAGCGGTTGGCCCTCTCCGGCGAGTGGGAGCAGAAAGCCAAGCCCACCCCCACGACCGCCGAGCCCAAGGACATTCCCGACCGGGCCCGGTTTTTTCCAAAGATCCAGCTCATGCTCGACATGGCCCGGCTCGCCTTCGAGTCGGACTCCACCCGGATCATCACGCTCATGGTGGATGCCTTTGCCACGCCCGTCTTCGAGCTCGACGCGCAACAGCGCACCCGCGATGGCTACCACAATCTCAGCCACCACGGTCAGTCCAAGGAAAAGCTCGCCGAGCTCGAGAAGGTCGACATCCAGCAGATGCGCCACCTGCGGGATCTCTTCACCGCACTCGCGGCCACACCCGCCGCTGACGGGACGCGGCTGCTCGACCAGACCACCGTCCTTTACGGCAGCAACCTGGGGGATGCAAACGTACACAACTGCAACAACCTGCCCGTCCTTGTCGCCGGCGGTGGCCTCAGGCACGCGGGCCATCTCGCCTTCGATACCGTGCAGAACAAACCGCTTTGCAATCTCTTCGTCACCCTGCTCCAGCGCCTCGGCGTTGAAACCGACCGCTTTGGTTCCAGTAGCGGAAGTCTTTCGGAGCTCCACGCCTGATTTCTGGCTCCTCCTCCCGCGGCATTTCCAACGGCCACTCCCCCGCCCATAGTCAGCCACCCACTCCACCCACCTCCGCGCTCACACCATGAACCACCCCCCTGTTTCCGACGTGACCATCGACCGCAATCCTGCAGAGAGGATGCGCTCGGGACGCATTTCCTTTTTGCGGCTTCAATCATTGTGTCGGCTCCTTCTCCCCGTGTTGTGCTTGGTGCTGCCCGCTTCGGTTCCTGCGGCAGAGCCCGTCGATCCGAAGCGTTTTGAAAAGGAAGTCCTCGTGCCGGCGGCCCGGGATGCCATTCAGATGGAGGTTCTTGCGAATGGCGATGTGGTGTTTGCGGAGTTCTGGGGCACGGTAAAGCGCTGGGATGCGAAGACGGGCGGGGTCAGTGTTCTGGGCAAGGTGCCGACGTTCGCCAAGGGTGAGATCGGGCTGCTTGGCATGGCGGTGGCGCGGGATTTCCTGCAAAGTGGGCACCTGTACGCCTTGTTCGCACCGACGGCCAAACCGGGGACGGTGTGCGTGAGCCGCTTTACGGTCAAGGAGGGCAGGATGCCGGTTGAATCCGAGAGCGAGTTGCTCTCGTGGCCCTATGACACCGAGCACGTTTTCCACATGGGCGGCGCGATGTGGCTGGACGGGAGGGGCGACCTCTACATCGGCAATGGTGACAACTGTCATTACGACCCCGGCCTGCCCCAGGACACGCGGCCTGAGCGTAAAAACTGGGATGCCTTCCGGTCTGCCGCAAACTCGCGCGACCTGCGGGGCAAGGTGCTGCGGATTCATCCGAAGCCAGAGGGTGGCTACTCCATTCCGGCGGGCAACCTCTTTGCAGATGGCAGGGACGGGAGGCCGGAGGTCTTCGCGATGGGTGTGCGCAATCCGTTCCGGCTCAGCGTGGATGACAAGACGGGGACGCTCTTTTTTGCCGACGTCGGCCCGAACATCATGCCGGCGCTGGGTGTGAAACCGGATGGCTATGAGGAGCTCAACGCCACGCAGACGGCGGGCAACTTTGGGTGGCCGCTCTTTGTCGGGCCCAATGAAGCGCTGCCGCTCTATGATTTCGCCTTGAACAAGGAGGTCAAACGGTACGAGCCGCAGGCCTCGGAAAATCTGTCGCCGCGCAACACCGGAATCCAAAAACTGCCCCCCGCCAAACCCGCCCTGATTTGGTATTCGAGCATTCCTTCGAAGCAGTTCCCAACCGTGGGCAGCGGTGGGCGGACGCTTCTGGCCGGACCGGTTTATCGGTACGATGCGGCGAATCCCTCGCCTATAAAACTGCCCGAAGCGTTCGATGGCCGCCTGTTCATTTACGAGTGGATGCGGAACTGGATTCAGACTGTGAAGCTCGCCACCTCCGGACCGGAGCTCGAGCCCTTCCTTCCGGAGTGGAACCTAAGGCGGCCCATCGACATGAAGTTCGGTGCCGATGGTGCGCTCTACATGATCGAGTATGGCGACCAGTGGTGGGACAACACGGACAGCCGGATTGTGCGTGTCAGCTACCGGCGCGGGAATCGGGCGCCCGTGGTAAGGCTGACGGCGAGTGAAACCGCGGGCAAGCAGCCGCTGGCGCTCAGCTTTGACGCCACCACCTCGCATGATCCCGATGGGGATGGGTTGCGGTTTGTGTGGAGCATCGGGGGGAGGGTGCAGCCCGGCGGCGAAGGCGCTAGGTTCGCGCACACCTTTGACCAGCCCGGCAGCTATGAAGTCAGCGTGACCGCCACCGATGCCAGCGGTGCGACGAGCAGTGCGAAGGAGACGATCCACGTCGGCAACGGGCGGCCTGCGGTGCGCTTCGTTTCGCCTGCGCACGGTTCCTTCTTCGATTGGGGTGCCCCGATTCCCTACAAGGTCTCCGTCACCGAAACCGATGGCGACAGGGTGCGGGAGGAGCTGGCCACCGTGCAGGGGGAGTTTCGCGGCCGCCGCTTTGCGGGCGGGGACGGGCAGGAATTGAGCGATCCGGGACTCGCGCTCATGCGTGCCAGCACCTGCTTTGCCTGCCACATGGCGGAGACTCCGTCCGCGGGTCCGCCATACAAAGCCGTGGCGTTGAGATACAAGGATGACCCGGGGGCGGCCGAGTCGCTGGCGCGCAAGGTTTCAACAGGGGGTGCGGGTGTTTGGGGGCAGCTTCCCATGCCGCCCCATCCGCAGCACAGTCTCGAGCAGATCCGCAGCATGGTGGAGTGGGTGCTCTCCCTCAAAGATGACCCCTCCGGTCCGCCGCGGTCCGGGGCAGCCGGCACCTTCACCGCGCCGCAGAAGCCGGCGAAAGGAACGCGCGTGGACGAGGGCGTGCTGATCCTCTCGGCTGTTTACACCGATGACGGCAAGGAGGCCACATTGCCGCGACTCCGGGGCGAGGGCAGTGTGGTACTGCATTCCCGCCGTAAAAAAGCGGCACTCTACGACGTGAATCACGGCATGGCCTACGTGGAGCATGCCTACGGGGAAAAAGCCATTGTCGGCCACTTCAAGGACGGTGCCCACATCCTCTGGCGGGACCTCAACCTCACGGGCATCACGCAGATCACACTGCGTGCGGGGTGTTTCGACAAACAGGGTGGCACTTTTGAACTACGTGGCGGTTCGCCCGGGGGTCCGCTGCTTGCCTCGGTCGAAGTGAAACCCTCCGGTCAGGCTGATGAAGGGGAGTTTCTGAGCATCCCCGCCAAACTGAGCGACGGCGCAGGCCTGACCGACCTTTGCGTCGTGGCCCGTTGCGCCGCCAAGACGGGCGAGCTCAGCCTGAACTGGATCGAGTTTCAGCCCTGAGTGGCAGCACTTGTGAAGGAGCCCGCCGGGCCGGACATGCGGTCGCGGCGCTGGCACGGTCCGCCCACGCTCGGCGGGCGGAGGCGGTTGAGCCCGCACAAATGAGAGTACCCGCAGGGCGGGTTGTGGGGAACGTCTACCGGATGTTCACCTCGCCCCACGGGGCGGGTGTGAGCATGATTTCGCCGGGGATGTCGTCGACGAGTCCGGTGCTTTGGTTGCTCCAATGGGAGCGCAGGTTGGTGTCGGTGCCGCCGGCGTCGCCGAAGGTCACGCCAAGGTCGGCGCGAAGTTTTTGGCCTGGAGTCAGCGTGAGCCCCAGTTCGGTAAGCGGAGCTCGCCTGCGAGGAGTGCCGCGAACCACGCGAAAAGGAGGGCGGTGAGAAAAGTGAGTTTGATAGAAGCCCGCTTTTCGCTCCGTTTCCGCAGCCCGCGCGCGCGGTATCGTCGCGAGGCGCGTCAAATAAGCCATCGGGGACAGTCACGAGTGTAGAAGATTTCCCGGTTGGAACCGAAAGGAGGGTGAGGCGGGGCGACATACGGAGTGCCCAAGAATGTCCGATGGATAACAAAATATGTCCTATGGGAAATTTCTATCCGCCCCGTAACTTCCTGACACCGCGTCCCACCCCTTGGCGAGCAGCCGGTCAACCCATTGCGCTTCCACCGATGCAATTCCCTCCGCACTACCCTGTTACTGTTCTGGCCTTGTTTGCAGCCCTTTCCGTTCAGGCCGATGCTGCTCCGCTTGCATTGCGTCAGGATGAAGCCGCCCACACCCTCTCTGTCTTTCGGCAAAATGCCGAGGAACCGATCCTGACCCAAAACGCTCGTCCTGATTTCCGCCCCTTTTTACACCCGATTCTCGCGCCCGATGGCAAGGGGGTTCTGACGGAGTTCAGTCCCTCGCATCACAAGCACCAGACCGGTCTTTACTGGGGCCTCAAGCAGGTAAACGGGCGGGATTATTTTCACAATCCAGGTGCGGGCTTCTGGCGCAAGGTCTCCAGCGCGCCGCTCGTTGCGGAAGGCGAGTCAGTCAAGTGGAGCACGGTTTATCACCTTCTCGATGCCCAAGGGAACCCGGTGATGGCAGAGACCCAGACGTGGACGATGCGCGACTCGGGTGACCGTTACATACTGGACCTCGAATGGAAGGGCGAAGGTCTTGTAGATCTCACAATGGCGAAAGAGCCTTACGGCGGTCTCTTCCTTCGCATGCCGTGGAAGCCTAGCATGGACGGTTCCGTCGTGAATAACGATCGCCTTCGCAATGGTCTGGCCAACACAAAGAACGCCTTTTGGGTCGA
Source organism: Akkermansia muciniphila (assembly GCA_945883955.1). Taxonomy (GTDB): domain Bacteria; phylum Verrucomicrobiota; class Verrucomicrobiia; order Chthoniobacterales; family Chthoniobacteraceae; genus Chth-196. The sequence goes on from CAMCYN010000070.1 coordinate 8,323, forward strand.
TCTCGGACTCAAAGTTGAGGGACGCGAAGACCAGGCGCACATCGCAATTTTTGATCACCCGAAGAACGCTGGATATCCACACGCGTGGCGTGTGGATGGTCAAATGGGCGTGGGGCCTTGTCGTGCCATCGGCGGTGACTGGACGATTGAGAAGGGCAAATCCGAGACGGTTCGACATCAGTTTGTCGTCTACACCGGCAAACTGGATCCGGAAGCTCTGAACCAGACATGGGAAACATTTAGCCAGAAAAAGGTCCTCCTTGAAAATATGGTGCTCGCTCGGAAAAGTGGTAGTGCTGCCACTTTCCTCACTGGAGAACAGGCAGTCGCAAAGATGACAGTCCCCGACGGGTTCGAGGCGAAACTTGCCGCTGCCGAACCAATGATTACTCAACCGATGGCGTTCTGTTGGGATGATCGAGGCCGTCTCTGGGTCGCTGAAAATCGGGATTACGAAACGCGCAGCACTGGTTTCTCCGCGGACGGAAACAGTCGAATCCTCATCCTCGAAGATACGGACGGTGACGGGAAATTCGACAAGCGCACGGTTTTCATGGAAGGAATCCCGTTTCCCTCGGCGATTGCGATTGGATTTGACGGGCTTTGGCTAGGTGCGCCGCCGAATCTGCTTTTTGTTCCGGACAAAAATCACGACGACAAGCCTGACGGGAATATCGAAGTGCGCCTGACGGGCTGGGGCATCCGGGACCGGCATGAGGTCTTTAACAGCTTCTCCTGGGGACCGGATGGCTGGCTTTACGGTTGCCAGGGATTTGCGACACCTTCGACGGTCGGCAAGCCTCTGAACGGCGGCACGATCCTGCGCAAGGGGGAAGCGTTCCCGACCGATATTGCAGTGAAAGACGGGCAATTCATCGACGGCGGAGTGTGGCGTTATCATCCAACGAAGGATCGTTTTGAAGTGGTCGCGCACGGTTTCAGCAATCCTTGGGGCCTCGATTTTGATGACCACGGCCAGATGTTCATCACCGCCTGCGTGATTCCTCACCTTTGGCATGTGATTCCCGGCGGCATTTACCACCGCCAGGGGGGCAAACATGTTAACCCCTACGTCTTCGATGATATCAAAACCATCGCGGACCACCGTCACCGCTCAGCCCATGGGGGAGCCCGCGTCTATCTCGCTGACGCGTTTCCCAAGGAATACCACAACCGGATATTCATGGCGAATCTCCACGAGCATGCGGTGCTTACCGATATTCTGGAACCAAAGGGCTCCGGGTTTGTGGGCCACCACGGAGACGAGACCCTGCTTGCAAACGACAATGCTTGGGTGGGTTTCAGCACCGAAATCGGACCCGACGGAGCGGTCTATACCCTTGATTGGCACGATACCGAGATTTGCGGAAACGCCATCCACGACAAAGAGACCGGTCGCATCTACCGCCTCGCGCCTAAAGGACTCCCCGGCACCACCAATCTCGATCTCAACGCGAAGAGTGATGTCGATCTCTTGAGCTTCCTCACTAACGCAAACGACTGGTATAGCCGTCGTGCCCGCGTGCTCCTCCAGCAACGTGCTGCTGCGGGTCAACTCGATGCCGCGGTGCCCGCGAAGCTGTGGGAACTTTTTGCGCAATCCAAAACCTCCGCGCATCAACTCCGCGCACTCTGGGCGTTGCACATCACACAGAATCTCCCCGCGGATCGTTTACTGCCACTGCTAGATCATGCCGAACCGTACGTTCGCAGCTGGGCCATTCAGTTGCTTGGTGAAGACCGCGCTTATAGCCCGGCAGCTTTGACAAAGTTCACTGCGATGGCGGAGAAGGACAGCTCGCCCATAGTGCGACTTTACCTCGCGGCGGCGCTTCAGCGCATGAACGTGGCAGAGCGCTGGCCCATCGCGCAGAACCTCGTCGCCCATGCCGAGGACGCTGCGGATCATAACTTGCCGAAGATGCTTTGGTTTGGCATCGAGCCGATGGTCGAAGCCGACGTAAATCGTGCAATGGCGCTCGCCGCACACAGCAAAATCCCGCTGCTCGCGCCATACATCGCTCGCCGCGCCATCGCTGCCAAACAGCTTGAGCCCGTGGCTGCCACACTGCTGAGCAACACCGATCTCGCCCTGCGTCTACAGCTTCTCGAAGGCGTGCATGACGGGCTCAAATCGATGGGCCGCAATGTGGTCACAAAGCCAAAGAACTGGGACGAAGCCTTTGCCGCGCTCGATGCCGCGAAGGATGCGAAGCTCAACGACTTCACCGCGCAGATCGGTCAACTCTTCGGCGATGCCAAAGCCGCCGAATCCCAGCTTGCCGTGCTCAAGGACACCGCGGCACCCATTGAGCGCCGCCGACAAATCCTGGCCGCCTTTGCCCGCGATGCGTATGCGCCCGCGCTGCCCGTGGTGCTCTCCCTGCTCGATGAACCCGCCGTGCGCCGTGATGCCATCCGCGCTCTGGCTTCGTTTGATGCGCCGCAGATCGCGCCGACCTTAATCCAGCGCTACGCCAAGCTCTCCGCCGTCGAGAAAGCCGAGGTGGTCGTCACGCTCTCCGCGCGCCGCGGCACCGCAAGCGCCCTCGTCGCTGAATTGAAGAAGAACACCATTCCAAAGACCGATGTCACGGCCTTTGACGCCCGCCAACTCTACCGCGTGCTCGGGCCAACGTTCGTCGAGTTCTGGGGTCCCATCACCCAGCTCGCCAGCGATAAACAGGCCGAGTTGGCGAAGTACAAAGCGATGCTCACCGATCCAGTGATTGCCAAAGCCAACACCGGGAATGGTCGCGCCATCTTCGAGCGCACCTGTATGGGCTGCCACATGCTCTATGGCGCTGGCGGCATTGTCGGCCCCGATCTCACCGGTTCGAACCGCGCTAACCTCGACTACATTCTCGCCCAGATCATCAACCCCAGCGAGGTGATGCAGGAGAGCTATCAGCTCGTCATTGTGACCACTCGCGATGGACGTACCCTTTCCGGCATGGTCGCCGCAGAAGACAACCAGCAGCTCACGCTCCGCCTTGTGGGGCAGGACAGCATCGTTACCAAATCCGAGATCCTCTCCCGCGAGAAATCCCCCATCTCGATGATGCCTGAAGGCTTGCTCAAAACCCTCAAAGACGACGAAGTCCGCGACCTCATCGCGTATCTGCGCACCACGTCGCAGGTGCCTCTGCCCAAAAAATAGAAATCGTAGCTGGGGGCGTTTCTTGGGAGCGCTCTCTCAGAAGCCATCGAGCTCGACAACATCCACACGACAGCAAGGGCGGTAAGCGTTCTGTCCCAAAAAACTCCACACCTGTGCCTTTGGGACGAAATGTGAGGATCTAGAAAATTACGAAAAGTTACATGATGATAACCCATCTTATGTCCCCGGGTTTTAAAAAGAGCTTCCCCGTGTTTTTCATGAAAAGCCTGTTTGTTCCGTTTTATTTTCTGTTTGGACTGGGCCAATGTGCAGCTCTCTTCGCGGATTCCAGCGGATTGAGAGTAGGCGATCTTCTCGCTTCGGGGGGATTGAGGGTTTCTGTGACGACGGATGAAATTCAGTTTCGTTGGAATTCCGAGGTTCACGGGAGCATTTCCATCGCGCGAGATCCCCTCTTCACAAGCCAACTCACTGCTGAAGTGACCGAACCGCAGTCTTTCAAATCCGTTTTGGTTTGGCGGGGCGAGGCTTCTAATTTGCGCGCAGCGATTCCGAGGTTCGAGGGGGCGCAGGATCTGCTTTTTGCAAAGTATCGTTTGTGTTCAGCGGACGGAAAAGAGGCACTTGGGGCTCCGCAATACGTGACTGACTTCAGGGCTTTGCCGCGAGGAAAGAATACACTTGGATCCGTTGCCTCAAAAAAGGGGATTACGTGTCTACTGGATGAGGCTGATGGAGTTGCGCTTGGGAGTGCTCAGGTGAATGAGAATATTCATATTGGTGGACTGCTCGATCTTGAAAGCCCCGACCCCAAAGCTCATTTCACTTATGAGGGGCGGATCGTTGGACTGCGTCCAGCCGGTGTGGCGATTTTGGATAAACATTTAAGAGCCGCGCATCAAAACGGACAACGCGTCACGGGAATCCTCCTGAATAACGTTACCGCAAATACGTCGGCGGCGTCGCCGTTGGTACATCCTCTTACGGATCCTTTGCGGGTTCCAATCGGCCCTTCAGCTTTCAATACTGCGACAGAAGAAGGCGTCTTCCATTACCGGGCGATGATTCACTGGTTGGTGGAGCGCTATACTAGGGAAGACGCGGCGTTCGGGCACCTAAGCGGATTGGTTATTGGGAATGAAATGCAGAGTCACTGGTCCTGGTACCACCTCGGAAATGTGGATTCCAAAATCGTCATCCGCGAGTATTCGGCGGCGCTGAGGATCGCGGATTTGGTGACGCGGTCGATGCACGAACAGTTTAGTATCTACGTTTCGCTGGAGCACCACTGGTTGATGTCGGCATCCGAAGACCCAACGAAGGGATTTTCGGGGCTGGAGGCAATATCAGGAATTCAAAAGATCTCGACGGAGGGTGGCAATTTTCCGTGGGCGTTGGCATTCCATCCGTATCCGCAAAACTTATTTAAAGCGGAGTTTTGGAATGACCGTTCGGCGCCTCTCCGGTTTGATGCGCCACGGATCACCTTTCACAATCTGGAAGTCCTTCCAGCTTTTCTGGGACAACCCGAGTATTTGTTCGAGGGTAAGGTTCGGTCAATCGCCCTCACGGAGCAGGGATTTCATTGCTCTGACAAGGAGAATGGAGAAGAGGAACAGGCGGCGGCGTTCGCATTTGCGTGGAAAAAGGTTCAGGCGCTTCCTGCAATTGAGTCGTTCCTTTACCACAGACACGTGGATCACCCTCATGAAGGCGGACTGCACCTTGGCCTGCGTGCTCATGACGGCAGTAGCAACGTGAATGGTATCGGAAAGAAACGTACGATTTGGAGCGTGTTCCAAAGCGCCGGAACAGCTCAGGAAGATTCTGCGTTTGCTTTCGCTCTGCCAATTGTCGGCCGGATGGATTGGAAGAGTGTGATTTCTTCAAAGTTCGAGCCGGCTCGGACGCTGTTTCACGAAAAAGACAACGTCGTTTATGATTTCATTCAGAAGCGGGATTCAGCGCTGAAAGAGAATGTGCAGAATGTCGTTCGAAAGATGGTGGGGCCTGAGGACGAAATCCAGCGGCCAGGATTGTTACAACATCCTATGCCAAAGGGCCTTGGACGTCTTTCTTTCAAGGTGGAAATTCCGTCCGAAATGCAAGGGGACAGTTATCTTTTGTTTGATGCGTTACTGAATCACGAAAAGAGCACTGGGGCCGCTTTCTCAGTCGAAGTGGACGGAAAGGAAGTGTTCACCAAGAGCCTTCATGCTGAAGAGAGGGTTCCTGCCGAGATTTCGCTGAACGCCTGGCGCGGACAAGCCGTTACGATCTGTTGGATTGTCGATGCGCTAAAGAATCCCGGCTACGACTGGACGACTTGGGTAGCGCCCCGAATCGTCGTGAGACAGAATCCAACTCGATAAAAGTTCAGGTCCGTGGATTCGACTAGCTCTCAAATTGGCAACCGATAAGACGGCGTCCCCAGCTCCCTTTTAATGGCCCCTCCGATATGAAATTTCCTTCCTTTAAGGCCGTGGTCTCTCTGATGCTCGCTTCCGTAAGCTTATCCTTGTCAGGACACGCTGGCGAGTCCTCCTCGCGACCGAATATCGTTCTGATTGTCGCTGATGATCTCGGGTACGGCGAACTCGGATGTTACGGTGGGAAGGAGATTCCGACGCCGAACATTGACGCGTTAGCGGCTAGAGGAACGCGTTTTACGAGCGGGTATGTCACCGCTCCGTTTTGTGCTGCTTCGCGAGCCGCGCTTTTGACAGGACGTTATCAGACGCGATTTGGATTCGAGTATAACCCCATCGGAGCCAGGAACTCGATGCCTGGAATAGGTCTGCCGGTGGCGGAGAAGACCATTGCGGATCGGTTGCGGGACATTGGCTATGCGACGGGTCTCGTTGGGAAGTGGCATCTCGGAGGAACGGCGGAGTTTCATCCGCAGCGTCGTGGGTTTGATGAGTTTTTCGGCTTCCTGCATGAAGGACACTATTACGTGCCGGGTCCCTGGCAGGGAGTGACGACTTGGTTGCGAAAGAAGACCCTTCCGGATGGAGGGAAAGGGCGGTGGAGCTCGCCGGATGGCCGGATCGTGTGGAGTACGCAATCGGGCCACAATGAACACGAATACGATACCGATAATCCGCTTTTGCGCAGCAGCCAGCCAGTGGATGAAAAGGCAAACCTGACCGATGTATTCACTCGCGAGGCCTGTGACTTTATCGGTCGTCATCAGGCCCAACCGTTCTTTCTCTATTTAGCTTATAATGCGGTCCACAGCCCGATGCAGGGTGCGGATCAGTATATGAAAAAGTTCGCGCACATGGAGGACATCCAGCGCCGGATTTTTGCTGCGATGCTTTCCCACCTGGATGACAGTGTTGGCCAAGTACTCTCGAAATTGCGTGAGAGCGGAACTGAGGAAAATACACTTGTGGTGTTCCTTAGTGACAACGGTGGACCAACCAAAGAACTGACCTCCAGTAATGCTCCTTTGCGTGGAGGAAAAGGGGAGTTGCTGGAAGGAGGAATTCGAGTTCCGTTTATCGTGTCCTGGAGAAATCACATCCCGTCAGGGATGGAGATGGGTGCGCCTGTGACCTCGATGGATGCGATGGCGACCGCCATGGATCTTGCCAAGGTGGCTTCGGAAAAAACGAAAACGGATGGAGTGAGTCTGTTGCCGCTACTCACTGGGCAGCGGGAGCAGTTTTTGGAGCGTCCGTTGTTTTGGCGCGTTGGAAAACAGAACGCGATGCGACTCGGTGATTGGAAGCTTGAGCGGAGTGGTAAGGAATGGCAGCTCTACGATTTGGCTCACGATATTGGGGAGGCCACAAATTTAGCGCCGCGGGAGCCGGCCCGGGTACAGCAGATGTCGGCGTTATGGGACAAATGGAACGCCGAACAAATCGAGCCGCTCTGGCGATAGCGCGGAAGGGACATCCAACATGTAAAAGCCTTTGGCGGAAGCCTACGCTGAGAATAAGGAAACCGTTCGAGTGGCCGCGCGCCTCTTTTCCTGCCCCAGACCGGCCCCAGTTCATTCCATGCACCTATGAAGTTCACGCTACCACTCCTCGCCGCCCTTTTCCTCTCGCCGCTGGCGCCGCCGGCGGCGCTAAACGCCATGAATATCGGCGCCAAACCAAACGTCATCGTCATCTTGGTCGACGATGCCGGTTATGGCGACTACTCATGCCACGGCAACCCGGTGGCGAAGACGCCCAACGTGGACAAGCTTCACCAGGAAAGCGTGCGGTTTTCCGACTTCCACGTGACTCCATTTTGCACTCCCACCCGCTCACAACTGATGACCGGCGTGGATAATTTCCGCAACGGTGCGAGCGTTGTCGCAGGCTCGCGGATGTTACTCCGCCCCGACTTGCCGACGGTGGCCGATATCTTCGCCGCCAACCGCTATCGCACCGGGCAGTTCGGGAAATGGCATCTGGGCGACAACTATCCCTTCCGTCCACAGGACCGCGGCTTCCAGGACGTGCTCTATTTCAACTCGGCGTTTGTCGGCGTGTCCGACGATACCTGGTGCAACGATTATGTCGATCCGTGGCTCCGCCACGCCGACGGCAAGCCGGTCCAGTTCAAAGGCTACGTAAACGACATTGTGTTCACCGAAGCCATGAAGTGGATGGATCAGCGGAGTAAAGGCGGTGAGCCGTTCTTCTGCTATCTGCCGTTACCTCTGGTCCATACGCCGCTGATTGTGCCGGAAAAATATTGTGAGCCCTACAAGGACCAGAAACCGAACCATCGGCAAATCCTCGGCATGCTCGCCAATGTGGATGAGAACATGGGGCGGCTGGACGCCTTCCTCCGCCAGTCAGGTCTGCGCGATAACACGATCCTGATGTTTCTCCATGATAACGGCACCGCTAACATGGCAGACCTCTACAACGCCGGGATGCGCGGCAGCAAGGCGACGCCCTGGGAGGGCGGCCATCGCTCACCGTTGTTTGTCCGTTGGCCATCCGGTGGACTTCGGCCGCCGGGCGAAGTGCCGGGCCTAACACAGGTGCAGGATCTGGTGCCGACGCTGATCGGACTGTGCGG
>CAMCYN010000071.1 GCA_945883955.1 Akkermansia muciniphila
CCCAACCAACGAGCCACTGGTTCCTCCTGCTCCAATATTAAGCACTGCACCATTTGCAATGCTAACCGCGCCACTCGTATTGGTGCCCGTGAGAGTCAACGTCCCCGCAGTCAGACCAATAGACCCGGTACCAGTGATGTTATTGCCAAAAGTAAAGGCATCACTGCGGTTAAACACTAGGCTCGAACTGTTTGCAATATTCCCAGCAACAGACCCCGCGGTTCCGCCAACACCGATCTGAAGCGTCCCCGCACTGATTGTAGTAACGCCGGTTGCCAAGTTGTCCCCACTGAGAATCAATGTCCCAGAACCCAACTTAGTCAAAGCACCGTCGGTACTGGCCGAAGTTCCACCGAGAGTCAAAGCCGCCGCCGATGAACTAACATTAAATGCCCCAGATTGCCCCGTAGTGATAGTATAGCTCCGGTCCGTGGTTCCAGTTGTCCCCGTGTAAAGAAGGGTCCCGCCACTGAACACCAATCCTGTGGCCAGCGCCGTCCCAGCACCAATCCCACTCGCAACACCTCCCGCTGCCAAAGTCGAAACCGACAACACACCAGCTCCGATCGTCGTATTGCCCGTGTATGAATTCAGGCCACCCAAGGTCAACGTACCAGCTCCAAGCTTTGTCACGCCACCAGCACCAGAAACCACACCACCCACGGTGAGGGTGCTAGCAAGAACATTCAACGAACGATCCGCAGCAAGAGCCACCGACCCGGCACCGAGATTCAAATCATTCGTGCCCTTGAAGGAAAAATCCCCGATCCAGCTTTGAGTGTTATTGGCAGTTAACGAGGTGCCCCCTGAAACTGTGCTATCCAACGTGCCACCACTCAACACCAGCGTTCCGGTACCGAGAGCCGTGGCGCTATTTACGTTTAGCGTTCCTGCACTCAAATTAAAGCCGCCGGAAAATGTATTCGAACCCGCAAGGGTCACCGAGCCCAATCCTGACTTCGTTATGGAATACACATTACTACCCGACGAGATGACTCCCGATGCAATTATGGAGTCCAAAGCGCTGATCGGAGACCATGTCTGCGATGCCCCCAGCAGGATGCGTGCATCAATGGTCAAGGTACGCGTCCCCGTTGTACTGCCACCTGGAGCAACAAAGCCAATGACACCCGCACCGTTGAGACCCAAAGTGTTAGAACCACCAGAGATCGTGACAGCAAATGGCGAGGAGTACCCAGAACTTCCAGCCTGTATATTAATCACGTTGAGTGCTTGGCTTGCACCCAATGTAATGGTTAAGGCCTGAGGGCTTAAGGGTGTAGTTGGCGAGAACGCAGCCTCATCAACCGGAACCACAGCGGGAGACCAGTTAACAGAGTCTTCGAAATTGCCACTAGTCACAGTGGAGTTCCAAAGTGATGTACCACCCATTGCAGCGGGGCCCTGCAAGAGAGTGAGCGAGGCCGTAAAAACGGTCATGGCACGGAAAAGAAAACTGCGCTGAGGCAAAGGCGCATCAAGAGGAGAGCCTTTGCTACGGGCTTCACGGGAGAGATTCTTTAAGTGCAACTTCATGATATTAACTCAATTAGACCAGCGAAAGGATTACAGATCCTTATCGAAGGCATTCAAACTACGAAAAAGAGGTTGGCTTTATGGGGAAGCAAGATGCCGGAGGGAAGCAAAATTTCACCTCCCATCGCTATCACAGATGCGAATTTGCCATGCATCGCAAGAATAAGAATCAGATGTTTAACACCTGAGACAGATGTTGGTTACATCGATCCACATTAGGCGATTTTAATGAACCCGCGAAATCGATCGCGCTTATAGTGGTCAACTGTGTGGCGATATAATGGGGATGGTAGGGGCTACTGATCTTGCAAGAGCCTTACGGCGGGTTGCTGCATGACACGAAAAAGGGTGACCTGAACCTCGCGCCATGTTTTTAGCGCAATCTTCGTCAGCCGCGGCGACGTTTGCTCCGTAACAGATCTTGGAGACCCAAGGTTATGCGAGTTGTTCCCAGTAGAAACGGCCCCACCGGAGCCGAACAGGCCCCAGTGACCGCAATGGCTGTCGCCATTTCAATTTTGGCGTCGGGCATCCAAGCCTTGTTATGGCTAGGACGCCCTGCGGGGGCGAGTCTACGCAGCGACTGGGAACTTTGCTGCACTCTAAGCTCTTCTGGGCTCCTAGCGGGAGAGTGGTGGCGGGTGTTTACTTTTCCACTGCTCCACGAGGGAGCCCTACATGCTTTGGCGGGCGCCGCTGGGATCGCAATTGTAGGCCGTTGCGTGGAACCAATTATAGGAGGCATCAAGCTTTTGATTCTCCTCCTTACCGGAAGCGCCATTGGAGGCCTGGTGCACTGCGCGAGTGCGTCATACGGACTAGTTTCTGATTGCATGATAGTAGGCACTTTTCCCGCTTTCTTCGCGCTTGTTGGGGCCTACGGAACTCTAATTCCGGATTGGCCCGTTGGCGCGGCTTCGCGCTGGGGCGGAGCCAAGATGCGGGCACGACATGCCAGCTGGCTAGCTCTTGGATGCGCAATTGCGCTGTGGGCAAGCGGGCTGTTTCCCGAAGTTGGCCCAGCAGCGATGGCCACAGCCACAGTTGTGGGATGGTGGGCTACTCGAGCCATGGGATTTGGAGACATTTTATTCTACGAACAGCGAGTAAAGCCACATTGCCCCGAAGCGACGCCTTTGCGTGAGATGAGCTGGAACGACTTCGTGGCGAGCCAGCTCGATCCAGTCTTAGAAAAAATTGCGAGGCGAGGGATTAAGAGCCTCACTCGCGCCGAACGGGGGATTCTTAGAGCCGGCCAGAAACGCCTACTGGAAGGCTCTGACCCACCCTAGACTTCTACACCCGCAGGATGGCTGCCAACATCTGCGAAGAAGCAGCCTCTCCTTGCCGAAAGGAGGTTCACCGGGCATCATCTTAGCCCCTATGACACTTACGGAAAAAGTCCTAGCCCGCGCTTCGGGAAAATCCCATGTGAACCCCGGCGATAACGTTTGGGTCAATGTAGACACACTTATGACGCACGACGTGTGCGGCCCGGGTACTATCGGTGTCTTTAAACGGGAATTTGGTCAGACGGCCAAAGTTTGGGATCGTAACCGTCTGGTAATAATCCCGGATCACTACATTTTCACCGCCGACAGCATGTCCAATCGCAACGTGGATATTCTGCGGGAATTCGCTAAGGAGCAACAGCTTCCGTATTTCTACGACGTCATTGATGATCCTGAGGGTCACTGGAAATTCGACGCCGGACAGGGCCAACTCAAAAAGCAGTATGGGTCCCGCTATACCGGCGTATGCCATACGACCTTACCCTGGAAAGGCCATACTCGACCCGGCGAAATTCTTTTTGGCACCGATTCACACACCTGCATGGCTGGGGCCTTTAACCAGTTCGCTACAGGAATCGGCAATACCGATGCAGGCTTCATTCTAGGAACGGGTAAGCTGTTAATCAAAGTACCCGAAAGCATGCGTTTCTTTTTGGAAGGCAAACTCCCCGCCGGCGTCATGGCAAAGGACGTGATCTTACACGTCATCGGGGAGATCGGATTCGATGGAGCAACCTATCGGGCCATGCAATGGGAAGGCCCAGGGGTTCACTCCATGTCCATGGACGATCGAATGACCATTGCCAACATGGCAATCGAAGCGGGCGGAAAAAATGGAATCTTCCCGTGTGATGATAAAACCATCGATTATGTCCGGGAACGGGTTGCCGAAAATGGCACGAAGAGCGATTTCGATCCCGTGGAGCTCGATGCGGCGCAATCCTTCATATACGATCAGCGCTTCGATCTTTCCAAGCTTGAGCCTACCGTTTCCTGCCATCCTGATCCAGGCAACCGGAAACGCGCAAAAGAACTGGAACACATCACCCTAGACCGGGCCTATATCGGTTCTTGCACCGGCGGAAAAACTAGCGACTTCCTCGCCTTTGCCGAAGTAGTGAAGGGCAAAACAGTCAAGATTGACACCTTTGGCGTTCCTGCAACCACCAAGGTTGTTCAGGAACTTAAGGATACGGTTTGGGACGGCCAGACGGTGTGGCAGATTCTGGAAAATTCCGGAGTCCGCCTCACAGAGAACGCTTCGTGCGCCGCCTGCTTGGGCGGACCCGTGGATACGTTCGGACGCCTCAACACACCGATGAAATGTATATCGGCAACCAACCGGAACTTCCCGGGCAGAATGGGCAACAAGGAATCTCAAGTGTTTCTCGCCAGTCCCTACACAGTTGCAGCAAGTGCCCTCAACGGACACATCACCGATCCACGTGAATTCATCTCCTAACACCTGCGCACCACCCGCTATGGCTCACACTGTCACTTCCCCCGTCTACGTTGTTCAGGACAACATTGACACCGACCAGATCATTCCCGCCCAATATCTTACACTAGTCCCGACAATCGCAGAGGAATACGAAAAGCTGGGTTCCTACGCACTCATCGGCTTACCAGACGATCAATACCCAGAAAAGTTTGTCCCGTCGGAAAGCACCAAAACGACGTATAAAATTGTCATAGCAGGCCGTAATTTTGGCTGCGGATCCTCTCGCGAACACGCCCCCATCGCCATGGGTGCGGCTGGCGTAGAAGCGGTTATCGCCGACAGCTTTGCGAGGATCTTCTTCCGCAACTGTGTCGCTACTGGGGAACTGTACCCCTACGACGCCAACGAAAGGTTGTGCGAGGTCCTCAAGACGGGGGACGTTGCAACCCTCGATTTCGACAATGACACCCTCACAGCTCATGGCAAAACGTACTCACTCAAACCCTTGGGTGAAGTAAGACCAGTCATCGATGCCGGTGGGATCTTCAATTACGCCCGCCAAAGCGGGATGATCTCCAGCGTCTAGGCAAACTGGCAAAAAGCAGGGCGGAGCGGCACCTCAAGCAGGTGACAAAGCGCTCCGCCCTATTTTTCTTCGCCCTCTAAATGGCGGGCTCTCAAAAGCTCATCAGATCTCGGGCAGGCTCGATTCCCCAACGTTTGGCCACGTGCAATAGCTCCGCATTCAAAAGCCAACGATCTGGGAGGGACTCTCCGAAATGGGAAGGGTTTCCCCCCTTTAGCTCCATACATCCCTTATTATCACCAATTTGGGCGATCTCCGCCACTTCCTCCTGCGTAAGTAATCCCAGAGGAAGAGATGCGAGTTCATCGACTTTCTCGGAAATCGCTTTTGCTCCCGCCGCGACTTCTTGAATCAAGGTCGGCACCACACTCTCAACGGCAAGGTGCGTCAGGTTCCAAAGACAAGCCAACTGAAGGAGCGTTACCCCGTGCCGATCGGCAATATGTCGCATTTGCCGAATCTTTTCCTCCCCGACCTCCATCCAACCCAGTGGTCCGTATCCACGGGGGTCATTTTGTGAAAACTCATGCCCGGGCTTCACATCATCGTGAAAAAGGCCGCCATGATCCACCATCCGAGTAAGGATCTTAACATCGTGCCTTCTGGCACCTTCCAGACAGAGCGTTCCAGGCCATGGCTCCAACGGGCTCAAGATGATCATCGCCCAGTCCAAAACTGAGCCGAAGCGTTCAAAACACAGAAGCAGATCCAGCGTGAAGCCGTTGGCGGGCCCTGGGGCAATTCCCAAACTGTGGGCCAGATTCTGATCTTTCATGCGATCCAGACCCTTCCAGACGGCATCGTTGCTAAACCCCGTAAAGTCAGGATTATGCAACATGAGACAATCGAAATAACTCACCTTACATCGCTCCAGAGCCTTCTCCGTGGCCATGTGGATATAGTCCGCATATTCCACGGTTCCGCGAAGCGACGTATCGGTAAAACGTGGATATCCCGCCGCTCCCCTAGGGGTCGCCTTATAAAAGTCATGCCCGATCATTCCAACCAGACAGTAGGAATCTCTGGGAATCCCCGCTAGCGCCTTGCCTATCAATAGATCCGCCGCTCCATTTCCATGCACATCAGCCGTCAGAAAGGTACGGACACCCTGTTGGTAAGCATACTGCAACAGCTCCACAAACCTCTGTTCGTCAAGCGGTTCTCCAAAGTGCATAAAACGTCCACCGTTCCAGGTTCCGTAAGCGGTGCGGGTAAGATCCATAGGTTTTTCCGCTTAAGATAAACCAATAAGAAACAACGGTAAGGCCGGAATGTGCTATCTTAGCCGATTTTCGCGCTTACAGCCCTATTCACAGCGGTCTGGCTGAGACACATTGGGACGTGGCTAAATTTCACATCCCACCCACCCCCACCTATGTCGAGGCCGTGCTCGAGGGCTTGGCAAAAACTTACCCGAACGCCTATTGCGAGCTCCTTTACACTAGCCCGCTAGACCTGCTGATCGCGACCATCCTGTCCGCTCAGTGCACGGACGTACGGGTCAACCAGGTCACCCGCACCCTGTTTCAGCACTGTCAGACCGCGCAGGACTACGCGGACATCTCTCAGGAGGAACTCGAGAGACTGGTGCAATCCACAGGGTTCTTTCGAGCAAAAGCCAGGCATATAAAAGGTTGCGCACAGGAATTACTCCGCAAACACGGAGGCGATGTGCCTAACACGCTGGACGCCCTGACGCAATTACCCGGCGTTGGCCGAAAGACAGCCAATGTAGTCCTAGGCGAAGTCTTCGGCACGCCCGAGGGCATCGTCGTTGATACTCATGTTAAACGGCTTGCAGGTCGCCTCGGGCTGTCCGCACAAAAAAGCCCCGAAAAAATAGAACAAGACCTCATCCGACTCTTACCCAAGAAGTGCTGGACCATCCTGAGTCACTGGCTGATCTGGCACGGGCGGCGACGCTGTTTTGCCAGAAACCCCGACTGCTCCAACTGCGAACTCCGCATACTGTGCCCGAGTGCCGGACTCTTCGTAAAAGCGGCAACCACCAAAAAGAGCCGCAGGTAACGTCCCTGTAGGTCGATTCTCAGAGACGTTTACGAAACCGGGCAGCAAATGCACCATCGACTCCATCTACAAAAGGAAGACTGCGGCGAATCTGCTCCAATTCCAGTTCAGGAAACATCGCGACGACCTGTGCCACAACACCGTCGTTTTCCTCCGTTTCCAGCGAACAGGTACTATAGACGAGGACTCCGCCCGGCTTGAGTAAAGGCACCGCCCGCCGCACCATTGCGAATTGCTGGACGGGCATACGGATAAAGTCCTCCTCCGTTAAACGCCACCGGACGTCCACCCGGCGCCGAAGAACGCCCGTGTTACTGCACGGTACATCCAGTAAAATCCGGTCAAAGGGAGCTTCCGTCAACGGGCTCTCAGGCTCAGGAACCAAAAGAAAATCAAGCGTATACACTCGAACCACAGACGCACCAAGACGCGAAACATTCTGTCGCAAGCGGAGCGACCGGGATTCGAAAATCTCACAGGCCACAATCCGACCACGGTTTGCCATCTTTTCGGCAAGATAAGTCGTCTTGCCCCCCGGAGCGGCACAAGCATCCAGAATCCGTTCACCGGGCTGGGGATCTAAAAGATCTCCGGCCATCAAGGTACTCGGATCCTGGGCGTAACCCAGGCCGGCCGCAATCCATTCAGGCGGAATACGACGCACTTTCACTACGGCCGGGTGTCCGGAATACACCTCCGCCTCAGGGTTATCCGCCAGCAGTGTCTCCCGGGTGCCCTTAAGGGCGTTTGCACGGAAGTAGGTTTCCGCCGGCCGATTATTCCATTCGCATAACTCTTCGGCCGCAGTCTGGCCAAACTGCTGAACCCAACGCTCCAGTAAAAAATCAGGCTGACTGGCGCGCACAGCCAGAGGCGCTGACGCTAAGGCTGCAAGTAATGAATCCTGCTCGCGAGTGGCCCGGCGCAGCACCGCATTTACTAGCCCCCGAGAACGCTTCGCGAGCGCAACCGTCTCAAAAACAGATGCATGCACTGGAATTCTGGTGTGGAAAATCTGATAAAGCCCCATCCGAAGCAGCGCCCGTGTAGCGGTATCGAGTTCTCCCTCCCTCAAAATTCCGAGTAAATGATCCAGACGCCGCAAATTGCGAAGCACCCCGTAAAAAAGTTCCGTAAACAGCGCACGATCCGACGTCGATGGCTCAAAGCGGGCAAGCAACTCGTGCAGGATTTCGTCGGAATAGGTGCGTCCTTTCTCCCATTCAAGGAGGGCGCGATGGCAAAGCACTCGGGAACTAGCAGACATGAAGAGTAGACAGTAAAATGCGGAAGCCTGGACTCTCGCTGAAAACCAACGCTTGGCAAAGCGACAGTTCTGGTCGCTTTACGCTCCAAAGTAGGTAGTTAGCGGGAAACACTGCGGCGAAACCCGTTAGCCACCTGCGTTTGCTTATCCGAGGGAGATTTGCTCGTAGCCTGCGAGGTCGACTTATTCCGGGGCGATTTACGGAGCGGAGCTTTTTGAGACCCGGCCGCCTTCCTGGAGACCTCCAGTTTCCGGTAAAGCGTCGCCATCGAAATCCCCAGCATCCTTGCCGCCTTTTCTCGCATCCCCTCGTTCATCCGGATAGTGGCCTCGATGTAGGCGGTCTCCTGAACCTGCATAAACTTGGCGAGCTTTTCGCCTACAGGAATCAACAAGCTCCCCCCCTCGCGAAGTAGTCCCTCTTGTTTGGCTAAATGCGGAGGCAAGTCCCGGACATGAATGATGCCGTCTTCACAAAGAGCACAAGCGCGCTCCATCGCATTTTCAAGCTCGCGTACATTTCCCGGCCAGCGATACGCGGCCAACAACTGCAGGGCGGCTCCATCCACCCGGATCAGGTCCTCGGTCTTCTGATTAAGAGCCTGCTTCTGGAGAAAATACTGAACCAATAAAGGGATGTCATCCAAACGGTTGCGCAAAGGCGGCAACTCAATCGGAATCACCGCCAAACGATAATACAAATCCTCCCGAAAAGCTCCGCTCTGGGTCATTTCATAAAGGGGCTCGTTAGTGGCCGCCAAAACACGCACATGGATCGGTACACTTTTAGTGTCTCCCACCCTCCGCAACGTCCGCTCCTGCAACACACGCAGCAACTTTGTCTGCATCAGCGGCGACATCGAATTAACCTCATCCAGAAAAATCGTCCCCCCCTCCGCCTCCTCAAAAAGCCCGATTTTATCCGCCACTGCCCCGGTAAAGGCCCCCTTACGATGGCCGAAAAGCTCACTTTCCAGGAGATTTTCCGGAAGCGCCGAACAGTTAATCGCCACAAATGGCTGATTCTGACGGCTCGAATTAAAATGTAAGGCGCGAGCCACAAGCTCTTTTCCGGTACCACTTTCTCCTTCGATCAAGATCGTGGAATCTGTGTTCGCCACCTTCCCAATCAAATCAAACACCCGCTGCATTCGCTTGGAAGTGCCCACTATGTTCTCAAACCGGTACTTTTCCCGCACCGCCTGACGCAACGTCTTCATTTCGACGCGTTCACTCTGATGCTCGATAGCCCTTTGCATCGATATCCGCAACTCGTCGACCTTAAATGGCTTGGGAATATAATCATACGCCCCTGCTTTCATCGCCTCGATCCCCATCTGCAGTTGTTTGTTGGCCGTAATCATAATCACCGGAGTTCCGGGCATCGTCTCGCGACATACCCGCAACACCTCCATACCTCCGACCCCATCCATCCTGACATCGGTAAGCACCAGTTGCGGGGCATGACTGGCAAGCGCCCCTAGGGCCTTCTCCCCCGAATTGTACGCAATGGGAGTATGCCCTGATTCACTGCAGATGTCGGACATCACCTGCACCATCGCAGGATCATCATCGATAATTAATACACGGGCCATCCGAAGATCAGGTGAAGGACTAGGGGGGTGAAGCGAACAGCCGTATTTGACGATTCCCATTTATGCGTCTCAAATCTGAGACCTTAAGGGAAGCCTAATCTCAAAAGTGCTAACGAAAAGAGCCCCACGAACCCAGTCCGGCCACACCGTTCACACGCGGCCATCTTCCCGCGCCCCCCTTGTCACGGCATCTCGAACACGCCAACCGCCCGAAGCACCCCTCCTGACACCTCAAACAGCTCCAAACTAACCGGATATACCGTCGCCTTATATCCCTTCACAACAAGATCCGTGTACTCGCGGGGGTCCCCCACTAGCTTCGGAAAAATAAACGCCTGATACCGGCTTGGAACGGCCACAAAAAAGGAGTCCCCCAAGGTTTGCGCAAACCGCTCCCCAAAACCCGGGGCAAGCACGGCGGAAGCCACAAGCGGTTCTTTGGAACGCAACTCTGCGAATCGAATCACCTTCCGATTATCGCGATCCAGACGGACTTCCACCCGCTCCAGATCCCACGCTGCCTGCTGGAGCGCCCCCCGCTCAAAACTCGCCCAATCCAGCCCCAGGGTCTCCCACTGGCTTTTTGAGAACGCGTTCAGCTCCTGCCCGTCCCATAGCCCCCCGGCCAAAACCGTCCGCTCGGCCCCACGCACCGGACCGGACGCTGCCGGTTGCATAAACTTCGGCTCAAGCCAAACCCTCCATTCAGACTCCGCCGCCAGTCCCGTCACATCCAGCACCCACACAGCCAGCAGGAGAACGGGAAGGACTTGCGCCCAACTCCTTTCCCTCCGAGGCTCGCAGCCATGATCACCTTCCTCGAAGGCATTCTGGTCGAGGCCTACCCCACCCATGCCGTACTTAATGTGCATGGGGTCGGATACCACATCTCCATTCCCCTCTCCAGCTATGACCGCCTGCCGTCCCTCGGCTCACAGCTCCACCTGCTCACCCACCTTCAAGTTCGCGAAGACGCCCACGTCCTTTACGGCTTCGCAACCCCCGAGGAACGAGACCTCTTCCGACTCCTCATCCATCACGTCTCCGGCATCGGCCCCAAAACCGCTCTCGACGTTTTAAGCGGCTCCTCCGTCACCAGCTTCCAGGCCGCGGTGG
Source organism: Akkermansia muciniphila (assembly GCA_945883955.1). GTDB lineage: Bacteria > Verrucomicrobiota > Verrucomicrobiia > Chthoniobacterales > Chthoniobacteraceae > Chth-196. The sequence goes on from CAMCYN010000071.1 coordinate 10,862, forward strand.
TTGCCGGCGATTTCAAAGCCCTCTCCCAGGTCAAAGGGATCGGAAAGAAAACAGCGGAACGGATCATCCTCGAACTAAAGGACAAAGTCGGCATTGCCGCCGCATGGGAAGCGGCCTCCGCCAGCCACGCTCCCGACCCTCGGGCCCACGAAATGAACGACGCCGTCCTCGCCCTGATCGCTCTCGGTTATAAACAGGTCGACGCACTCAAGGCCGTCAAAGCGTTTCTAGACACCAAACCCGGCGAAGAAATCCCGTCCGATGCGCTGCTCCGGGAAGCGCTCAAACGACTCGCCTGATGCACGCGTCCTTGAGCCAGCTCAAAGCGGCCATCCCGCCGCACGGCCTGTTCGCGGACAAGGAATGGCGCTTTTCCCCGCAACCCTTTCCTCTGGCGCAACCGCTCGTCGTGGAGCTTGAGAAGCTAGGCCACCGTCTGTGGCTTTTTCAGAAAGCCTGCAACGACCTCTACGCGCTTTCCGCCGACGGCCGGCAGCCTGGCTGGATTGCCGAGCTGCTGGACCGCGGCAAACCGCCCGAACTCGTGGCCTTCAGCCGCCTGAAGGCGTTTCGTCAGCACGTGCCCAAAGTGCTGCGCCCCGACCTGATCCTTACCGAGGACGGCTTTGCCATGAGCGAACTGGATTCCATCCCCGGAGGCATCGGCCTCACCGGATGGCTCAACCAAACCTACGCAGACCTCGGATTTCCAGTACTCGGCGGCGCCCACGGCATGCAGAAGGGCTTCGCCTCGATCGCTCCCGGAGCGGACATTCTCGTTTCGCGCGAAGCGGCCACCTACCGACCGGAGATGGAATGGCTGGCCCAACACTCGGATCAGCGCGTTTGCGATGCCGAAGGCTACGGCAACCGCTCGGATAAACGCAGCCGGGCTTACCGCTTCTTTGAACTGTTCGATTTGGCGAATATCCAAGGTTTTGAGGCGCTTCAAGAAGCCACGCTCGCCGGACAACTCGAACTGACCCCGCCCTGGAAACCGCAGCTGGAAGAAAAGATGTGGCTCGCCCTCTTCTGGATGCGCCCGTTACGGGACTATTGGCGTCGGGCACTGAGTGACCGCCATTTCGCCGCCCTTCAAAAAATCATCCCCCGTTCCTGGGTTCTCGACCCACAGCCGCTTCCGCCTCACGCCGAAATTCCCGGACTGGATATTCAGGACTTTGAACAACTCGGAGACTTTAGCCAAAAGCAGCGAGAGTTGGTGATCAAGGCCAGTGGATTTTCCGAGCTCGCCTGGGGGGCCCGCAGTGTGGTTATCGGTTCGGACGAACCGCAAAGCGCTTGGAAGCAGGCCGTCCATGACGCGCTCAAGGCGTTCCCCACCCAGCCGTATCTACTCCAACGCTTCCATAAGCCGAAAACATTCATCCACAGCGTGTTCAATAGCGACACAGAACAGGTGGAAACCTTCCCGGCAAAAATCCGCCTCTGCCCCTACTACTTCTGTCCCGACGACAAACCCGTGCTCGGGGGTGCCCTGGCCACCTTGTGTCCTCCGGACAAAAAGATTCTGCACGGGATGCGCGATGCGATTCTCGTGCCCGTGATCCCCGCCGCCCCCTGAGTCAGACACCGTCTCTCGGGGAGCGGCGGCGAACGGCCCTCACAGGGAGTCCGGTATTGAGGCGGAACTCCCCCCGGCACTCGCTTCGAGCGCGGTTGCGGCGCTTAATTCGCTGTGGCCTGGAAGGATTTCAGTTCGAAAAAGCGGATCACAAGCGAGCCCACCACCCCAAGGGTGGACCCATCGGGACTCACCAGCAGCCGCGAGAGGGGCCGGGTTAAGGTAAATAAATCCTCCAGAAGCCGCCCATCGCGAGGATCCCAGGCTCGGATTCTTGAATCGTAGCCCGCACTCACCACTACGGGCAGACGTGGGTGCCATTGGACATCGTAAAGCTCTCCCTCATGACTCCGAAACTCGAGTTCCACCTGTAAGGTCTGGGTATTGCGCACCCGAATCTTCGAGTCCGCTCCCGCCTCGGCAAACCGGAGCCCGTCCGGAGACAACGCGATCAGACGCGCATTGGGAGCGGAAACCGTCTGCAGCAAGGCCCCCGATTGGGCATCCCACATCGCCAGGATCCGGCTGGAAGCTTCTTCCGCCTCGGCATTGCCGGAATCCACCGAATTGCTAATGGCCAGAAGCCGCTCGGAATTGATCCAGGTACAGGACGGCTCCCAAATGCCCCCAACAAGGGAGCGCTCCAGTTTACAGAGCAATTTTCCCGTAGCGGTCTCATAGACGCTGTTTCCAAACCACAACCGGCTGCCGTCTTTATTTAAGCTGAATCCCAGCCCTAACTCTGGCGCGACCCATTCCTCTGCGGGAACAAATTGGGCGCCGTTTCGATGAAACACCCGGATCTCTCGTTTGTGATCTCCGGCATTGAGCACCAGAATCTGGCCATTGCCGCTGAGTGTATGTTGCTGCACCCGGTCGGGCAACGGCAACTGGAACACTGGCACTTCACTCGATTTAGAACTCTGCGTATCAAACACTTCCAGTTTTTTTCCTTCGTTCGAAGACCCCGAGATCCTCAAAAGTAAGTTGGCATTTCCCAAGAAAGCGGCATCCCCGGTAGCCCCACTCATACTCAGCGTACGGAGGGGTTTTGCGGTCTCGTTTTCACGCCAGATTTTGATCCGGGACCCGTGCGCCACGGCCACTTCAAAGGTCTGGGGATGAGTGGCCAAATGCCATGTTCCCTGGCCCCCTTCGTAAAAGGCAGATTTGATCAAGTTGCCCGCCAGATCCCAGAATTGTAGCACGGCGCAACTTTCCGAACGCCGGGTCAAGGTCACAACCCCTCTGGCTTCCACCACACAACTAATGCCCGTCGAAATCGCACAGGCCAGTTTGCGCTCAAAAATCGAACGGCCACCTTCGGGATCCGTCTTCCGAAACGCCGACCCCGCAATTTCGTAAACCGCGCCTGCCGGAGAAAACCACTGAATCCCACTGTAAACAAAAGGCACCTTCCCCAGGTTGCGAAGTACGGCACCAGTTTTGGCGTCAAGTTCCACCAACCCGTCCTCTTTGGATAGAACCCGGATCCCCTTTCCCGTCTCCGCCAGATCCGTCCGCACCAGTCCTTTGGCCCCGCCCGTCCACAACAGAGTCCCACTACTGACCTCAGAAACACGCACCTGCGCTTCTTCCTGCAGCACTTCGCAAAAGAGCAGACTGCCATCGGAACTCAGCGCCACTTTTCTGGCAGGCGATGGAGACGAATACGTCCTGATTCGTTCCCCTCCAGGAAGACTCCGGACTTCGACCGTATATGGGTCGACGTGTTTAGGTCCGGTCAGATTGCGCGCGATGGCGATCCGTTTGCCATCGCGTGAAACCGCGGCGGCCACAACGCCCGGAATTTCCAGACGGAACAGATCCTCGAAATTCCCACTTTGAGAATCCAGGCTGCGAACCCAGCCGTTCTGCTGAACGGTGATATACGTCCCTTTCTTCAGAGAAACCGGCAGCAGCGACACAATCGGACTGAGCTCCTTGGCGAGGATTGTTTTGGAAGCGGAATTCAGACGCCGGTTTAAGTACTGCCAGTTTTGGTCGCGTAGATCTTCGGGCACTTCCGCGAGCGCCTGCTGCATGGCATCGCCGTCAAAGTCCTTCTCCGCAGCCTCCGCCAGAGCAATCTCAGCTCGCGCGGCCGATTTCCTCGCCGCCTCCCGATCCAGTAATGCCGCCTTTTCCTGCTGTAGGGCTCGTTCAGCGTTAGCGGCGGCAGTCTGCGCGTTTTGTTTGGCCACGCGCGCCTGCTCGACAGCAACCCGTTCGCTTGCCGCCAGTTTAACGGTAAAGCCGGCTCCCGCAGCGATCAGGACCAGCACCATCGCGGCGATGGCCTTGTGCCGTCGCACGAACAACCAGAGTTGCCGGAAGACGCCCGCCCCCTCCGCTTTGGTGGCAAACCCCCGCAAATACGCTTCAATATCTGCCAAAAAATCCTCCACCGTCGCGTAACGCTTTTCGCGTTCCATCGACATCGCTTTGCGCACCACCGCCGCGAGTTGGGCCGGCACCCCCTGGGTAAAGGCGTCCGGGATCGCCGCCGTTGTCCCTGTCGCTGTGCCAGACACTTTGGTCACGCCCGACACCTTGGTTTCAATCGAGGTAATCTTGCCCTCTTTGACCTTGGCCAAAATGTCGTGGAGCGTCTCGCCTTCGACGGGCGGGCGCAGAGTCAACAGAGCGTACAAAATCGCGCCCAAGCCATAAATATCCGACCGTTCGTCCAGCTCGGTGACCATACCCCGGGCCTGTTCCGGGGACATATACTGGGGCGTGCCGACCACTTCCCCCTCCATGGTCATCCCAAGATTGGTGTTTTCCGCCTGAGCGGGCGTGACGGGGGCCAGCTCCTTTTCTCCCTTTATCTTGGCCAAACCCCAGTCCATCACCTGCACCTCCCCGAATTCCCCCACCATGACGTTCTCGGGCTTGAGATCCCGGTGCAGGATTTCGTTGGAATGGGCAAACGCGATGGCGTCGCATACCTTCTGGAAAACGTTCAGCAGCCGTTCCCGGGGGAAATGCTTTTTATCTTCGACGTTTCCTGAACGCAGGGAAACCAGGAGCTCTTCGAGGGTACGCCCCTTCACCAGTTTCATACTGTAAAAGGGCCGCTCAAACTCATCCGTGCCCGCCGTGTAAATGGGCACAATGTTGGGGTGAGCCAGTAGCGCCAGCACCTCCATTTCCCTGAAAAACCTCGGGTCTTCTCCCCGGAAACTCTTGCTGCTGACCTTTACGGCGACCTTGCGCTTGAGCTGGGAATCCTGGCCTTCAAAAATCATACCCATCCCGCCCCGGGCAATTTCGCGCAGTAGCACGTATTCCCCCTTCACTTCCGCACACCCCTGAATATCCAGGCGCTCGGACGGCTCTTCCGGTTTGGCTGCCCCCCCGAAAATGCCGCTGATAGTCATTCGCGCAGGCCCCAAGGATTTGCCTAAAGCCGGTTCGGGCTCGGAGACGACCTCCTCGGCATCGGACTCCGCAACAGGAGCGGCCACGACGCTCGAATCGGGCTCGCGCGACGAGAGCTCCACCACAAGCACCACCTCCCCCACCTGCACCGATGCAGGCAGTTCTACCTCCACGTTTTCATGGATCCGCACTCCGTTGACTTCCGTCCCAGCCGCCGTGTTCAGATCCTCCACTTCCAGGAAAGCACCCCGA
>CAMCYN010000072.1 GCA_945883955.1 Akkermansia muciniphila
AATGGTGCGGTGCGGCCCGTTTTGCAACGCCCCCAATCACAAGCCCCGAAGAGCCCTGACCTATTTTGGAACTAATCGCGTGCGGAACCGTGACCGTTTCCACTGGCGCATCGGGAGTTGTGAGATCCTGGATGCGGAAAGTCACCTGATGCTGGTAGCAAGAAATCGTGGCCGCCACGTGATACCGGTGCCCCAGCTCAATCCGCACTTTGGACGGCACAACCTCATAACCGATGTTGGCGTTTTCATCTTCACCGACGAGTTGAACGATCAGCGTTTGTGCGATGTAACGCGATTTGACTCCGGTAACGCCGAGACTCCAACCGAAGCTTTCGACGCTGTCTTTGCCGAGGTTCCAGCGGGAAGCAACCGTTCGCACCGCGGCGTTCACGTCGATGCTGTCCAAAGAGAAAGTCGCTTCCACAGTGAACTCGTCTCCTTCCTTTTTCTGCGGGTGAACCAAAACCCGTTCCTGGGGGGAGTTCTCCTTAAACTCGTTCGGTTCGGCATGCAGAGGGGCGACGATTCCTTTTGTGCGTCGGGTTTGACCGGAATGTTTGTTGAGAAATCCTTCCGCCGTCTGCCGTTCACTTTGGGAAGGAAGACGTCCCAGCGCGTAGACCCAGGCTTCATCGATATTCGAAACGCGATCGGCCAATTTACGTGCCCGAGCCAGCGGCCAGTCTCCATTCAACAACAGCAGCGCCTGCGTCGGTGTCGTGGTGCTTTGGCGTTCGGCACTGCTCGTGAAGCCGGCCGGTGCGTCGAGGCTCTGGAGGATCTCCGTCGGTTTGTTGCGCTTCTTTTTGGTGTAAATCGAACGGCGCGTCGAAGTGCCCTCTCCGCCCGGACCACCTTCCTGAAGATTCAATTCACCGCTCGAAGCGAGTAAAGCGTCCCGGACCTGTTCTGCATCGAGCCGGTGCGGATTAAAGCGCCACAGATACCGGTTTGTGGGGTCGATTTTCGCGGCAACCTCGGGTGGCTGACATCGCGCGGTTTGGCAATACGTCGCAGAAAGCATCATTTCCCGATGCATCTTTTTGAAACTCCATCCTTCGCTCACAAACTTCCCGGCCAACCAATCCAGCAACTCGGGGTGTGTTGGCACTTCTCCCAGTTTTCCAAAGTCACTTGCCGTCGCGACAATTCCGCGCCCGAAATGATATTGCCAGAGCCGGTTGACAATAACGCGCGTGGAAAGCGGATTGTCCGGACGTGTAATCCAGTTCGCCAGCGCCGTCCGTCTACCCGTGGAATCCCTCATCGGCGCGATTTCGGGTTCGTTGGCTTCGATGATTGTTAAGAAGCCGGGGGCGATTTCCTGTTTGCCCTTCCGGGTTTTCAAAGTCGTCGAGGCCGCAGTAGTGCCGGTGTCCGTGGCCACAAACGCTTCGAGTAAAGGTTTGGGTTTGATGGAATCGAACGCCGCTAACTCCGCCTCCAACGCTTTGTAAGCCTGTTTGTCCTTTTCATTCTTGAGCCCTTTCATCGGGTCAAAACTCTTCCGGGCCCGTGTAATCTGCCGTTCACAAAGTCCCGCAAGCTGGATCTCCAGCGCATCGCGCTCCGTGACAGGCTTCCGAACCATATCCTGCAAATCGTCCGTGAACTTTTTGAGCGCCCCGTCCTCCTCTTTTCGAACACGTGCCTGAACCAACGTCTCCATTTTGGCGCGGATTTCGGCTGTCGCTTTTTCCCAAACGGCAACTTGTTCCGCGTACTGCGCCTTCGCTTCGGGAGTCGCAAGCGTGAGATCATCCCGCCAGTGCACGGAGGCGAAAAACGATTTCAGCCTGAAATAGTCCTTTTGAAGAATCGGATCGAACTTGTGGTTGTGGCAGCGCGCACAACCAAAGCTGAGTCCCAGAAAAACCTCGCCGGTCGTATCGGTAATATCGGTAAGAATGACGTCCCATTGCCCCCGGACATCCCGTTGATTCCATTCGTAGATGGGGTTCCGGAGATAAGAAGTGGCGATTAAAACGTTGGGATCGTTGGGCGCGATTTCATCGCCGGCGAGCTGTTCGCGTACAAATTGATCGTAGGGTTTGTCGTTATTGAGGCTGTTGATAACCCAGTCGCGATAGGGCCAGGCCGAAGGGCGGTAAGCGTCTTCGTTGTAACCATCGCTTTCAGCGTACCGCACCAGATCCAGCCAGTGCTGCGCCCAACGCTGGCCGTAAAACGGACTACTCAAGAGCGAATCCACAAGACGCTCATAGGCATCCGCACGGGTATCGTTGAGAAATTCGGTCACCTGGGCCGGCGTTGGCGGCAGGCCATGCAGATCGAAATAAACGCGACGCAGGAGTTCGAGTCGGTCCGCTTCCGGTGCGGGCTTCAGAGAAAGCTCTGCATGTTTTTGCGCGATAAACCGGTCGATATCTCCGCGAACCCAAGGGTTGTTGAGACTCGGTGGTGTGGCTTTTGCCAGCGGCTGGAAACACCAATACTTGCGTTGCTCTTCCGTAAACCCGCCCTCCATCACCACCGCCGCCTTATCTCCGGTCTGCGGCCAGGGCGCACCCATCTGGATCCACTTTTCGAGCACCGCGATTTCAGCAGCCGGGAGTTTCTCTTTGGGCGGCATCTGGAACTCGTCGTTTTTGTAACGAACCGCCTCAATCATCGGCGACTTGTCCGGGTTCCCTGCAACCAGAGCGGGGCCGGTATCACCGCCGGTTGTGAGGTAAGCAATCCCGTCCATGCGCAAACCGCCCTTCTGCTTTTTGTCGCCATGACACTCGTAACAACGGTTCGCCAGAATCGGACGGACCTCGGTTTCAAAAAACTTGGCGCTCTCCCGACTGATCTCTCCGGCAGCCAAAACGTTGCCCGTGATCAAAGAGGCGAAAAGAAGAGGGAGGACTTTCATGGCAAGAAGGCGGGGGGAATGGACGCAGGGAAAGAAGGGGCCGGAGAGTGGGGGCGTTTACCGGACACGAAGAGTCGGCGGCGTGGCTCCCGGATACTCTTTGGAGGCGAAACCGTGGACTAACCCCGAGGGGTCACTTTCCCCGGTTTCACGAACGATGAGGAAACTGGCCAAGCCGTTGGTGCGGGTCCGGAGGAACGTCGCGAGTTCTTCACTTCGTACGGTGACGGAGCCGGAACCGCCTCGGGGAATCCAGAATTCTGCAAGTTTACGCGAGGCTTGCGGGTCTGGTCCGGATTCGGTGCTCGCAGGCAATGTACCCCAACGAAGACCGCCTTCGTCCCACTCATCCAGGGCCTCCTGCGTGATCCCGTAAACGGCGAACCGCGAATCGGGAACGAGCGAAGGAAACCCAAAACCACTCGGCTTCGGATCCAGAAAGAGTTGCGCCTCCGTCAGACTCCCCGGAGTGACTTGGGAAACATCGAAGGTCAGGATGATGCGGCGTTCGTTTTTGTAGGATCTTTCCAGGTCGGAATGTTTCACCAACAGCAGCGGGTTAAACCCCATCGGTCCTCCATCGTCACCGCGGCGCACGTAGCCGTCTTTTCCCTTCCCAAACGAAGTCGGAATCGAGGTCCAGCCGTTGGTATCCTGGACTTGTTGCCCGCGCGCAGGCTCCTGTTCCGGAGAAGAATACCCGGAGTCGACATGGATTCCCTGTCCCTTGTGCAGGCGCTGATTTTTGACTTTTGAACTGCCCGCAACTTCCACTTCGCCCTCAAACACACGCACCTGAGAATGTCCGGTGCTGCCTGCGGTGACTCCAAATTTGGTGCCCCAGTCGATCACTTTGAGGTCAGGGGTATCGACGGTAAAACCGTGGGCGGGTTCGGGAATATCTGCGGTCAACGAACCCTCAATCAAACGACAGTGCATGGCCGTGAGGATTTGGAGGGTCGTTGGGGCTTCTATACAAATAGTCGCGCCATTTTTGAATCGGAGGGTCGCGATCCCTTCCACCAGAGCGAGTGTGCCCGCCCCGAGTCTGGAATGGATTGCGGTGGGCAAATCAGAACCGGCCCATTTGCAATTGTCGGCCTGGACCAGAATCGCGACGTGATTCTGAAGAAGAGCTGGTTTTCCAAAACCCAAAAACAACGCGCCAAGAGTCAGGCAAGCCGCCGCCGCACCTGTCAGAATAGACGACCAGATAGACGGCCAGAAACGCACGATTTTTCGCTCCGCCAGGGGTTCGCCCTCGAACACTTCGGGTAACCGATCCTTTTCCGAACGCAAACTCGAGTGCAGCCACAGCCGTTCCACATAAGCGGCCCGCAATTCCGGATCCCGAACGACGTCCGCCTGAAAACGCTCATTTTCCTCTTCGGAAAGCAGCCCCTCCAGCGCTCGCTGGATACGTTCCACGTTATCTTTAGAAAGCCTCATAACACGCTGGGGTGAGTGTTGGGGCGTTGCACACACTCCTGAAGGACCTCACGCACCCGGCTCAACAGCCGGTAAACTGCGTCCACGGAGCGCTGGCTCTTTTGCGCGATTTCTTCGATCCCGCAATCTTCGTAATAGCGCCAGAGGATGATTTTGCGATGCGGCTCGGGAAGTTTGCGAAGACAGTTTTTGAGGGCCTCGGATTGTTGATCCAGCCGATCCCCCTGCCGGTCGATCTCAGAAGCAATCGCCTCAATAAAGGCCTCGTCGAGCGAGAGGCTCGGCCGCTTCCTTTCCGAACGCCGGTAATTGAGAATGTGGTTAAGAGCGATCCGTTGAGCCCAGGCGCGAGCGTTGGTGCCGGGTTCGAAGCTCGGAAAGTGTTTCCACATGGTAATCCGGACCTCCTGAAGGATGTCTTGAGCGTCGGAACCCGAGGCCACCAGGCTGTAAACATACGTGGCGAGGCTGCGCTCAATTGTCGCAAGCAAGCGCAAGTAGGCTTCGGTAAGTTCGCCTGGATCTGGAGGGAGAGAGGCCATGAATGATAGAAAAAGGTCGGCTGACGGAAATTTCGGACATCTTTTTCAAAAAAAACATAAGCGTATTCGGCAATTCCAAAGTCGCCTTCATTCGCCCGACTTACCGGCTTGCGCGCTTTCCGTCAAAATTGACCCGTTCGCCCCGGCTCTCGCTGTAAACAGCGGCTTTCTCCTTTGGCCTACTCGGCAGCACTAAAAGGCGCTCCTGCCCTTGGCTCTTGGATTGACGCTCTTAGGATGAGATTATCCCAAAAATATGGACCCGTCATCCAACACTCGGCAGACGAGTCTCCTAAGCAGGTGGCATCATACACCTCTCTATATTCGAATCCTGGAGGCTCTGGTTTTAGGCGTCGTAACCGGGTTCGTCGCGGGTCCAAAAGCAGCGATTTTTTCGCTCCCCAGTAAAATCGTACTCCAACTCCTGGGCACGCTGGCACCGCCTCTGATCCTGACCGCCGTCATTCAGGCCCTCATGAAGGCACACCTCGAAAAAGGAACCGGCGGCCACCTCGTGCGCCTTCTCCTCCTCAATACGCTGGTGGCCATTTCCATCGGGTTACTCGTCGCAAACGTCCTTCAGCCTGGGCACTGGTCCACCGCCGCAGTCCCCACCGCATCCGCTACGGTCCATGCAACGCCGCCTGGGATGCTCCTGCAATTTCTCGAAAATATCCCCAAAAGCTTCCTGGGCCCACTCACCGACAACGGCAAAGTCCTGAGTGTTATCCTGCTCGCCGTCGCCGTCGGCATGGCTTTACGACGCGTCGGCGACCGACCGATCACACGTCTCAGTGATTTAGTAAACGCCACTTTTGACACACTCATCACACTACTGCACTGGGTGGTCGACCTGATTCCTTTTGCAGTTTTTGGAATCGTCGCAAGTTTGATTGGAAGCAAAGGGGTCGCCGCCTTTCAGCCGCTGGGAGCCTTTATTCTGGCTGTTCTGCTCGGACTCCTCTTGCAGAGTATTTTTTATCTCGTCCGAATCCGGCTGCTTTCATGGGTCCGCCCCATGGACCTTTTACGAGGAACCCGCGACGCCCTTGTCATGGCTTTTTCCACAGGCAGTTCGACGGCAACCATGCCCGTTACGTACGAGTGTTTGCGCCAGAAAGTCGGGTTACGCGATCGTTCTGCGAGCCTCGGAGCGCTTGTTGGCTCCAATTTTAATAACGACGGCACCGCTTTGTATGAGGCAATGTCCGCACTTTTTGTTTCACAAATCCTTGTTCAACAAGGCCTCGGCACCGCTCTCACATTGCCTCAACAGCTGCTCGTGGTTGTCACATCCGTCATCGCTTCCGTAGGCGCTGCTGGAATTCCAGAAGCAGGACTGGTCACCATGACCCTCGTCTTCAATGCGGTCGGTCTCCCGCCCGAATACATCGCCGTCTTATTGCCAGTCGACTGGTTTCTGGACCGTTGCCGCACAGTGATCAACGTCCTCGGAGACATGAACGTCGCCTGTCTTTTTGACGGTCAGGACCGCGAGCGCCCAGTCCACAACCCGTTTGGTCCACTGGACCATTAACCGGCCCTCGCCCGAAACGGCCCTGTGACGGAACCCCTTCCGGGCCAGCAACCCGTCAATTAGAGCATCCGTCTGTGCCTCTGTGCTTTCTCTTTTTGGTCATATCTATGGGTTTTCATTTGATGACCCGCACACAAAACTCCGGATAGGTCCCGACCACCGGCTCCTCACTCAGCGATGATGGAGAAGCTATGGAAGCATTCCCCCGTTCTCCCTCAATCCATGCCTTTCAAACCAATAGAATCCGGCCCTCCAAATTCGCCATGTGATCGCCCTGTTGCTCACACTGGCTCTCATTGCCAGTTGTATCACTCTGGTCTTCACCGCTTTCTGCATAGCAATACTGATCCCGGCTGTGCGGGGCATACGCTCTGTTTCCAACCCCGTTTTCCACGGAGAAACCGCACCGGAATCCCATCCTGACCAACCACACCGGACCGGCCCATTTTTCGGAAGAACGCACCGGCCCGTGGTTCGATCTCAGGCTCCGGTTGCGACGCCACCTCGAGACTTCGAGGCGACACGCAGAAACCGGTTGGCGAGAATCCCCCGCTTGGGCGCGAAAACCAGGGCGAGCAGAAAGATCGCCGACTGCACCAGAACGATGCAGGAGCCAGTCGAGCCGTTGATAAAAAAGCTCACGTAAACCCCCGCCAAACTGGAGAAGACGGCACTGGCCACCGCAACAAGCTGCATGTGGTGGAAGCGACTGGTGAGCAAAAAGCCCACACACCCTGGGGTCACAAGCATAGCCACCACCAGGATGATCCCAACGGCTTGAATCGAAGCAACTATCGTCAAGGCGAGGAGCGCCAGCATCACGTAGTTCAACCGCTCGGTATTCAGTCCGATGCTGCGTGCATGGCTCGGATCGAAACAGAACAGCAGCAGGTCTTTTCGAATTACCAGCGTCACTACGAGCGTGATTCCAGCAATAAAAGCCGTCTCGATAATCCGTGCCCGCGGGATCCCCAGCAGACTGCCAAACAGAATGTGATTAAGGTGCTGGTCCGTTTCGATTTTGGAAAACAGCACCAACCCCAACGCAAACAATCCGGTAAACACGACCCCCATAACCGTGTCCTCCTTCACCCGGGAATGACTTTTGATAAAGCCCGTTCCCAGCGCACATAGCAGTCCGGAAGCAAACGCCCCCAAGCCCAGCGGCACTCCCAGGACATACGCCACCACGATCCCGGGCAACACTGCGTGGGAAATGGCGTCCCCCATTAACGACCAGCCTTTGAGCACCAGGAAACACGAGAAGACCGCGCAGACCGCGCCCACCAGCGCCCCGATGGCAAAGGCGTTGAGCATGAAGTCGTACTGGAAAGGAGAGAGCCAGTTCATGGACGCCCCTCCGCCATGGCAAAGCGACGCCGGGCCCGGTTGGCAAGCAGTCCGTGTGTGGGACCAAAAACAAGCGCGAGCACGAACAGCAGCGTCTGAAAGACCACAATGCAGCCCCCCGTCGAGCCATCCAGAAAGTAACTGAGATAGGCTCCGAAAAAGCTCGTTCCAACACCTATGCCAGCGGCGATACCGAGCATCCGGCCAAACCGGTCGGTGAGCAGATAGGCGGTCGCTCCCGGCGTCACCAGCGTCGCCACAACGAGGCAGGCGCCCACCGTCTGCATGGAGGCTACGGCAGTGGCGGCCAGAAGTGACAGCAGCGTGAAGTGTAAAACCAGCACATTCAGGCCGAGTGCACGCGCCTGGTTCGGATCGAAACAAAACAACACCAGATCCTTCCACTTAGCCAAGAGCACCAGAAGCGTCACCAGCGAGATCAGGACCACCTGCAAAATATCCGAACTGGAGATCCCCAGAATATTTCCAAAAACAATGGTGCGCAAACTGATGCCAGCCGGGAACAGCGAGATCAGCAGGACTCCCAGCGCAAAAAACGTGGTGAACACCACCCCAATCACAGCGTCCTCCCGCAGACTCGTACGTGTCTTGATGAAGCCCATTCCCACCGCAGCCAGCAGTCCTGAAATGAAGGCGCCCAACGCGTACGGCGCCCCCAGCAGGTAAGCGATACTCACACCCGGCACCACGGCGTGCGAGAGCGCATCCCCCATCAGCGACCAGCCTTTCAGGGTAACAAAACACGAAAGTAACCCGCACACACCCCCGATCAAGGCACTCACCCACATCGCCTTGAGCATGTAGTCGTACTCGAATGGAATCCAGAGGGTCTCGATCATTGGTCGTCCTCATTCTCGGCCCGGGCCCGCAACATCTCCTCTCGCCCCGCGCGCTGGCTGAACTCCAGATGGCCGTCTTTGCCAAATACCAATGGACGCTCCTCATCACTGAGCACCGTCAGGGCACGTCCGTCATGGTTTTGCACCGTGGATTCGTGAAACCGGAAATGACGCAGGGCACCTCCAAACGCCTTCGACAGATTGCTCTCGGTAAACACCTCCGCAATCGTCCCAAAGGCCAGCACAGTGCGGTTGATGATGACCGCCTGATCGCAGAATTCCGGTACTGACCCAAGATCGTGTGTGGAAACCAGAACGATGTGCCCGGAATCACGCAATTCCCTCAGCAGCTCAATAATGGCGGCCTCTGTTTTTACATCCACGCCGGTGAAAGGTTCATCCAAAAGGATCACCCGGCCCTGCTGGGCAAGCGCACGGGCTAGAAAAACACGTTTCTTTTGCCCCCCACTCAACTCGCCAATTTGCCTGTCCCGAAAATCCCACATCTGCACCCGCCGAAGGCTTTCCTCGGCCAGACGTTTGTCTTCGGCGCGGGGGATTCGCAGAAAATTCATGTACCCGTAGCGGCCCATCAACACCACATCCCAAACGCTCACCGGAAAGGTCCAGTCCACCTCCTCCGATTGCGGAACATAGGCCACCCAATTGCGCTTCTGGGCCACCCGGATGGGCTCTCCGCCGACCAGCACTCGCCCCTTGGCCGGAGTCAGAAAACCCATGATCGCCTTAAAAAGCGTCGATTTGCCGCTGCCATTAATCCCCACCAGGGCGCAAATGACACCACTCTCAAGACGAAATCCGGCCTCACAAACAGCCACGTTTCCGTTATTATAAATCACCGTCACGTCCTCCACGGACACACTCAGATCGGACGGCGGATAGTCGCTTGGTTTCATTGGTTTGAGCAAAGCGGGCGCAGGCTCCAAGAACATCCCGGAACGCTGGCAGGGAAGTTTTTAACGGCCAAAAAATCCATTCACGATCGTCTGCGCATTGGTTTCCAGAAGCTTTAGGAAAGTGGGCGCCGGACCTTCACTACTCGTTAAGGAGTCCACATAAAGCACCCCTCCGTAACGGGCGCCGGTTTCCTTGGCGACCTGCCGGGCGGGCTTGTCGCTAATAGTGCTTTCACTAAAGACGACCGGAATCCGGTTCTTGCGCACCGCATCCACGACCTTCCGGATCTGTTTGGGCGTGGCCTCCTCGTCGGCGTTGACGGGCCAGAGATACAGTTCCTTCATTCCGTAGTTTCGAATGAGGTAAGAAAATGCGCCCTCGCTGCTCACCAACCAGCGTTGCTCCGCCGGGATCTCCTGAAGTTTTTTGAGAATAGGCTCATCCACTGCCTTGAGCTTCTCGCTGTAGGCTGCGGCGTTTGCATTAAAAACCGCTTCATTTGCAGGATCCATTTTGACCAGGGCGCGCCGGATATTTTCCACATAGATCACGGCATTAGCTGGGGACATCCAGCTGTGCGGATTGGGTTTTCCTCGATATGGCCCCTCGCCAATTCCCATGGGCTCAATTCCTTCGGTGAGGACCGCACTTGGCACCCGTTTAATGTTGGAGAAAAACTTCTCAAACCAGCGCTCCAGGCCCAGACCGTTCCACAACACAAGGTCTGCGGATTGCGTTTTCACAATATCCAGCGGTGTCGGTTCATACTCGTGGATCTCCGCGCCCGGCTTTGTCACCGATTCCACAATCGCGGCCGACCCCGCCACGTTCTGCGCCATATCCTGGATGATGGTGAAGGTCGTAACCACCCGCTTGGGCTTCGCCCCCTCGGCAGCCGAAGCCTTGGTTTGGCACAATCCCAGCAACGCCAGGCAGAGGCTGACCCGGACAAGAGCGTGAGATTTCAGACGGGGAGATTGCATGAATGGATCGTGAGAAAAGGCACGCGCCAGAAATCGCACGCCGGAGTACAAGAGGCCCTGAGTGCGCTTCCGGATGCCGGAAAGGAGCGAAGCGGGAACAGCAAGGAATGCAAACGGCTGTGACATAATATGTTGGTCAACTAAATAGACAAAACAGAGGCAGAGAGGCGGCGGCAAATTAGCCGAGTCTTTAGATTGTAGCGGAGGCTACATTTGTTAGTCAGGGTTGTCAAAGTCCTATTTTCCGCTTTGCTCCCTCTTGTGCCCCATCCCGACCACTCCCCCGCGCTCGCCCCGGCTGACGCCGCTGTAGCGCGCCGGCGTACCCGCGAAGAACACGCCCAGGAGACAGCCCAGGATTACGTGGAGCTTATCGCCGAGCTCATCCAGCAAACCGGCGAGGCTCGCGCCATCGACCTCGCACACCGACTCGGCGTGACCCACGTGACGGTCGGTCGCACCATCCGCCGACTCCAGCGCGACGGATTTGTCACCGCGCAACCCTACCGCTCAATCTTCCTGACCGACACCGGTCGCAAACTGGCCGAAGAATCCCGGCGGCGGCACGAGATTGTTTTCGCCTTTCTGAAATCACTCGGCATTCCCGAAGTCGTGGCCCATTCCGATGCCGAAGGGATAGAACACCACGTGAGCCCGGAAACTCTCGCCGCTTTCGGCAAACACCTCGGGCTCCATCTCGGCGGACTTTAGCCGTCGCCCAGCGGCGCGCTACCGATGGCAACCCGCGGCACAGCACCGCAGAAAAAACGTTCGGAGAGGCATCTACCCGATCCGACCTTGGACTCCCGCTCGAGGCGTACCCGAAGCCCTTTACGACTGACGGAACGCACCACCAGTGTGCCGAATATCCTCTCCCTTAAGCAAATAGAAGACTTCCTCGGCGATATTTTTGGCGTGATCCCCCGCCCGCTCCAGAGCTTTGGCCACCGTCAAAAGATTCAACTCCCGTCCTGTGGTGGCCGGATCGGCCATGATCGCGATTTCCACCTCGTGTTGGGTATCCTTGTACTCGGAGTCTACCAGGCGATCGCGTCCGATCACTTCCAGCGCCATATCTGTGTCCCGCTCCACGAAAGCTCGAATACTTTGACGCAACATTCCCTGCACCGCTTCGGCCATCGTGGGAATCCTCGCAAGAGACTTTAGGGCGGGATGCCGGTTGAGATCCCGAGCGCGACGGGCGATCGTGGTGGCCTGATCGGCAATCCGTTCGAGCTCGCTGGCAATTTTGGATGAAGTAATCAGAAACCGGCAGTCGCGAGCCATGGGCCCATGCGTTGAAATATAGGTCACCACCCGCTCGTCGATCCGTTTCTCGAGTTCGTCGATTTCGCTGTCTTCCGATTCGACGAGATCGGCCAAGCGCCCATCCCGCTCCATCAAAGCGCGCGCCGCCTGACCGAGATTACGTTCCGTCAGGCCGCTCATCATG
This sequence comes from Akkermansia muciniphila, assembly GCA_945883955.1. Classification (GTDB taxonomy): domain Bacteria; phylum Verrucomicrobiota; class Verrucomicrobiia; order Chthoniobacterales; family Chthoniobacteraceae; genus Chth-196. The sequence goes on from CAMCYN010000072.1 coordinate 11,971, forward strand.
AGCAATTGCTCGCGGATTTCAGCGAGATGTTGTTCCCAATAAACACTCATAATGTGCGTTGATTTTTAAAAACTGCGAATAATTGAAAGATTGAAAGACGCTCTGCGGCCCGGCTTTAACCGAAGCGGCCCGTGATGTAATCCTCGGTCTGCTTGTGCGCGGGATTAGTGAAGACTTTCTGAGTCACATCCATTTCGATAAGTTTCCCGAGGTAGAAAAATGCCGTCTGATCGGAGCATCGCCCCGCCTGCTGCATGCTGTGGGTCACGATAACAATCGTAAAGTCGTGCTTCAGTTGCTGGATGAGTTCCTCCACCTTGCCGGTAGCGATCGGATCGAGGGCGGCGCAGGGTTCATCCATGAGGATCACGGCGGGTTGGATCGCAATGGCTCGGGCAATACAAAGGCGCTGCTGCTGTCCGCCAGAGAGCCCAAGACCGCTCGTATGCAGCCGGTCTTTGACTTCATCCCAAAGTGCCGCCCCGCGCAAACTGGTCTCAACCGCTTCGTCGAGGCGCTGCTTGTTCTTCACCCCCTGCAATTCCAGCCCATACGATATGTTCTGATAAATGCTCTTTGGAAAGGGGTTGGACTTCTGGAACACCATCCCGACCTGACGTCGCAGGGAAATGACATCCACCTCGGGATCATGGATATCGACACCCTGAATTTTGATATGCCCACTGGCAATGCGGGCCGTCTCAATCAAATCATTCATGCGGTTAAAGCACCGCAGCAACGTCGACTTTCCGCACCCCGATGGCCCAATAAAAGCCGTCACCTGTTTGGCGGGAATCTTCAAATTAACGCCGTGCAGAGACTGGGTTTGTCCATAGAAGAAGTTGAGATTCTCAACTTCAATCATCGGAGACGACGGTACGGATTCTGTTTGGGAAGGCATGGAAACCGGGGCAACAGTGGATTTCACGGGTCGTACGTTTAATGGTAAAGGAAGTTCAGCGTTCATAATTACCAGCGGTACCGGGCGCGCATTCGGCTCCGGAGGATTACAGACGAGAGCGCTATGAGGAGAACCACGGAGAGAAACACAAAGGCCGTTCCGAACTGTACATGTTCGGTGTAATCATTTTGCGGAATTTTTGATGACACCACGTAGATGTGGTAAGGCAGAGCCATTACGCCCTGAAACAATACATCCACCGCCTTGTCCACCTGCCAGGGCAACCGGTCCCGGACAACGTAGGCAGCGGTAAACATAATCGGCGCCGTTTCTCCGGCCACCCGCGCGATCCCAAGAATCGACGAAGTCAAAATCCCCGGCATCGCGTACGGCAGCACATTGGTTCGAACCGTCTCCCATTGGGTAGCGCCCAGTGCCAGCGAACTGTCCCGGAAACCTTTCGGCACGGCCTTTAAAGACTCCTCACTGGCGGTAATCACGACCGGAAGAACCATAAACGCCAGCGTAAACCAACCCGCCATCAGGGAAACCCCCCACCCCGAGAAGTTGAGGTAAGTGAAACCCAAAGGAATCGAAATGTGCCCCGGATCCGGTACCGGCCCAAATACAGGCGCGAACAATACGAACAGCCCGAAGCCGAACAACCCAAAGACAATCGACGGAACACCGGCCAAGTTCAAAATCGCCAACCGCACCCAGTCCACCAGTCGTCCACCCCGACTGTATTCGTTCAAAAAGACCGCACTGCTAATTCCAACGAACAGCGCAATCGACATCGATCCCACCACCAGAAACACCGTACCGACAATACACGGAAAAATTCCCCCGGCGCTGTAAACGTAAGTTTCCTTCACTACAGTCGGGTTGCCCTTCTCTTCGATAAAGGCCCGAAAAGCCCTGTCCCCCAACTCCAGCTTTCTCCCCTCCCACTCGAACACATGCAAAGTTTCCGGAGACTGCGTGAGGAAAGCGGTGTTCACAAACGGGAAGGTCTGTTGAAAAACCGTCCCGGAACCTTTCACAAAAATGATCCCGAAGATCAGCGTTGCGGCGACCAGAATCGCATACGTGGCCACGCGAAATCCCGCAAAGGTAAGGCGCTCGGCGCGCATAGCCGAGCCCACTGGTGTGGCAAAAGGGTTATTTGAAAGAGCCATAATTAGCCGATTGAAATCCGGTAGCGCCGCACCACCTTTTGCGCCAGGTAGTTAATTCCAAGGGAGATAAGAAACAACACGATCCCAACCATAAACAGCGCCCGATAATGAATGCTTCCGTTCGGTACTTCCCCCATTTCCTGGGCGATAATCCCGGTCATTGTATGCACGGGCTGGAAAAACGCCCCAAGCCCCTGAGTAAAATCGGGAATCGCTATGCGGTTCCCCGCACACAACAGCACCACCATCGTCTCCCCCACCACGCGCCCGAATCCCAACAGGACCGCCGAAATAATTCCCGACAGGGACGCCGGAATCAGAACACGAACAAGCGTCTGCAACCGCGTGGCCCCCAGAGCAAAACTCGCCTCTTTGAAATGCTTGGGCACATTGGTGATGGCATCTTCCGCAAGCGAGAAAATGGTTGGAATGGAGGTGAGCGCCAGAAGGCAACCCGCAGTCGCGGCATTCAGGCGCTCGGACATTGGGAACCCCGGAATCCATTGGAGCCAGGCCACTTCAGAAAGTGATCTCAATACCGTTCCCAGAATCGCAATCCCGAAAAAGCCAAGCACCACGGAAGGAATTGCCGAAACAAATTCGATGTACGGTTTGATCAGAGCCTTCTCGCGGGGCGAAGCGACCTCGGAAACGTAGATCGCTCCAGAGATCGCAAATGGCACCGCGATCATCATGGCGATCACGGACACCAGTAGAGAACCGGTAAGCAGCGGAAGCATCCCGTACCAGTCCTGCCAGAAACTTGCCGTGATCCACTCCGTCCCAAACAAATAGGAAGTAAAAGCCCTATAGGCAGGAATCGGGGCATCCCATTTCCACTCCGCCATCTTTTTCTCCACACTCCCCAAGTCGGCCGCGAACCTCTCCGCCTTCGCGAGTACCTTTTGCAATTGTGCGTCCCCCTGAGCCCACGACGCTCCACGTCCCAAAGCGATTGCACCTGTCAGCTTGCCCCGACAATCCGCTGCCGCTTCCCTCCAGGCGGGCAGCGTCCCCGTGATCGCCTGGATCTCTTTGCCGAAATCAACGGGGTCCAGCTTCACGGCTGCCGCTTCGGCCGTCATCTTGGCGTGGAGCAGCATTTGCTTCTCTTCTTCGCGGTCTGCGTTCACCTGAGCACGCGTCTTGATGGCGGATGCCGCTTCCGTCAGATCTGAAATCAGGCCGCGAACCTCACCGGCCGCCCTACCAAACTGACTCGCAAAACGGTCAAAATCCGCCAATGCCTCGTTGGCTTGCTGCGCGTCTTTTCCACTGGCTACCGAAGCTTTGAACTTCCTCAAACGGACATCGCTTAACGTACGGGTCAGCGCAGTAAACTCCTCCGCTGGCACCCGCATCAGGTCGACGTATTCCAGGCCCGCCTTGCGATAGACGCTCAAATTCGTGCGGTTCTGACCAAAAAAGCCCATGCCCTCCTTGGTCAAAAAAACCATAATCAAGACCAACACCACGAGAGCCACCGTGGCGTTGCCTCCAAAAAAGTACCGCATCACATCATCAAACGTCAGGCCGAGTACCCGGTGCCGGGACTTACCCCGTAGGGCAGCGGCCAGAGCCTGATTTTGTTCTACTGGAGGATTTTGCTCTATAGTCTGCATGAGAAAGTGGGTTTCCAAGGGGAGGAGTGACCAGACACCCCTCGTCCTCGCGGTTTTTCTCCGGGCGGAATCACATCCCTATCTTTAAATAAAGATAAGGCGACTGATACACGAAAGGAGCCCATGCCTTTTTTGGTTCGCATGGGCCCTTTGCCAGACAATCCAATTACTTGACGGGAACGAAACCAACCTGCTCGACGATCGCCTTTCCTTTAGCACTCAAACTAAAGTCCACGAATGACTTCGCTTTTCCGGATGGAACACCATTTGTGTAGTAAAACGTTGCCCGACTGTAGGGATAATCTTCGGCGCGTATACTTTCTGGCGAAGGCATTTTCCCATCAATGGAAACCACCTTGACTCCAGGAGCCTTGATGTAAGCGATCCCAACGTAACCTATCCC
>CAMCYN010000073.1 GCA_945883955.1 Akkermansia muciniphila
GTCACGATTAACGAACCCTTCTTTCAGGGGCATTTCCCGGGCCAGCCCATTATGCCCGGAGTGCTGCAGCTCGAAGCGATGGCCCAGGTGGGCAGCATTCTGATGCTCAACCGGCCTGGAAATGCCGGGAAGATCGGTTATTTTATGAGCGCCGACTCTGTGAAATTCCGCAAGCCGGTGGTGCCTGGCGACACATTGTTTATTGAAGTGGAGCTCACCCAACAGAAACGCAGCATCGCCAAGGCGAAAGGGCGTTGTTTTGTGAACAAAGAAGTGGTTTCGGAAGCGGAACTGATGTTTGGAATCGTCGACCGGTGAAATCCTCTCTCATTCATCCCACAGCTATTATCGATCCCGGCGCCGTTATCGGTGAGGGGTGTGAAATCGGACCTTATTGTGTCATCGGAGGCGGGGTCGTTCTGGGAGACAACTGCTGGCTGCAGAATCACGTCACCGTGATGGGGCCGAGCCGGATCGGGGCGGGAAACCGCTTCTTTTGCTACAGCTCCATCGGCCAGCAGACCCAGGATCTGAAATACGTGGGCGAACCGACCTACTTGGAAGTGGGCGATGAAAACACCTTTCGCGAGTTTGTTACCGTCAACCGGGGGACGGCTCCGGGTTCGTACACGCGCATTGGCAATCGAGGCAATTTTTTGGCCTACAGCCATGTCGCGCATGACTGCACGGTGGGAGACCGGGTGATTTTTTCCAACAACGGGACCATTGCCGGGCATGTCGAGGTGGGCGATTTCGCCGTGATTGGCGGATTGACGGCCGTGCACCAGTTCTGCCGGATTGGGGCGCATGCGATTACGGGCGGGTGCTCGAAAATTGTGCAGGACGTCCCGCCGTTTATGATAGCGGACGGTAATCCGGCCGTGGTGCGTGGGCTCAATAAGGTGGGGTTGGAACGGCACGGCTTCGGTCCCGAAACGCTCAAAGCGTTGCGGGAGGCTTACCGGATCCTTTATCGCAGCGAGTTAAACCAGCAGCAGGCTCTGGAGCGGTTGGAGGCGGAGCCGTCCGGGGATCGGGCGGTACAGCAGCTCCTCGCATTTGTAAAATCCAGCCAGCGGGGTGTGATTCGCTAGTGGCCGATCGGGATACCGCAGTGAAGCGGCCCGCCTGAATGCGTTTTTCTCTCTGAAACCCAACGGGAGGCGGTTGTGTAAAGTTTCGTGAGTTCTGCGACTTGCGCGCTTGGCTGGCAGGGTACATCTTGAGGGAGTGCAATGTCTGTGGAGCTTGCCCGTGGGCGCTCCAGCTGCCGCTGTACAGAGTTTTCAAGTTCTCCAGAGATTATGATGAACAATTTCACACCCCGCGCGCAGCAGGTGCTAGCCTTGGCTCGTAAAGAAGCCGACCGTTTTAACCACAACTATGTGGGCACGGAGCACTTGCTACTTGGTCTCATTAAACTCGGCCAAGGTGTGGCCGTCAACGTACTCCAAAAAATGGGGCTCGATCTGGATACAGTGCGCAGCGAAGTGGAGAAGCAGGTCGGATCCGGTCCCGAAACCAAAATGGTGGGCAATATTCCTTACACCCCGCGTGTGAAGAAGGTGCTGGCCTTGGCTGGGAAGGAAGCCAAGTCTCTCAACCACTCTTATGTAGGCACCGAGCACATCCTGCTCGGGCTGCTCCGGGAAGGCGAAGGTGTGGCCGCTCGGGTGCTCAAAAACCTCGAAATAGACATCGAGCGGACACGCAACGAGATTCTTAAGGAGCTCGACCCCAATTTCACCCCGCAGGAAGGCGAAAGTGAAGCTCCCCAGGGTGGCGGAGAAGCGGCCGCTGCCGGCGGAGGCAAAAAGGATTCCAAAACTCCTGCCCTCCGCGCTTTCGGACGCGACCTGACCGAGATGGCCCGAAAAGGCGAACTCGATCCGGTCATTGGCCGTGCTGATGAAATAGAGCGCGTCATCCAGATCCTGTGCCGGCGTACGAAGAATAATCCGGTGCTTATCGGGGAAGCTGGGGTGGGTAAAACGGCCATTGCCGAGGGACTCGCTCAGGAGATTTGCGTTGGGAACGTGCCTGAAATCCTTCGGGACAAGAAGGTCGTGACCCTCGATCTGGCCTTGATGGTGGCCGGCACAAAATATCGCGGCCAGTTTGAGGAACGGATCAAGGCGGTCATGGACGAGATTCGGCGGACCAAAAACGTCATTCTCTTCATCGACGAGCTCCACACGATTGTCGGCGCCGGGTCGGCCGAGGGGGCGATGGATGCCTCCAATATTATTAAACCCGCTCTGAGCCGAGGCGAACTCCAGTGTATTGGAGCCACCACACTCAACGAGTTCCGCAAATATATTGAGAAGGATTCCGCCCTCGAACGGCGTTTCCAACAGGTCAAGGTCGAAGCTCCTTCGGTGGATCAGACTATTCAGATCCTCAAGGGTCTGCGTGCAAAATACGAAGCCCATCACAAGGCGCGTTTCACCGACGAGGCGCTCGAATCGGCCGCTCGTCTTTCGGACCGTTATCTGACGGGCCGTTTTCTGCCCGATAAAGCCATTGATTTGATGGACGAATCTGGGTCGCGAGCCCGGATTGCCGCCATGACCCGTCCGCCGGATGTCAAGGAGATCGAAAAAGAGATCGACGAGATCCGTGGCCAGAAAGAAGGCGCCATCAAGGCTCAGGATTTTGAAAAGGCCGCCGCCCTGCGTGACACTGAAAAACACACCAAGGAGAAGCTCGAATCCATTTTGACCCAATGGCGCGAACAGCGTGAGGAGCGTGAAGTGGTTGTCACGGACGACGACATCATGCACGTGGTCTCGAAGTGGACGGGGGTCCCGTTGAGCCGGATGGAGCAGGCGGAAACGGCCAAACTGCTGCGGATGGAGGAAGAACTCAAGGTGCGGGTCATTGGGCAGGAAGAAGCTGTGGTGGCCATTTCGAAGGCGCTGCGGCGTTCGCGGGCGGATTTGAAAGATCCCAAACGGCCAATTGGTTCGTTTATCTTTCTTGGACCGACGGGGGTGGGGAAAACCTTCCTGGCTCAGTGTTTGGCCGACTTCATGTTTGGGGATCGCGAAGCGCTCATCCAGATCGACATGTCCGAGTACATGGAGAAATTCACGTCCTCGCGTCTGATCGGTTCGCCTCCCGGATACGTCGGACATGAAGAAGGTGGGCAGCTTTCGGAAGCCGTCCGGCGGCGTCCTTATTCTGTGGTACTTTTCGATGAAATCGAAAAAGCCCACCCCGATGTCATGCACTTGCTCCTGCAGATTTTGGAGGAGGGCAAAATCACGGATTCCTTGGGTCGCAAGATCGATTTCCGCAATACGATCATCATTCTGACGTCCAACATTGGGGCTGAGCTGATTAAAAAGCAGGGCATCATGGGTTTCGGAGCGCCTAAGCATGACGAAACAAACTACGATCTCATGAAGGACAAGATCCTCGAAGAGGCCAAGAAGGTGTTGAAACCGGAGTTTGTGAACCGTCTGGATGACCTGATTGTGTTCCACACGCTTCAGCGCAAGGAACTGCTCGTGATTGTGGATCTGGAAATCGCGAAGGTGGCCGCCCGGATCAAAAACCGGGAAATCGCCATCGAACTCGAACAGTCCGCCAAAGATCTGCTTATCGAAAAAGGATACGATCCGACCTACGGAGCGCGTCCGATGCGTCGTGCTGTCGAGCGTTATCTTGAAGATCCAATGGCCGAGGAAATTCTGCGCGGCAACCTCAAGGCGGGGGACAAAGCCAAGGTGGTGCAGAAGGACGGTAAACTCGTATTCGAAGTCATCGAGTCCGAGTCCGCTACGAGTGCGCCAGCCGAAGCGGGTCAATAGACCACAGTTTCAACGTGCATAAAAAAGCCGGTCATCCCGATAAAGGGTGACCGGCTTTTTGTTTTCAAACTTCCGACCGAAGGCGGGCCGGGGACTTTAAGGGCCGAGGCCGCGCGAAGGGGTCTATTTCTGGGGCGCGCGCCATTGTGAATCGAAGAAGCCGGCATGGACCACTTCACCGGGGTTCTTCGCATCGGGAGCCGTGTTCAGGTTGATGATCGCCCAGTCAGGGAGTTTCGCGACCTGTTGGGCGTTATTGAGCAGGGCTTCTTCACGCATAGTTGGCCCACTGTTTAACACAATGTAGCGGGAACGGTTGGCCGGGTTCGGGTAGATTAGTAGCGGCGCATGTTCAGCGGCCGAGTAGGTCTGCCCGCCGAACACGAGTTTCTCTGCGGTCCATTGCAGTGGAAGCTTCGGAAGAATTTTGGCGAGCGCCGTGTTACTGCTCGGATCGCCCCAGAGGATCAGGTTCGCCGTAGCGATGTCGTCGGGAGTGAGCGCTGTATCGTCTTTCACGCGTACATCGCCCCGGAACACTTTACGCCAGAAAGCGAGCGCGTGATCCATTTCGGCCTTGGTCCAGGCGCCGATCTTTTCGTTGAGCGGCTTTCCGGTGGGGCGAATGAAAATAAAGCTCCCCATGAAGGCGTGATCGATAGGCCCGCATAGCTCCGGGCGTTTCACGAGTGGCGATGTTTTTGGGTTCACGGGTCCGGCCACCCAGGTGTTGCCCGTGCGGTGGAACTGAATGGAGGTCTTGTTCCACTTTGCGGGCAAAACTTGTCCGTCGATGCTCACTCCTTTGATCCGTTCCCCAGGAAGGCCGCTTTGAAAAGGTGAGTTCAGTTGAAGTGCCGACACGTTTTTGGTCTGAACCACGATCTTGGATCCCTCGACCTCGGCGGTGACGTCGGAGCGTTCCCATTCGCTGGTCAAGGCCTCGACTCTGACCCATTCCATCTCAGGATAAAGCAGGCTGTAGGTGGTAAATCGGACTTTCTTGGGTTCGGGATCATTTCCCTTAACGGCCGCTCGGGTCACAATTTCTTCAATCAACGGCCGGGAGTCGGGATTGTATTTATGGGCGGTATTCGCTCCGATGACATGCGGGATGGAGAGACCTTCCTTCTCGAGAAAGCGGATCATGATCTCGGCCGCCTGTTTCTGTCCGTCAATCTCACCGGAATATGCCACGGCGGTCGTATTGAAGAGGTTTGCGGCGTAAACGGTCGAATCGTACCAGCGATACAGCACCTGTTCCCACCAGGGGGGCGGGGTTTTCCCGTCGGCGAAGACCTTGGAAAACTCGGCGGTTTCGCTGAAGCCAGCCCCGGGGGCGACTGCGGCCCAGAGCCCAGCGAAGTGGGTGCCGAACTGCCAGGCACTGGCTCCGCCCATTGAAAAGCCTCGGACGCTGATGCGCGAGGAGTCGATTTTGTAGTGGGTGCGTGCGTTCTCCAGAGCCTCGAAGAGGTCTGTTTCACCGGCAAACTTGTTGGCGCAGCAGTAGCGGCCAAAAGGATGAAGCACGATGGCGCCCGGAGGAGTGAACTCCCCTCTGTTCTTTAGGCGGTCAGCGACAAAAGCCAGTTCGGTGGATTTTTCGGCCCGCCCGCGAAACCAGAAGTCGAGCCGACGCGAATTTTTTTCCGTCGGAGTCCAGTCTTCGGGAATGACGAGGCCGTAAGGCTGGATAGAGCCATCGATTTTAGAAACGTAACCGCGAACCACTAGGCCGGTGGCGGAGTTCCAGGCAGGTTTGCCTTCGCGCAATTCCCGGGCGCGCTGCATGCCAAGCTCAAGCTGTTGCTTGGCGGAAGCGATCAGGGATGGGGTAAAAAACTCATCGTAACGCAGAGCCCAATCGACCGCCTTTTGAAAAATGATCACGTCAGGAAGCAGCGCGAGCAGGTCGGGCTTGCCCTTGAGTTCAGTACGGAGGGCTTCGATTTCCTTACGAAGAGCTTCCACGCCGGCCGTCAATTCAGCGCGGTCGGCATCGGGAACGGGCACTCCGGGCGGGGGGATAGGGCGGACGTCGGCGGCGAGAGCGGGAGTTGCCAGAAATAAGGCAAGCGCGAGGGGGGGGATGGAACGGAGCATGGGAGCGGGATAGTTACCCTCGCCCGACCCTGATTCACGTCATTTCTTAGCTCCAGTGCGGGTTCATAGACAGTCAGGAACCCGTGAGAGGGAGTCCCGAGGGATTGTTTTTACCCATCGCTCAGTGAATGATTCGCCCCGTCCCGAATGAAGAAACCCATCCGTTCCATCCTTCAAATTGCCGTGTTGGTGGATACCTCCGGAGCTTATGGGCGGGGATTGGTGAGGGGCATCAGCCGGTTTGCCACCGAACACGGTCCATGGTCGCTGTATCTCGAACCCCGGGACCTGCGCTCCGAATATCCTGATTGGCTCCAGCACTGGCCCGGCCACGGCATCCTGGCTCGAAGTGGCACCGGCCCGCTCCTCCAGCGTCTCCAGGAAAGCGGCCTGCCGGTCGTGGAACTTCGCGCCTCACGGTTGCCGCATCCCTTCCCGTTCGTGGGGGTGGACAATGCGACCGTCGGTGCCGGGGTGGCGGACTATTTGCAGTCCCGTGGATACCGGAATTTCGGCGCCTATCTGGATCCTTCGGAGGAATATTTCCGGCAGCGGATCGAGGTGTTTCAGTCGGTGCTGGCTCAGTCGGGGTATCCCTGCTCGGTCTTCGGAGCCTTTTCCGATGGGGAACGTCCGCGTTGGGACGAACATCAGAACGCTCTGGCTCGATGGCTGGTGGGGTTGCCCAAGCCGGCGGCTGTGTTTGCCTGTAACGATCAGCTCGGTTTCTGGCTACTGGATGCGGCAAGGCGGGCCGGCGTGGCTGTGCCGGGGGAACTGGCGGTAATCGGTGCGGGCAACGACGAGATGTTGTGTAATGCGGCGGTGCCTTCGCTTTCGAGTGTGGAGTTGCCAGGGGATGACGTGGGGTATGCGGCCGCAAAACTCCTTTTCGAATGGATTCAGTCGGGAAAACCCCAGCCGCCGATCCGGGAGATTCTCCTGCCGCCGGGACAGGTGGTGCCTAGGGTTTCCTCCGATGCTGTAGCCATCACGGACGCCCGGCTCAGTTATGCCCTCCAGTACATTCGCGAACATGCCTTGGGGCCGCTTTGTGTGGAGGAAGTCGCCAGGGCCTCCAGTCTGTCCCGGAGTGCTCTGGAGCGGAAAATGCGGGCCACTTTGGCGCGGACCCCGTTGGAGGAAATTCACAGGGTTCGATTTGCGTTGGTGGAAAAGTTGCTGCTTCAGACCGATTTGACCCTCGAGCAAATTGCCGAGCGCACCGGGTTTGAGTATCCGCAGTATATGGCCGAGGCGTTTCGGTTAAGAACGGGGATGACGCCCGGCCGGTTCCGCGCACGACGTAAAACCTGAAGAACCCGCGCTCGAACTCTGAATGCAGACCGACGGAGCTTGGCAATAGCCTCCACACTAGACGCCCCTTTGAAATTTATGAATGAACCACGTGTAGCGGTTGCCCAGTTGGACGAGATTTCCCCAGTGTCCTGTCCTTGCGGCCAGTCGCGCCGCGCCTTTATGGAGCCCTGGAACACGGTGGCTTCGGTTCATTTGACCGATATTTCCAAGGACAGTGTGCTGCATTTTCACGCCAAGATGACCGAGGTGTATGTGGTGCTGGAAGGAGAGGGGTATTTGGAGGCGGACGGGCAAAGAATTCCCTTAAAGCCACTAACGACCGTGATGATCCGGCCGGGGTGTGTCCATAGGGCCGTAGGCAAACTGCGGATCATTAACATTCCGATGCCTCCGTTTGATCCTGCGGATGAATTTGAAGTTTAAGTCTCAAATTCGGAGTAAATCCTGAAAATCCGGGTAGGCTGCTCCCTGGTATGAAAAATGGAGCTGCTTGGGTGATTATCGACACGGAAACTGACGGACTTTCGGCCCCGATTCATGTCGTAGAATTGGCAGCACAGTTCATGCGAGGGTGGGATCCGGTAGGGGAACCGTTTCGGATGTATTTAAATCATGAGGTTCGCATCCCTACGGAAGCTATTGCTGTACATGGGTATACTCAGGCTTACCTGCGCAAGAACGGGCACGATCCCCGGGAGGTTCACGAGGCTTTCCGTGCTTATGTGAAGGATTGTCCGCTTGTGGCGCACAACTTGACCTATGATTGGGATCGCACTCTGTTGCCGGAATGGGCTCGTCTGGGCATCCCACCGATTGGAAAGCGCGGCTTTTGCACCCTGACTCTCGCCCGCAGGCTGGTGCCTGAAATACGGAGTCATCGGCTCAATAAACTCAAATCGGACTTCCGCCTTCTCATGAACCGCAGCCACGAGGCTCTGAGTGATGTGCAGACAGTGGTGGAGTTATTTCAAAAGGTGCTGCGTCCCAGACTGGAATTGGCTGGAATTGATACCTTTGAGGCGATTGCAGGTTTTGCTAAACTTGCCCCTATTGCCAAGTGTGTGGATCTGATCCGATCGGGACAGCGTGTTTCCGGCCGGATTATCCCGGTCCAAATGGCAGTCCGGCCTTCCATGTTGGATCCTCAGGAGCGGGAGGCGGTCTGAACGAGTGAGTAGCCGAGGGCCGTGGATCCGTCGGGGACCCACGGCGGAAGGGGCTCTTGTCAGGGAGCGAACATGATAAAACCGCCGCGTTGGTGGCGGCGGTAGTAGTGGCCGTTGACGAACCAGCACCGCTCTCCGCGCAAAACCACCTGGACCGCTCCCCTAGGCAGGTAGGCAAGTGGCTGGGGACCATACAGCGGTCTGGAGGGCACCGGCTGTGGATAATACACCGGGGGTGCCTGATAATAACTCGGCGGTGCTGGCGCGTAGACTTGGGGGGGACGCATATGAGGCGGCGGCGGATATTGTGGCGCACGAGAATAGGTCGGGCGCGGCCGATAATAGCCTGCGTCAGGTTCGATGATACAACCCGAGAGACTCATGGCGGCGCCGAGAAGCAGCCCGCGGGAGAGGATCGCTTTTGTTGAGATAGGGAGGGACATAACTTGTTACAAAGAGAGGACGCTTGGTTGTATTTTCAATCTCGGATTCGAAGGAGTGGGTGCTGGGCGGTGTTTTTCCCAAGAGGTTCTCCGCTTGAAAATTAAGCGAGAAATTGTGAGGTGCCCCAGCCAGATCCCGCCATGGGCTTATGAAGTCTCCAGCAGAGCCGCTAGTAATTCGTCGAGGTGGATGATGGCGATCCTCGAGGCTGTGTCGCTCATGGCATAAGGCAGGATCAGGTGACGCCCGTGAATCAGGGCACCGCAGGTGTAGACTACGTTGGGAACATAACCTTCCCGTTCGTTGTTTTCGGGTTCCAGTAACGGCGTTCTCAGCCGCCCGATGACCTTGGTCGGATCGTTTAAATCGAGCAGGATTGCCCCAATACAATACTTCCGCATGGGTCCGACGCCGTGGGTGATCACTAGCCAGCCTTTTTCTGTTTCCAGAGGGGAGCCGCAATTCCCGATCTTCGCCAACTCCCAGAATTCTGCCGGCCGCAGGAGCACTTCGTAATCCTGCCAGTAGTGGGGGTTGTCGGAAAACATGATGAAGAGGTTTTCATCATCCTGGCGGGAGAGCATCACGTAGCGCCCGTCTACCTTGCGAGGGAAGAGCGCCATGCCTTTGTTTTGAACGGCCCGTCCGTTCAGAGTCAGAACGCGGAAATTGAGAAAGTCTTTGGTCTCGATCAGTTGGGGCAGAATGACCCGTCCGTTATAAGCGGTATAGGTGGCGTAGTAGGTGACACTGCCGTCCTCGTCGCAAAAGCGGACAAACCGGGCGTCTTCAATCCCGTTACTTTCATTGGCCGACACCGGAAAAATGATCCGTTCATGGAGTTGCAAGGCCGGATCGAAGCGTAGCTGGTAGTTGGATTCGGCCAGCCAGCGCACGCATTCGATCGTCCTCTTTTCGTCCCTGGAAAGGATCTTGAAACGGCGCTGCAGATTTTTGAGGTGTTTTTCCAGATCGGCAAACGTGAAGTCATCCCCCAAGGCTTCCAGGAGTGTGTTGGCGATTTCGTTGTCGAACCCCATTTCCTGCAGTTTGTAGGTGAAGGCCGCCCTGTAATACGTCGGGTTGGGCACCAGATCCGGTGCCGTCACATAACGCGATACCGGATCGAGCTGGATCATGGCATCCTGGTCGATGGTGCCACTGCGAAATTCGATCGAGGAAATATGACCCTCACCCGTCGCCCGGAGACTCACAATAAAGCGCAGCGAACCTTCCGGGACGCCGGATTGATCCGGGTGAATAACAATGGACGGATTAAAGAGTGCGGCCGATTCCAGGGCGTATTCGCCGGTGAAAAGGGAGCCGATGAAAAGCTGGCGCTCCCGACTGATGGGCCTATGGCTGAAGATTTGTGGGCGTATCTGGTGGAAGTAGTGAAGCAGAACTTTTTCGATGTCGGAGTGCCGCTCCTTAAATTCACTCATGACAAGCTCCAGTGCCTGAATGGCCTCCTCTTCCGGGAGCATCAACCCGCGTGCCAGGATATTCGCGACACGCTGCGGGTTTTGCGGGATGAACGGACGGATGAGCACCCGCGTGCTGTCGGGAAGAAACTGGGCTTGGCTGCGCTGGACTCGAATCGGTTTCATGGAGTTGTGGCTGTCGGTAGCGGATGCGCTCGGTGCGGCGCTTCCTTTTTTTGGCGATCCCTCTTACTGATTCCGCTCTGAGCGAAGCTTCGGTTGCATCACCTTAGGGTCTGATCCATCACATTCTCGGAGAGTTTCATTTCAGCTAAGGTGAGATGGAAGGCCAGGGTGGACTCGGCACCTTCGTTCTCGTTTAAGCGATCTTGGTGTAACGCATCCCGGCATCCCCCCGTACTGATGTCGTACAAGGGTTGACCCATATCGTTTCGGCCTAAAAACCACTCAAAAGCCCGGCGCGCCTCTGTGGACCAAAATGGATCTTTTGTGACGCGAAATGCCTCCAGACATGCTGAAACCATGGCGTGTGCCTCCAGGGGTTGCTGGTCGAATTCGGCGGGAGGCTCGTTACAATTTAAGAAGCCGTTGCACCCAATCGGTCGGAAGTGCCCGTTGGGTCCGGTCTGAATTGTGGCCAGCCAGCGAAGTGAAGTTAACCCAATCTCGAGCACTTCGGGTTGAGATGTCCAGTACCCACTCAGGATTAAGGCCTGTGGGATGCGTGGATTGTCATAGGTGGCAGACTTCTCAAACCAGGGCCACTCCGGCTGGCTGACCGTTCGGAACAGCTCTGTGAGGCGATGTGTGAGCGAGTCCCGTAAAGCATTCGCGACGCGGTCTCCGCTGTAGCGCCGTAAGTATTCATGGATAGCCAGGAGGGTAAACGCCCAGGCTCGCGGAGAGGTGAATTTATCCACCCCAACCAGCCCCTGTTCGATCAACCCGCTGCACAGTTTCCGGTGGCCATCATTGCGCGATCGTCCCAAAGCGGTTCCCAGAGCCCAGAGCGCCCGCCCATGGCTGTCTTCGGAGCCCGCGCCGTCCACCCATTGACGGCTGTAGGTCATGAAATTTCGGAACCGGCCGCTGTCCCTCTCAAACGCGTAGTTGAGGAAAGCCAGATAGCGGGCCGCTAGAGTTTCCACCGTGCGGGTGCTGGTGCCGACGCCGAGTTCCTCCAAAAATACCGTGAGGATGTAGGCTCTGGCATTGTCGTCCGTACAGTAACCTTCTCGATAATTGGGCACGGTATAGGTGGCGTGCTGCAACAGTCCGGTGTCGTCGGTCATCCGGAAAAGATGATCCAGTTTAAAGGGAGGGAGTTCCGTTTTCTCCTTGTCTAGGGTTTTGTCGGCGAAGGCTTTTCGTGCGGGTTGGGTGTGCCGTTTGCGAGCGAGGCAAAACGACTCCATGTACCGCTGGGCGACCGTGGGCCAAATCATCTCCCGGCCGATCAAATAGGCCGCTTTACGGCTGGAGGGCAGCCGGCAGGGCCCCTGCATGAGTTCGAGGACGGCGGTGGCGATTGCGGGTGCGTCTCGGAAAGGAACCAGTTGGCCACAATCGTTGTTGTTGAGGAGTTCCTGGGCGTGCCAGTAAGGGGTGGAGATCACGGCTTTGCCGGCCCCAAAGGCGTAAGCAAGCGTGCCGGAAGTGATCTGGTTGGCTTGCAGGTAGGGGGTGATATAGATATCGGCCGCTCCCATAAACGCCCGCAATTCTTCGGGGGTCACAAAACGATTATAAAAAATGACGTTTTGTTTAACACCCCGAGCCTCGGCCAGTCGTTCCAGACTCAGCCGGTAAATTTCGCCTTCGCGAGCCAAGAGATTGGGATGGGTGGCCCCGAGTACAATATACACCACCTCCGGGTGCTTCTCCAAAATCGAGGGCAACGCCTCAATGACATATTCGATGCCTTTGTTGGGGGAAAGCAGTCCAAAGGTCAGGAGCACGGTCTTTCCTTCCACCCCAAATTGATCCTTATAAAAGCTGGGGTCGACGAATGGCATGTCGGGAATGCCGTGGGGGATGATGTCGACCTTGTCGGAGCTGACACCGTAAACCTCCGACAACAAATGGGCTCCGTGCTGGGCCATAACCACCAGCCGGTCTGAAAGCCGGATGAGTTCAGCCATGACCCACCGCTGCTCCGGGGTAGGATCGCTCAGTACGGTATGCAAGGTGGTGACCAGCGGCATTCGCACATCCCGTAACAAGGCCAGGAGATGGCTGCCCGCAGGGCCGCCATAGATCCCGAACTCGTGCTGAACATTCAAAAGCTCCACGTTGTTGATGTTCAGAAAGTCGGCGGCTCGACGGTAAGAATTGATGTCCTTTTCGTGGAATTCAAAACGAACCCGCTCCGGATAATGATAGCTCTCGTTGCGATCGTTTACGGCGCCCACCAGGCAATGGGTTTCCGGGTATTCCAGCGCGATAGCCTCACACAGATCCCGAGTGAATGTGGCTATCCCGCACTGCCGTGGGACATAGTTGCCGAGCCACGCAACTCGGGACGGTTTGCTGATCAATTCCATAATAGAGTTTAGTCCCTTCCTCTAAATCGCTATTCCTGCGTAGCTTGGCTGTGCGGAGGGTTTTACAGAAATGACCCTCTGATTAGAGGGTGACCCTCCGGTCTGGCCTGAGGTGGTATGCAGACATAGGCCGGGCGAGATGGGATGAGCTCTGAAACTCCAGATATTTAACGGCCGGCCTGTAACCGCCCCGCACCCGCAATGGTGGGCGGGAGTGGGTCCCCAGGATCTGAGTCCGCCCCTCACCAAGGGCTCAAGCGTGTGCTCTCCTTCGGGTACGTGTGATGGCGGCTCCCAAGTGCCGCGACCGGTTTGGGCGCATTTTTTGGCGTTGTTTCAAAAAGTGGGGACCCATGCTTATCCAGCTTCCGTGGCTTCGGGGGTGTGTGTTCCGGCGTGAGGCTTGGTGTGGCCTCGCAACATCCGCGCATAGTCTTCGAGCTGCCGTCGGGCCGCAGAAAACGCGTCCCGGATACAGATGTACACATCCTTGTGTTCGGGATGGGTTTCCAAATGCTTTTGCCATTCGGGGGATTCACTTTTGCTAAGTGTGCTGCGTAGCGACGGAGATTGGTTCACCACGATTTCGGATCCTGGCACTCGTAGATCCACCCGGACAGCGAAGCCCGCTCCGCGCTGGTGGTGATGATGGGGCGCTTCCACCACGACCCGGCAGTTCTGGATTCGACTGAAGTGACGTTCCAAGGTTCTGATTTCGTCCTGGATCCGGGTTTCGACCGCAGGCGAACTGTCGACGTGAAGGAATGTAATTTGTGTTGGAACACTCATGTGAGTTGAGCTGGATGATTTGGTTTTCAGGTGAGACGTGTACCCCTCAGCCTTTGAGGGCCACAAATTTAGTGCGCCCGTTTCGGAACAGCTTCAGCTGCATGGCGAAGCCCGGTTCCGCTTTGGCCACGGCCCGGTGATTACTCAGAAGGTAGTCGTCCTGGGTGAGGAGTACTCCGGATCCAAAACCGGTTTGGGTCGCTTTGGACGCAGGCTGGCCGGAGTTTTCGCCTGGCGGAGGGGAATCGCCACGGCCCAGCCCCTCGTCAAGAAACTCGCCTATGCGCGGCGGGATCATTTCGAGATCCCGGTGCGGGATATGAATACTAACCCCGCGCCGGGCGCTGCTGGAATACGTCCTGAGACTCACCACGCTAGGCAGGCTCCGCTGGACAACCTCTGCGGAGCTGACGGCCGGTTGTATGCGTGTGGGGGAATCGCGGGTGTCGCGAGTGAGTTTCTTTTCGCACTCGGCGGCGCTTCCATGGGGGATGGCCGTTGCGCCCCAAGCCGAAGCTCTCAGGAGTGCCAGGCATAAGGCGGGAATCGGACCGTGTCTGTGTGCTCTCATGAGAAGACTCCTCGTGTGTTGCTTTGCGCGGTTGGTTTTTGTCCCTAGAGCCGAACTCGTCTTTGAAGGAAGCCTGAGTGGCTTGTGGCGAATGCCCGCTCCCACCCGGCCCGTCCCACGTCCTTCCGCGTCCTTCCGCGTCCTTCCGCGTCCTTCCGCCTGGTGCGCCGTCAAGTTGTCTCTGTACCGCTCAGCCTTTGCGCCTGTCTGCGCTTCCCCCCTTTGTTTGTGCCGTTTGTTTGCGCCTAAATCCCCGATTTTCTTCCTCCAGCCCCCTCTTCTGCCGGTTTTTTGCCGGTTTCCTGCCGGACCTAATCCGTTGGGAGGGAGCGGTGCCCCTTGCCATTTAGTTTAGCACAGGAACGGCGAAGCGCAATGAGCCGAACCCAAGGAACGGTGTGAGCAAAGGGCTGAGGGCTCTTAGCGCGAGCCCTGGAATTGCCTCCCCAGATTCCCTGTGGTACTGCCTACCAGACTTCAGCCGGGCAACCCCGGGCTACACTTCGCGGTGGAGCTTGTAGGGATAGACATTCCCGCTGTTCCACTGGCAGACGTAGAGATCGCCGGCATCGTCCACGCACACATCGTGGCAGTTTTCAAATACGGGTTGATCCTGGAGCATGAGCTGCAGGCGGCCTTCTTCGTAGGTGGGCGCCCGTCCGCCCGGATTGCTGATCACCTGATCGTGTTCGTCGAGGATGGTGACGTATCCCTGCTTTTGCCACATGCGAAAGTCAGCGGGCTTGGCCCCGAAACAAACGCCGGAATAAAGGTGCCGGCCATGGATTACCGGCCGGCTGACGTAGGCGCCCGGAAGATAAACGCCCCGGACGTGGACTCCGGCCAGAGTGAACCAGTTAAACTCATTGCGAATCCGTTCCGTGCAGACCAGAAGCGGTTGGTCGCCCCGGGTATCCAGCGCAATTCCATGGGCTTGCATGAACTTTCCGGGATTGCTTGGCTGCGTGCTCCTGCCTCCAAACTTCCCGAGGAATTTTCCTGTCGGGTCAAAATGCAGCACAAACTGGGAACCGTACCCGTCCACCACGTAGATATCTCCATTTGGAGCAATGGCGGTTTCGGTCGGACTGTAAGAATCCCGGTCCGTGTAGGCCCCGACTTTGGCCGGGTGCGGGAGTTCCATCACGACCTTGCCCTCGAGCGAGACCTTGAGAACCCTGCCTCCATTGTCGGCGACAAAAAGAAACTCCTGTCCGTCGGCCTGTCGGTGCCAAGTCAAGCCGTGTGCGGCGCTGAGGCCGAGAGTCCACCAGTCGAGGAGGTCACCCCCTTTGTTGTAAATGAGGACGTTGTTCTGTTTGTGGTTGGTGAGCAGAAAGAGGCGTCCGTCGCCCGCCTGAATCATTTCGTGGCAGTCTTTGACAGGTTGGGTCGCTGGGTTGGCTTTGCTCCAGAGCTTGTCGACCCGGTAACGGAATTCCCCGTGCCCGACTATCGCGTTATGAAACTCGGGCGCGGTGCGGCTTTGAGCCCGAATATAAGGGGCGGCAAGGCTGACTGCGGCAGTGGCGAGAAAGGTGCGGCGGGAGTGGGGAGCGGAATCGAGGTTCATTGGAAAAACGGGCGAGACTGAGAGTGTGACAATCGAGCAGGGGGGCCGACTACGGCCCGCCTTTTTGTTTC
>CAMCYN010000074.1 GCA_945883955.1 Akkermansia muciniphila
ACACCGCCATCGGGGCTTTGGGAGGAGCCGCCGCCGGAGGCATCATAGGGCGCAGTGTGGGAGGAGCGGCCGTTGGGGCCGGACTCGGGGCCTTGGGCGGGAACCTGATTGGCGGCCAACGCGATCAGCGCAACCGCCAATACTAGCCCTTATCCCCGGGCAAACCGCAGCCCACGTCTAGATATCTCGGGGTGGGTACACCGTGGCTGTGCTAATGCGTATTTGTTCCCTGTCGTGTTGCTGCGACCCCAAAAAGCGGAGATATCCGCTTCGCTTTCACGTTCACCAAAGCCTTCTCTGGAGGGCTAGGACCGCAATAGCGAGCCCGTGCCAGCCCGCCAAAACAATGAGGCCCACGGTACATTGTGCCACTTCATTCTGAGCTCCGCGAACTCGGCCCCGACATCGGCACCGCCGAAAAACTCATTCGATTCCAGAGGCGAATCAACCACCCTGAGTTTACCCTCATGGGCTCAACCGGTCCGGTCTGGCGGTGCGTCGTCCAGCATACACTCTCCGGCGATGCGATCCGAGCGAAGATATGCCCGGAGAACCCTGATATAGAAACTTCATCGACGCGGTAGAGCCAGAGTTCAATATCCCAAAACCACGTGTCCCAGAAACTGTTGTCCAATCATCTCTCGCTAGGGGCTGAAGCAGGTGTCTCTGAAACGCCTAAAAACCTCAAAGGGATGTTCTCACCCGGTACCAGGCTTTCACTCTGGGAGGCGCCCGTGTCCCCCGCCTCGGTCCCCTGAGCGCCATAAATTGGGCTATTTTAATATTTAACAATTACACAGCGCCCACTTATCGAGGCCTCAACCGATATTTATTGTCGTGAGGCTCGGAGTAAAAATATTTTCCGCAGAGCCACCGGCCATCCCATCAAATCATCACTTGATAGAAATCGCTTTGGCTTTGATTGAAAAACAAAGACCGCCGGCGCACGTCAGACTAATCACACTGGACAATATTTTTTCGTAAGATTTAAGTTTTAAACCACGAAACCCAGTTAGTTTGGCATACTGACCAACTCCGGTACCTCGGGATCTTCTATGGCCGCCAACGTAAATCACCAAACACGCAAGAGTTCAGACCTCTCAATCGCTGAACTTTTAGAGGAATCCAAAGTCATAGCATCTGCCCAGAAGATTGCTTTAGATGCGGTTAGCGGGATAGGGTTTTTCTCGGCGAAAATTGAGGAAGATCCGGAACACTGGGCAGGAAAGCGCACGATTGCCTCTTGGTGCTGTATAGCCGGCTTGAAGCATCACCTCTGGATCGACATCATGATTGAAGCGGAACTGGATTCTACCCTCGCCGCTTTCCAGTCCCTCACTGCCTCCGCCAATGCCAACCCGAGCGATGCCTCCGATTTATTGGGAGAAATCGGGAATTTTGTCCGAGGCGGCTTTAAGAAAATTATGGCAGCCGATGGAGAGGAAAGTCTCACCCCTGGCACTCCCAAAGACGTCCCGGGCGGAAACATCCACACTGTCAGTCACTATCCGTGTGCCAAACTTTTCACTCACATCAAAGCCGACGATTTTCGCCTCATTGTCACCGTGCTCGTCAATAAACAGCCCCCTGTAGCCAAGACTCTGGGTATGTTGCGCGATCGGGATATCAGCCTTGAGTCGATCCCCACCGTCGAAGGCAGCACTTTGGAAATCCTGGCCAAGGGGGTCGTTCTGAGCAATGCCTGGATTGACAAGCTTCGCGCCAGATTCATGCGTGAAACCAATGCGCGGCGGATCACTGTTATCACGCCCCCTGCGGTAACTGCGCTGTTTCATCCCAAATTTTAAGCGGTCCGGTTCAGACTCAATCCTACCCAGGACAACCGGTTACTCCTCCAGAGTACACGAGTGGCAGGTGAATCCAGCGCCGAACGCCGTCAACCATCTCGGTTCCAGTTTCCCGCTCCGCAAATTTTTCTCCAGAGCCATCAGCACCGACGGGCTGCTCATGTTGCCGCCTTCCCGCAGAACGGCTTCCGCTTCCTCTAAGTCCTGGCCCGGAATCTGACTCCGGATGGCTTCGAGAACATCACGCCCTCCGGAATGGCTAATGATCCGGTAAGAATCGCAGTTGAGCTGTCTAAAGAGGCTCAGGACCGAATCAGCCGCAAGCTCTGGCACACTCCGGTCCAGTTGATTACACAGCTTGCCGTCCCGGTTCACGAACCGGATTTTTTCGCGATGTTCGGGCCTGTGAAGTGTGTGGAAGTTTTGAAAGCGCAAGTTGCTCCGGCGTACCTCAGGGCCATCGAGTATTAAGGCGGCCGCCCCGTCCCCAAAAAGACAAAGACTCACCAGCACTCCGGGATCATCGTTAATGTAAAATGCGGATGAGCAGATCTCCACAGCCACCACCGCCGCACGGTGGGTTGGATGGGCTTGCAGATAATGACAGGCCGCCTGGATGGCGGGTAGAGCGGCACCACAGCCCGCACCGGTAATATCGAGTAGATAAGTGTCTGCCGGCAATGCGAGCGCCTCGGCCAGATGGCTGCTCAGCCCCGGACAGAGATAGCCCGTGCAGGAGCAGACAAAAAGCGCGTTCACCTCCCCGAGGTCCGCCCTTTCTAAAGCCTGCCGCAGGGCGGTCGCTCCCAGCTGGGATGCTTCGCGTTCAAAACTCTCATTGAGCTGTTGGGCCTGCCGCGAAAAGACCTCCCCAATACGCTCGGTCGCAAAATGGCGCCGCTCAATTCCGTTTCGCCCCAGGAACACCTTCTCCAGAAGCTCGCGCGAACGCGGTTTGAGCGCCTCAAGAGCCCGCGATCCATTTAACGCCTCCCAGCACTCGGGTTGAGTCCAGGATCGTATCGGTTTGGCACTGGCGATTGTGCGTAAATACATAATCTATCGTAGTTTGCGGTAAAATGTCTCGAACGATATCCACTGCCTCGCAATCAGGGCGGCGCAGATCCTCCGCCCCAAAGGCTGGAACAAGACCTTTTGCATCGCATGCGCCCACCGCAGACGCGTGGAAAACATCCCGGACTGCGCCTTCCGGATGGCCCTGCCCACCGACTCCCACCCACATTCCCCCTGGCTCCACTGCGCAAGTGGCTCCACGGCCAGGAGCGCGCTCTGAAGCGCCATAGTCATGCCGTTGCCCGTAAACGGAGGAATCAGCGCAGCCGCATCTCCAATACAAACAGCTGCTCCCCGTTGGATTTGCCATCCCAGATGAAAACGGCTCACGCCCTTTAGCGACGCGCGGTCCATCTGCGCCGACTCCAACCGCTCGGCAAGTTGCCCTAAACCCGCCTCCGCAACCGCCTGCGTGAACATCCGGGGTCCTCCATTCAAGGGAGTTTTACGCCGAAAAAGCCCACTGACATTCACCCGGCCTTCTTCCACTCGGGTCACTCCGACATAACCCCCGTCGGCCAAATGAATTTCGAGGTCCGCCGATAATGGAAATTCCCCGAAATGCGCTTTTAATCCAATCCATGGCGAATCTCGTTGCGGTCTTCCCGAGGCATGGACTGTGCCTTCGGCCGGGTCGTCCCCGGCTCGAACCCCCGTCCGAAGCTGACCACCCAGCGCGATAAAACGCTGCGCAAGTGCGGAGTCTAACTGAAAACGACTGAGTCCGTATGCCGCTTCGGGCAGGGTGGCTCGTAAAATCGCTCTCGGACCGTCAAACCAGATTGTTTCCCGGGATCGGGCGGCATCGACAAAAAGATCCTCGATTCCCAACCCAACGAGTTCTTCCGAGTGGATACCTGAGAGAAACTCCCCACATACCCGATGCCGGGGATAAGCGCTCGCTTCCAGAAGCTGGACCGGTATCGAACGCCGGCATAAGGCGATGCCTAATGCCAGTCCCGCTAGGCCGCCGCCGACAATGGTGAGTTTTTTCAGCGCCACGCCCTCATCCTATACGCGCCCAGGAGCGTGCGCGAAACCACCGTTTTCCATCCCACAAGGCCCAGTGCTTCGGGCAACTCTTCTCCCATAAACCCCGCGTCGATACTGACAAGCATGTCATGCCGCGTGACTGGACTCAGGCGGGCCAGCACCGACAGCCCCTGGCCTTGCACGCGGTGAACCCAGTGGCGCACGGGTTCACTGGCAATAATCATCCGGCAGGACTCGGGTAGCCGACGTCCAAGTTCCGCGAGTTGCCCGGACTGAAAATGATGCAAAAACAAATTAGCCACCACGATTTCAGTCTGCGGTAACTCGGCTCCCTCGAATAAATCTCGCTGGTACCAGGACGCATCCTTGGGCCATTTGGGTGGCGCTGGCGCCAAGTCCAGCGAACTCCACCGGGCGGGTTCGGCTACGGTCTCGCTCCAGGCAAGTCGGGCTAGACCTCCATCCCCGGCCCCCAATTCCAGAATCCGGTCGGATTTGCGGCACGTCCTGCCTAACTCCCGGCAGATCCAGCGGTGATTGCCCATGAGCCAATTGATCATCCGTAATTCGCTCCGGCTGCGCTGCGCCTCGGGCGAATCCGGGGCAAGCGAGTCGAGGAGTTCCGGTAAAACAGACCGCATGACGGTTGGTTAGGGCCTGGATCTTGCAAAGTCAAAAGGCGAACTCCCATCTACCCAAATGGATGTGGTCTTTCTCTGTGTTATCCCTAACAGACAGTACCTTGTAAAATGACGTTTGCGGCTGACGGGCGCTCGAAGCGCCAACAGCGCTTCAGATGAGACTCACGATCGGCCCTGTTTAGCGTCTCTCTGACTGTGCCATTTAACTGGACCCTCCCGACCAATACAGCCACCCCGTTATCCGTCACCCCACCGGTGCTAACTCATCGCCATAAGCCGGACACTGCAAATCAATCTGCCTGATTTTTATCCTAAATTATCCGTCCGAAGCCCTTCCATCCCCCTGCCTCAGACCCGCCTAAAAGCAGGGAGACGGTGCTTTTCATAACGCTCCGCCCAAAGCCAACACTCGTCGCCGATCGGCCCACTTTGGGTGGGCTCGATCCGCGTTGGCCTCACGCCAACTGGTCCAGACTGTATTCCAGAGGGGGCACACGGGACTACCCCGACCGTCCTTTCCTCCACGGAAGTTACGCCCTCCCTGTTTTTCGTCCCCGTTGAAGCGTTATTTGCGGGTGGGACCCTCCCGTTCTACCTGCACGTCCTCGCGCCGGATCTGCGTATCCACGTTTCTGGTTTCTTCCGCCTGACGTTTGGTCGCACGGACTTCCCCAATCTGCCGGGCAGTCTTTTCCACCACCGCCTCTTCCCGCTTCAGCGGAATGTACACCTCCCCTTCGGTAAAGGCGTCCGTGGGAACGGTAGCGCCTTCGCGTGCCGCCTCCCGCGTCACCTCCACTTCTTCGTGCCTCAACCGCACCGGCTGGTTGACCATTTCCGTCCGCACCACCTTGCGTAACCGCACCCCCCCAACCTCCACCTCGCGCTTGCCGACCTTGACCTGCTCCTCGCTCAGTCCAATCGTCACCGCCTCCCCGCGCTCCACCCGTTTCCATGCCGCCTCGCTTGCCGGTCTGGCGTGTTCCCACGGCAGAGTGGCCCCCGTGGCATGGTAATCCTCCTTCAGGGTCGGTTCCGCCTCCTCAAAGCGGGTTCCGGGTTCGTATTTTTGTGGTCCCTCGAACCCCGTGCGATATGCCGTCCGATATTCCTCATACGTTCGGTTCTTTGCTGCGTACGGCTCAAATGAGTGCCTCTCGTTCCAATGCCGGTCTTCGGCTTCTGGATCCACGGCTTCCCCAATCGCCTTGCCCCCAAAAGCCCCCGCCACCGCGCCCGCGATTGCTCCAAGAATTGTTCCGACGGGCCCCCCCACCGCCGAACCCATTGCCGCCCCAGCTACCCCACCTCCCACAGCACCCACCCCCGCCCCAACCTTTCCAGCCCCAACCTTCCCCGCGTCAGGGCCTCCGGTGATGTCCTTGTGCGGTTTGATGTCTTGATTGTCTGCCATAACTTAATCCTCCATTTTCACTGGCCTGGTTTTTCAAACCGACCCATCCCCCTCCCTCACGGGACGACGTAAGCCGGCCTGTTCCATCAATAAATCGCCTTCGGCAACCGTGCTGGACGTGTGAGGGGCGCCTCCCCGCCTAAGGATGTTTAACGGTGTATAACGCTCCGTTAAGCCCCTTTCCCATTTCCACTTATCTCCGCATAACAAACTGGCTCTCGACAGGTTTAACTTCTCTGACGGCTATACCCCTCAATCCCTTTCACCCTGAGGCAGAAGCCTATCACCCGAGCTTATAAGCCGAGCGTATCCCGTATCCTGACCCGGTACACCTTGTGTACCCAAGGCTACCCCAAACGCCGAAGCCAAGAAGGAGTCCGATCTCACGCGGAGGGCACGGAAAGATAAAGGGAAACGCCGGAGCCTCGTACTTTTGTTATCCTCCGCCCGTCTCCTCGCCTCCGTGTGAACTTGCTTATGTGATATAACCATCTACCAGAAAGTAATATGCACTACTTTACGCAACATTTGCCATTTCGGTGGCGGCGGACGCAGGCAGAGTTATCGTGCGCGCCATGACTCGCGATCACTTGTTGGCTGCTGAAATATTTGCTTACAGCTTTGCGGATTACGCAAAAAACCTCCAGGAAGGCCACATACGGTTTAAGGAGGAAATGCCCAACACCGTCCGAAACCTGGAGAAGGCGGAAAACGAAAACTGGCCCGACGAAGACTTGGCCACGGCCATAGATATGGACATGACAAAGACGTTGCTATGGAAGAAACGCTTTCGACACGCTCTGGAAGTGGTCGACGCTCCGGATCCCGTAACCGCCTTTCGAAATGCTGTGCGCCAATCCATCGTAAATGAACTTGGCCGCCATCAACTCGGTGATGCGGAACTAGAAAGCGCTGTCACGCAGGTCTGCTTTCGCACCGCTGACCTTTCGTTCGTACTCGATAAGGGCCAAATGAAATTATCGGATTGCTCGGTAGACCTACGCTCGGAAGGCTAATCAGAATAAATTCTAGTTCAGCACTGCCGCGCCCCCCTTCCCCCAGTCGCTCCTGTGTTGATACCGCTCAGGGATGATTATCTCGGAAAGGTTTATTTATCCCGGCCGACTCTTCCCCCTGCCGTCCTTCCCTGGGCGGGCACGGGCTTACCCCTCCAGTGGGCTTTATTTTTGAGGCTCCAAACAGGAAGGTCACTGTCCGGTTATGGTACTATGGTTCAGACCATTAGGCAGTACGACGCCCGCTGGCACTCGAGGCTGACGGGTGCTCAGAGCGGTTCGGCGAGAGCTCCGCAGTTATGCATAAAAGAACACCCAAAAGGGTAACCTTCCTCCTGCTGCTGCCATCTACTCGCAGGGCCCGCCATTTCCAACCCCGAGTCCAGCTCACTCCCTCCCCCAATGTCCCACCATTCCTTCCGTCCACTGGTTTTTTGTGCACTCACTGCACTTTCTCTCTGTGCCTCTCCCTCCGCCCGAGCCCTCGAATACCCGTACCACACCCCGGAACCCCAAAAAACCGGATGGCCCCTCTCCGAAGCGGAACGCCAATATGTTCTCAAACCTGAACACACACGCCGGCCCGGCTCCGACTCAGGCCAGCATCTTCCCAAAATGTGGCCTGTGGTCGCCTCTGCCGGTTTTTGGAGCGGTACGGCGTGGCTGGATATGCATGAAAAGCTCCTCAAATACGTTCAGGCCAACATGGAGCCCGTAGACATCCTTCTGGTTGGCGACAGCATTACCCAGCAATGGGGAAGCCCGCTAGATGGCAAGCCGTTAAACCCACCGTGGAAAAAGGCGTTCGGCGAGCTCAAAACCGTCAATATCGGAATCGGTGGCGACAAGATTCAGAACATCCTGTGGCGGCTCGACCACGGCGGCGTCGCCGGCCTTCAGCCACGGGTCATCGTGATGATGGCGGGCAACAATAACATGTTTTTCAGTCCCGAAACGGGCGTGGAAGCCGTCGCCGCCGGGGTGCGTATGTGTCTGGATAATCTGCGCGAGAAATTCCCGAACGCGTCCGTGATTGTGGTCAAAATCCTTCCGGCACACAGCCCCGGCAATGCCTTCTACGAGGACATCAAAAAGACCAATACGCTTCTGGATTCCTTAAATCTCCAGAGCGATCCAAAGGTGCAGGTTCTCGATCTCACCGCGGATTTCGTCACCGCTTCGGGGGAACTCAAATCCCACCTCTTCTCCGCCGACAAAATCCATCTCACCCAAGACGCTGGATACGCTCTTTTCGCGGAAAAACTTCGGCCACTGGTAGCCCTACTTTTAAAATAACTCCCCCCGCACCTTCGCTTCTCACCTCCCCCAACATGAAAGCACTCCCCTTGGCCCTTCTAACGGCCCTGGCCCTCTGCGTGGCCACCGGATCGCCGCTTGGCGCTGATCCCGCAAAAGGCAGAACGATTGATTCCTTCTCCACCCTTGATCCCAAAACCACCAAGGCCAATAGGTTGGTGGCAAAAGTTGACTCCACGCCCGAACCTCAACACCGAAGCGGCCTTGAAATGGTCGTGGACTTCGTAACTCCCGTGGCCATGCCAAACTTCCAAAAGTCTTTCCCGGCCGGTCTCATTGATACGCGCAAGTATTCCGGCATCCGGTTCTTTGCCAAATCGGACGTGGCAACCCGATTCAGCGTTTGGCTCAACCCCACGGACAGGCTCGGCGCGATGAATCACCCCGACGGCAGTCCGATCTGTTTTGCGACTGGATGTGCGCCCGCTTCGACCTGGACTGAAGTGATCCTGCCATTTGAGAAGTTCTTATCGATTCCCAAAAAGGAATGGAAAAATGGAGAACAGAAAGTCTATCAGGCCTGACTCCCGATCCCGCCGGAGGACTACCTCAGGTTTGCCATGCTGATGTTTGCCCTCGGCGTCGAAGGCAGCGGCACGAGCACCTCCGCGCAAGTCATTATTAAAGTTTTGTCCCTCGTTGCAAAATAGCGGCCAATCGTCCCGCCCCCCCTCCGTGTCTGAGGGAAACTGTTTTACCCCCAAACGCTGTTTATGGCCCTGGCTTCCTTTGTCTCCCCCGCGTTTTCACAAGCCCTTTCGCGCCCGGTTTGCCTGGGGCTCGCCGTCACCGGCTTCCTTTTCGCCGCGCAACCCACACTGCTTTGTGCGGTCACCCAGTCCCCAAACCTCGGGTTGGCGGAGCCGCAGAAGGCTTTTCTCGAAACCCATTGTGGCGAATGTCATGATGCCGACACCAAAAAGGGCGGCCTCAACCTCAACGCCCTTCCCCTGGACCTCTCCGATCCTGCCTCCTTGGAACATTGGGTCAAAATCTACGACCGCACCGCCTCCGGCGAGATGCCGCCCAAAAAGAAACCCCGCCCGCCCCAGCCCGACACGACTGCCTTTCTCTCCGCGCTGGATGCCGGCTTGATCCGGGCCGATGAAGCCAGACAAGCCGCCGAAGGTCGCGCCCTCTTCCGGCGTCTCACCCGCGTCGAATACCAAAACGCCCTCCAGGATCTGCTAGAGCTGCCCCAACTCGACGTCCAATCCCTTCTCCCCGCCGACGGCTCCAGGCACGGGTTCGACAAAATCGGCGAGGCGCTCGATGTGTCCCATGTGCAACTGAGCAAATACCTCGAAGCGGCCGATCGCGCGCTTGACCAGGCCATCTGCACACAACCCAAACCGCCCGGTGTGCTCAAGCGGCGGGTGTTTCCGACTTCTTCGATGAAGTTCATGCAGAATGTGGGCCCCGGCAACGCCGTGCTGCTCAAGAACTGCCAGCCCGACCCCCTCTGG
Organism: Akkermansia muciniphila; assembly: GCA_945883955.1. Taxonomy (GTDB): domain Bacteria; phylum Verrucomicrobiota; class Verrucomicrobiia; order Chthoniobacterales; family Chthoniobacteraceae; genus Chth-196. The sequence goes on from CAMCYN010000074.1 coordinate 9,730, forward strand.
CCCGCCCCAGGCCTTCAGGATAACGAACATTACGGAGAGCGAATCAAGGAAGCACGCGCTGCCGGAGTCGACAAAAGCGAAAGTGCGGTGGGTCTTTTCCACACACAGATTCTGGGTTGGGAAACCAGCTTTGGCTTCGCCCCAGTGTATCCGGGCAATTACCGGCTCCGGATTTCCACCTGGAGTTTCCACTGGAATGCCGGAGTCGTGGAGCCTTCTCCAAAGGTCGAGACCGGGATGTTACATGCCGGCGGGCGCACCCTGGCCTACATCGACAGCTTCTCACTGCAACCGCAGGAAAAGGAATTCACCGTCTGGTTAAATCATAACGAGGACGTGCGATTCGATCCCGCCAGCCTGCCTATGCGCGGGTTACAAGTCCGCCAACGAAAAGGTGGAGCGGCCGCTTACGTCGGTCAGGGCGTCGCCGTGGACTGGTTTGAAATGGAAGGGCCGATTTTCCCCGAGTGGCCCACGGCCAGTCACCGCCGTCTCTTCGGCGACCTGCCCCTCACCCCCTTTGATCCGCTCTCCAAACTGACCCCACCCGAACACCCCGCCCCCACTGACATCACCTCCTGGATGTGGCCCCGCAAACACACCCTTCCTCCGGCGGAACGGGCTCCCGTGCTCCACACCGTCACCAGCACCGATCCGGTCCGGGATGCCCAACAGTTGCTGGGCGCTTTCCTGCCACGCGCTTTCCGGCGCCCGGTTCCCACCGAGGAATTGCAGCGTTACGTCCATCTCGTGCAGGAGCGAATAGCCGCCCAGGACTGCTTCGAACTGGCCATGCGCTACGCCTACAAAACGGCCCTTACCTCCACCAGTTTCCTGTTCCGAAAGGAAACTCCGGGGCCCCTTCCTGACATCGCCCTGGCCAACCGCCTCGCTTTCTGGCTCACAAACTCCCTCCCTGACGACACCCTGCTCCAGCTCGCCGAAACCGGGCGGCTTCACGAACCGTCGGTATTACGTGAACAGGTCGAGCGCCTCTTAAACGGGCCGCATTCCGCCCGGTTCATCGCCGACTTCCTCGATCAATGGCTCAGCCTCGCCAACATCGACGCCACCGACCCCGATGCGGCGCTTTATCCCGAATTTTCTCTGTATCTCAAAGAGTCGATGCTCGGGGAATGCCGGGGCTTTTTCCGCGAGCTGATCGAAAAAAATCTGCCTGCGCGCAATATCGTGAAATCCGATTTCGCCGTCCTCAACCAGCGCCTGGCCGAACATTACGGCATCCCCGGGGTTACCGGCACCGATTTCCGGCCTGTCCCCCTCGCTCCCGACAGCCATCGCGGAGGTGTTCTGACCCAGGCCGGCGTTCTCAAAGTGACCGCTAACGGCACGGTCTCGTCTCCCGTCGTCCGCGGCGTCTTTGTCACCGAGCGTATTTTGGGGCATCCCGTCCCCCCACCCCCGCCCGGGGTGCCGGCCATCGACCCGGACACGCGCGGGGCCACGACCGTTCGCGAACAACTCGACAAACACCGGGCCGACGCGAGCTGCGCCGCCTGCCACGAAAAGATGGATCCACCGGGGCTGGCGCTGGAGAGTTTTGACGTAATAGGCGGCTGGCGCGAAAACTACCGTTCTTTGGACAAAGGTAAGCCTGTGTCTCTGCAGCTGCCGGACGGAGTGAAAGTCCGTTACAAGACGGGGCCGGTAGTGGATCCGAGCGGGGTCACTGCGGACGGCAAAACGTTCCGGGATCTGGCGGGTTTCCAGGCCAGAGTGCTTGAGAACCCGAACGCCATCACGCGCAACCTGGCCGTTCAACTGCTCATTTACGCGACCGGTTCCGAGCCCCGTTACGCCGACCGGCGCGAACTGGACCGGATAGTGGCCCAATCGGTCGAACAAGGAGGAGGGGTGCGGGAACTCATTCACCTTTTGGCGCAAAGCCAGGTGTTCCAGCACAAATAGTCAGTCGGCGCTGGTGTGCGAGTTACCACCAGGCCGTGGAACAGCTCCATTCGCCGGCTCCAAAAAAGCGGCTTCTTCAGGTATTCATCCTGAACTCGCGGCATATTGCGTGAATTTCCAGCTCACTTCCGCTACTGGGACTCACACCCGCACCTCATGCCAAACCCGCTTTCAAGGCCGCAGAAAAACCTGGCTTACGCCTCGGGTTACGTGATCGCCGTCATGTCCGTCTTCGCAATCGGCTATCACTTCGCCGGTTGGTCCTGGCTCGACTCCATCTACATGGTGTTTATCACCTCGTTCAGTGTCGGCTTCGGTGAAGTCATCCCAGTTACCGATCCATGGCTGCGCCTCTGGACCATGGCACTCATCGCCTTCGGCTGCAGCGGCATCATCTTCATTACAGGAACTCTGGTTCAGTTGTTAACCGAAACACAAATTCAACAGGCCCTCGGAGGTAAACGTATGGAAAAAGAAATCGGGAAACTCAAAAATCATACCATCATTTGCGGCTACGGCCGGATAGGCCGAATGATCGCAAACCAACTTCAGGCTGGGAACATCCCGTTTGTCATCGTCGATCAGGCCCATGATCGTATCGCTGAGGCAGGCGATGCCGGTTGGCTCACTCTCAATGGAGAGGCTACCGACGAAGCTGTCCTCCTCGCGGCGGGAATCAATCGCGCCCGCGTCCTTGCCACCGTTCTACCAAACGACGCAGCAAACGTCTTCATCACCCTGAGCGCTCGTAATATGCGCCCTGACATCCAAATCATAGCCCGTGGCGAAGTCCCCTCAACCGAACGCAAACTTCTCCAGGCCGGCGCCAATCGCGTCGTCCTTCCTGCGCACATCGGTGCAGATCGCATCGCTCATCTGATCCTCCACCCAAACGCTCGCGAACTCCTCGGCGAACGCAGTAAATCACGCCTCGACTTCGAACATCACCTCACCGAACTCGGTCTCGACATTGGTGAAATTGAAATCAACGCCAACTCCCCTTGGCTCAACCGGCGCGTTGGCGATATCGAAAAAGATGCCTCCGGCCAATTCCTAGCAGTCGCGATCCGCCGCGAAGACGGTAACACCGAAATGAAGCCCGACAGCACCGCTGTCCTGAAAGCGGGAGACGCTCTGGTCGTAATGAAACGCGGCTAATCCGACGACGCAGACTGTTCCGTTGGGACGCTCACTTCTGCGCCCCAACACCGTCCCTACTAAATTCCCGAGAGACATCGAGCGGCTGCAGAATCTTCATGCAGCGAGATCAGTACATTCCGAATAATAGGTCGTTTCCCGACTCTTTTCTCTTTTTTGCCAACCACCACCGGACTGTCGCAGCCCCGCGTTGGCGTTCGCGCACGAGTTACTGGCGCAGGCGACTCATCGCCCGTTCCCGCTCTTCGTGTACCGTAGGAATACGTACCGTGCTAAACGCCTTCTTATCACCCAATTCGTATCGATCCAGACGCTGGCATACCGCCGCAGCATCCAGCCGGTCGTGCTTCACGCCTTTGCCGAGTACGTCCCAGTTCTGAGGTTGCAACTGATAGATGACATAAGGTTGTTGAGCCACGCGAGATCCCGCGATCTTCACAGCGATGACAACCTCCACATCCTCTCAATCCAGCCCCTCTTACGAAGCAATCAAACTCGGGATCGACGCCCACGCTAAGTATTACAGGGTGAGCCGTCAGGTCGACGGCGCGACTCCAGAGGTGGGAGACTGGAGTCGGTTTAATAATCGGCGCCAGGTCTCGAGTTACACGGGGTTGTGTCCCCGGTCTTTGCTTTGTGGGCGGTGGGATTCAAGGCCCACCGCCTTTCGGCTTTTCGCTCACCAATCCCGAGTTGCTCAGGGATTCCCTGAACCTTCCCCTGGGGCAAAAACTACGCCTCGATTGGCTCGGATACCTCGGCTTTGAGCAGGTCTTCCAGAGTCTCGCGCCGCGAAATCAGCTCCACACTTCCATCCGCTTCCATCCACAATTGAGGGGCCTTGCCGATCGAATTGTAGTTGGAGCTCATGGCGTATCCGTAGGCTCCGGCATCGTGTAACACGAGCAGATCCCCAGCTTCGGGTACGGGCAAATCCCGAGGGACCAGCAACTCCGCGTCGTCCCGTGTAAACACATCCCCGCTCTCGCACAACGGTCCGGCCACCACAATAGGCTCTACCGAACGGGCGCCCCCATCGTGAGCGACCACCTCAATCCGGTGAAAACTGCCGTACATCGCCGGCCGCACCAAATCCACAAACCCCGCGTCCACCATCGCAAACTTGGCTCCGGCCCCTTTCTCGTTCGAACGGGTGGTCTTCACTTCGGCCACCCGACTCACCAACACACAAGCCGACGCCACAAAATAACGGCCCGGCTCAATTTCCACCCGAATCGGGCGACCGGCCGCCGCACAAAGCCGTTCGCGGCACCGCGCAAACAGTGCTTTCAGGGGCGGCAACGGAATCTGCGCTCCGGCATCCCGGTAATTATGCGGAATACCGCCTCCGAGACTGACTCCTTCGAGATCGGGGAAATGCGGCAGCAGATTGGCAAACTCCCCGGCCAACCGCTCCAGGTTCTCGTGGAGTTCTTCGAAACGAGGCCCGCTGCCGATGTGGGAATGTAACATCACCACCTTCATCCCGGCCGATTCCACCTGTTTGGCCACAGTTTGCAGATCAGAAAACCAGACTCCGTGTTTGGAGCTGGGACCGCCCGTGTCGCACGAATTCACATGCCCATGGCCAAACCCAGGGTTCACCCGGATGGAGACCGGGCCGCGATAACCCGCCGCGCGAAGGTCCGAGATCATTCCGGCCGAGCCGATATTGGGCAAAATCCCGTTCTCGAGCACCACGGAGAGAGCGTTGTCCCGGAACACGTCGCTCGTATAAAGGATCGTTGGCGGATTGTTGCCAACGGCGTGCCCTGCGTTTTCGGCGCGCAAGATTTCATTACCCGACACCGCATCGATCCAGATGCCGGCGGCCTGCATTTCGCGAAGCACTTTGGTGGCCGGACACGCTTTCATCGCAAACCGAGCCTGGATACCCTCCCCTGTGAGTTGCTGGATATCTGTGATACGTTGACGAAGGGTAGTCGCGTCGTAGAGCCAGAAAGGCGTTCCAACGGTGCGGGCAAATGACAGAAGGCGTGCAGGATCCAATTGCATAATGAAGAATAGCGAATGGGTTATCTGAGCTGAAAACCAATATTAGATAAACGACAAACCGGCTATGCGTTCTCCAATTCCGTTTCTTCTCCCGTGCCTGAACTTGGCGGCTCTGCTCTGGGCCGGCCCGTTGCAGGCCGATGACCAAACCATTGCAAGGCAACTTGAGGCTTTGGGAGCCAAGATCACCTTCCAGCAAGGCGATATCATCCAGGTCGGCCTTACCGACTGCTCCAAACTGGGCCCCGACGAATTCAAAGCCATCGGCGCGTTGGCGCATCTCAAAACCCTCACCCTCTATGGGCGCTGCGCCGGTTTAACCGACACCACCCTCCCGCTGCTGAGCGGGTTAAAGGAACTAGAAACGTTTGGCGTGGACGGCGCCCAGATCACCGATGCCGGGCTCGAACAGTTTGTGACTTTTACCAACCTTAAAGCCCTCTCCTTCTTCCATCTCTCTTTCCGGATGCCCGGCTTCACCGGCGTGGGACTCGCCCACCTCAAAGGTTGCCCGAAACTCGAACGCCTGACCGTAGCCGGGATGTCCATTGGCGACGAAGCCTTCGCGGCCATAGCCTCTATCACCCAGTTAAAGGATCTCGCCACCTGGCACACCTTTCAAACCGAAGCCGGGAATCACGAAATCGCCAAACTGCCCAACCTCCATAAGCTCAGCCTGGGCCAGCGTCTGCCTCGCAGCGGCAATAAAACCCCCAGCCTCAGTGACGCCTCGATTCCGGCACTTCTGGGGATGAAAAGCCTCGAAACCCTCCGAATCGGGGAAGCGCATTTTACCCTGGACGGTCTGCGTCCGCTTAAGGCTCTACCGAATCTTAAAAAGCTCGCCCTTTACGAAACATATCTTCCTCCGGCCGATGTCGAAAAACTCAGCGCGGAGTTTGCCTCCATTAACGTCGAGTTCGCGCCACTCACCGACGATCAGCGCAAGAAACTCGAAATGTATCTCCGCCAGTAAGGGTTTGAATAAAATGCCGG
>CAMCYN010000075.1 GCA_945883955.1 Akkermansia muciniphila
GACAGCATTCTGGAGGTGAGTGGAAAGCTCGACCTGCGGACTGGGGGACCGGGATTTGATCTGTTCGTACCCAACACCAACTATGTGAAGGTGTACGTGACCCGGACGGAGTACGGTCCGGCGGAGTTTCGGCGGATGGTTTATCAAAGCAAACCGCGCTCGATGCTGGATGACCTGTTTGGCGCCTTCGACTGTCCCGATGCCGGCCAGCCCGCGCCCAAGCGCAATAGCTCCACGACTCCGCTGCAGGCGCTCAACCTGTTAAACAGCCATTTCGCCCTCCAGCAGTCCGGCTTTTTCGCCGAGCGGCTCCAGAAGGAAGCCGGTGCGGAGCCTAACGCGCAGGTTCGCCGAGCCTTTCAACTCGTGTTCGGGCGCGCGCCGTCGTCGGAGGAACTCGCCGACAGTGTCTCGCTGGTCACCCAACACGGCCTGCCGATGCTGTGCCGTGCCCTATTTAATTCCAACGAATTCATCCGCCTCCACTAACTCCCCATGAACTCTAACGATCTCTCTCACGCCGGTCGTCATCTTCTCTCGCGGCGCCACTTTCTGCAATGGGCCGGCACCGGGCTCGGCGGGATTGCGCTGACTTCCTTGTTGTCCGAGCAGCGTTTACTCGGTTCGGAGGGGCCGCTGCGTCCCGTCATCGATCCCTCCCATCCGTATGCGCCCCGGGCGCCGCATTTTGAGCCGAAAGCCAAACGGGTGCTTATGGTGTTTTGTTCGGGAGCGCTCAGCCACGTGGACACCTTTGATTATAAACCTGAGCTCATCAAACGGCATGACACCCCAATGCCGGGGGCGAATAACTTGATTACTTTTCAGGGTGAGCAGGGCAATCTCGTCAAACCACTCTGGGAATTTAAACCCCGGGGACAGTCCGGCAAAATGGTCAGTGAGCTACTCCCCAACCTCGCCGAGATGGCGGATGAGATGTGTTTCATCCATTCGATGACCGCCAAATCCAATACCCACGGCCCGGCGGAAAACCAGATGAGTACCGGATATATCCTGGACGGATTCCCGAGTGCAGGCGCCTGGGCGACCTACGCTCTGGGGTCGGAGAACCAAAACTTCCCGGCCTTTGTAGCCATCCCCGACCCGAGGGGAGTGCCGCAGATTGGACCCCGGCACTGGAATTCGTCGTTTTTACCGGCGGCTTTTCAAGGCACCGCCTTCAATGCCGATAAACCGATCCCGAATTTAGCCCGTCCGAACGCGATCAGCGAGGGGATGGACCTGAGTGCGCGTGATTTCCTCAAAAAGCTCAATGACCGGCACCTCGAAAAGAACCCGGGCGACAGCGAGTTGGCCGCCCGGATTTCCGCTTACGAGATGGCCGCCAAAATGCAGATTAGCGCGACGGCGATCAGCGATTTTAAGGGGGAAAGCCCGGCCACGATCGAGAGTTATGGCATCAACGACACCAACCCATTCAAGGCCGGGTTTGGCCGGAATTGTCTGTTGGCGCGTCGGCTTCTGGAAAACGGAGTACGGTTTGTGCAGCTCTTCAACGGCTCGTACGCGATGGGCGAAGGGGTGGGGAACTGGGATGGGCATAAGAAAATTGCCGATCAATACTCCAAACATGCGCCTATCCTGGATCAACCCTGTGCGGCGTTATTAAAGGACCTCAAGCAACGTGGATTGCTCAAGGATACGCTTGTGGTGTTTGTGACGGAGTTTGGCCGGATGCCAACCTTTCAGAAGGGCGCCAATGGGCGGGATCATAACCCGAAGGGGTTTACGGTATGGATGGCCGGGGCGGGGGTAAAACGCGGGTTTAGTTATGGGGCCACGGATGACTTCGGTTACCAGGCGGTCGAGGATGTGACGACGATCTATGATCTTCACGCCACGATGCTGCATTTACTTGGGCTCAACCACGAACGGCTGAGTTTTTACAATAACGGCATAGAACGGCGTCTGACCGATGTACACGGGCATGTAATCAATAAGATCCTGACGTAACTGGGGGGATATTTCAGGTCGGTTTAAGCGGGAGGTTATTTGCGCTAATTTGGAAACAGCGCGTATGGCCGCATTGACGCCCCTTTCTTTCCGGAGGTGTAAAGCATCCAAGGAAAAAGGGGGCTTACACAGGGAAGAGTTTTCTTAATTCCCGTGGATACTGGGGTGGCTAGTAGGTAGTACCAGTCGGAGGGCCTCTTTATTCCACCCTTTCAGGGCTAGTCGGTCTGGAAAACTCAACCCACCCCGCCTCTCGCAAAGCCTCGTTCAGGCAGGGCTGAGATGTGGCGTGCCGTTGGCGCTCCGAGCGTCCGTCAGCCTCAAGGGTCATTTTGCGTGGTACTGTCTATTAGGGGTTCCCTTTGATCCGCTGGTCTGGGGCGGTGCCTGCCACAGACAGAGGGAGACAGAGGATTTAGCTTCGTCCCGAAGGGAAAGAAACAAGGCTCTGTGTCCCCACCACAGAAGCGAGGGATTTCATTTTAACCACAACGAATACACCCCCCACACACAGACAGACGGGGAGTAACGCGCGTCCTTTCGAGAGGCACCTTTTTGTCCGGACCCGAGCATCGGCCTATGGATTTCGGCTCCTTTGTGTTCTTTGTCCTCAAATTTTCGTCAGTTTTGGAGGGCGGGTTTATATCCAGGTCGGAAAGGGTTGGGGGGCATCGGAAATCCTTGGAGGGGGAGAACTTGGGATGGGATCCGAGGCGTGGTGCCCTTCGGCAAAACGCCAGGCTACGGCATAGCGCAGGAGTTCGGGGCCGCCGCGCAGAGCGAGTTTTCGCCGGAGATTAGCGCGGTGTGTCTCCACGGTTTTTACCGAAATATGCAGACCGCTCGCTATTTCAAACGTGGACTGTCCTTTTCCTATCTGGAACAGGACTTCCAGCTCTCGATCGGAGAGTCTCTGGGTTTTGAGCAGCGAGGTCTCGGGCGGCGCGCCTGCAGCCTTTTTTACGAGTCGTTGGGTGATGGGAAGACTGACGGAAATTTCTCCTCTGGCGACAGTATGCACTGCTTCGAGGAGTTCCTGCAGCGGCCTTTCCTTCATGATGTACCCCTTGGCTCCCGCTGCGATCGCCCGCAGGGCGTACAGCGCTTCGTCATGTACGCTGAACACCAAAATGGCGATCCGGGGTGCCTCACTCAACATACACTTAATGAGTTCTATGCCATCCAGGCCGCCGGGAAGTGTGATATCCATGATGACCATGGAAGGGGCGCAGGTGCGCAAGGTCTCCAGAGCCTCCCGGGCCGTGGCACATTCTCCGGCCACGGTGATATGGGAATCCTGGGATAGAATGGTGCGCAGTCCGTAACGCATAATCGGGTGATCTTCCACCAGCATGATGCGCGAAGAAATGGGTAGTTGCGCTGGTGGGGCTGCGCGGTGCGCTGATTGTTCCCTCATGGTGTGCCTCCACGAATAAAATCGCATCAGGGACGCCGAATGGGTGGTTTTTGCTCAGAGGCACCACCTCGGGGCTACCCCTGATTGTAATCCCTTTGCGATATTTGGCCCGCCGAAACGCTGCGCCGCTCCGTAGCTAGGTTACTTATGAAACTAAATTCCATGCAGGATCTGTTGGTCGCTGAGTTGCAGGATCTCCTGAGTGCGGAGCGGCAGATTGCCCAGACGTTTCCCAAGGTGTTAAGCGCCGTTAGTCACGCTCCCCTGCGCCAGCAACTCGAATCTCATTTGCAGGAAACCCGCGAGCAGGAGCAGCGCCTGGAACGGTGTTTTAAACAACTCGGTGTCACTCCGCAGCCCGCCCGCAGCCATGGAATGGTGGGGCTGATTTCGACGTGGATGGAGGTCCAGTCGGCTGAGTCTCACGAGGACATCAAAGATGCGGCCATTATCTCCTGCCTCCAACATATCGAGCATTACGAGATTGCGGGGTACGGATGTGCTCGCGCTTTTGCCGAAGAATTAAGGCAGTCGGAGGTGGCCGGGCTCCTTGCCCAGACCCTTCAGGAGGAGGAACGTTTTGATCGGCAACTGACCGATCTTGCCAAAACCTTGATCAACAGGGATGCGGCCGTGCATTCACGCTAACCTTTGGAACCCCCCCGGTCGTCCGTGGGGGGCGGTGGGGCAGGGGTTGGGTCGAGGCTCGCTGGGGGGAGACGTCCAAAAAGCTCGGTTCAGCCCTGTTCGCCGGTTTTGTTGATGCTTTGGTCTAAAATGAGCCGCGCGGCGACAACCGCTGAGGCGGACGGCCGCTTCGGAGCCTTTGCGGCATGTGCTGGGAAGACACATGCCGTGAATAAAAGGGCCGAAGGGCGGCGCAGGAAGCGGGCCGGGGACCCCTAGAGTGCGCCGGAGGTTTGGCGGATTACAGCCGGTTGGAGGGCAGGCGTCCCACGATTTGGCAGACTAAGAATTCCCGAATGGCGAGTCGTCGTAGTCATCTACGACGGAGGCAAACTTGGGATAAACAAACTTACAGGCTGTGGTTCCGTCCTTGCAAATGGCCCGGGCGACATGAAGTCCGGCTTGTCGGAGCGAATGCAGACTGTAGAGCAAGAGTGCGGCGCCTAGTCCGCGACTGCGGTACTCGGGGAGCACACAGGGGCCCGAAAACAGATGGTTGTCGGCATCGGAATCCATACTCAGACAGGAGGAAGCGATAATCCGGGGGCCATGCACAATGGCTACCCCGGCATGGGACTGGACACGAAACGCTTCGTGGATTCGGAGTTGCAGGGCGTCGGCTATCCGGCGGTAACTGCCCGCCCATTGATCGTCAAAGGAGAAAGCCCGAGTCGTGAGCGCCTGAATAACCGCCTCGTCAGCACGTTCGAGAGGTCGGATGGTTAATCCTCCAGAGAGCGGCTGAGGGGCAGGATGAAGCTGTGACAGATTCCAACTGAACTGTTTCCAATAGTCTTGCTTCATGATTAATCCGATCTCTCAACGATACCTGCCCTGAGGCTTATTGCAAAGCAGGGCAAAAACAATTCACTCCGATTTGCAAGCTACTGCGAATTGGTCACTTCCCAGCGTTCGCCAAAAAATCCGGCGGCGGCTATCCCGCCTGCAGCCTGGGTGGTTGCGGGCTTTTGGGTGTCTATTACTGCCCAGTCTGGAAGCTTGGCGCCCTGTCGGGCGTTATTCAGATAATGGTATTCCCGGTAGGTGAATCCACTGTTGAGGACGATATAGTGGTTTGGCGCGAGCGGGTTGGGATAGATAAACGCGGGAACATGCGTACCCACTGCGAAATCTTTTGCACCCAAGCCCAGCGTCTTATCGTTCCAACGGATCGGCAACCGGTCGGCCATTCTGGCAATGAGCTTATTGCTCCCCGGATCGCCCCAGAGGATCAGGTTCGCATTCCCCATTTCTTCATCGGTGATCGAAATGTCGTCCCGCACCACTAACTCGCCCCGGAATTGGCTCCTCCATTGGGTCACAAAATGCTCCAACTCGGTTTCCACCCACTTGCCGATGGCTGGGTGATGTGGAGTGCCGGTGGGACGCACCACGATGAACTGCTCCAGAAACGCGTCATCAATAGGGCCCTGAAGTCCGGGCCGTTTGACCAATCCCGCATACGGGGTTTCCGCGGGATACCAGCGCTCGTTCACCTTGTTGAAATGGACCACCCAAGAGCGATCGGAGTTTGGGGCCGGTGCCACCCGGCTTTGTCCGTCGATCTCGATCATTGTGGCCGAGAGCGGATCCATGGGGAAATCGCCCGGGGGACAATGCAGAGTGAAGGCGCTGACATTGCTGGTAGTGAGCGAGATCTTCTGGTTGACGCGGTCGACGCGTCCGTCCACCAGAGCCTGATTCCAGTGGTGCTCCATTCCCTGGATGGTCAACCAGTGGGAGGTCGGGTAGCGCAGGGTGTAAGTGGCGAAGTGAAGCGTCTCTGGAAAACGATCTTTCCCTTTAGCCACAATCCGGTCTAGCCGCTGGGCGATCTCGACCTTGGAATCGGGATGGATTTTGTGCCCGGTCTTCGGGCCGATCACGTGAGTGAGTGTGAATCCCTGATCCAGGGCGGCCTCGGCCATTTTTGTGGCTGCCTGCCGCTGTTTGTCGTCTTCGCCGCTGTAGGCGACCGTCGGGCAATTGGCCAGGTTTCGGACATATCCGGGGCAGTCGTACCAAGACCAAAGCCGTTGTTCATACCAAGGGGGGGTGATGATTTCGTCCTGAAACGTTCTCAGGAAATCAGGTGTTTCTGAAAAGCCCGCTCCGGGATTGGAGGCCACCCAGCGACTTGGATGATGTACGGTAAACTGCCAGGCGGCCGCCCCCCCCATCGAAAAGCCCCGCATCACGATCCGGTCCGAATCAATGCGGTACTGGCGCTGCATGTGTTCGAGCGCCTCGAACAGATCGGATTCGCCGGCGAATTTGTTCGCATTGCAGTACCGCCCATAAGGGTGCAGCACAAAAGCCCCCGGGGGAGTGAATTCGCCTGGAGATTTCCGCCGCTGATCCAGGAAGTTGAGTTCACTGAGGGTTTCCCCACGGCCGTGGCACCAGATATCGAGTCGGTGCGCTCCCGCTCCCTCGGGGGCGTATCCGCCGGGCACCACTAGTCCGTAGGGTTGGACCGACCCGTCTATCCGGGAACGATACCCCCGAACCACCAGTCCGGTTTGGGTCGTCCAGGGAGTTAGGCCTTCCCGAAGCGCATGAGCCCGGGACATTCCCTCTTCGAGGAGCGTTCTGGCGATTGCAAACTCGGCCGGCTTAAAGAACTCGTTGTACCGCAGCGCCCAATCTACCGCTTTGTAATAGATTTCGACATCGGGAAGGAGCGCTTCCAGGGCCGGCTTCTTTTGCAGGACGGTGCGGAGTGATTGAATTTCGGTTTGAAAGGTCTGCAACGCCTGTTGAATGGCGGCTCTTTCTGCTTCGGGCACTTCAATTCCAGGAGGCGGAATGGGCCGGACCTGATCGGGGAGGTTATCCTTTGGGCCGTCGGCCTGAAGCGGAAGGAGAGCGAGGAGCGAGAGGAGTGTCGGAGCGGCGTAGGGGAGCTTCATGGGGGCGGAGGCCCAATCAAACAGTTCTTGCCCTAGGAATGGAGCGTATAAATTGCGGGCGTCTCTCCCAGGGACGACACACCCGCGCGGGCAACCGATTTCCTGCGGCTCTGGGCGAGCCCAGTAATGTGCTTTCCACACTCCCCGCAGACCGATTTGTTAACGGTATGGACTGGACTCAATGGGCTCCTCGTGAACGCGCCAACCTCTGTTTTATCATCAAAGAAGGGCGGGTGCTGTTAATTCGCAAAAAGCGGGGATTGGGGGCGGGGAAAATCAATGCGCCGGGCGGAAAGCTCGAATTGGGAGAGACGGCTTTGCAAGCGGCCGTCCGGGAGACGCAGGAGGAGGTGGGCCTCACCCCGTTGAACTTGGAAGACCGGGGGTTGTTACGGTTTCACTTCACGGACGGGTACGGCTTGGTGTGTGCCGTATTTGTGGCTCGCGATTTTGTCGGTCAACCGGTTGAAACTGATGAGGCTGACCCTGTTTGGGTTTCACTGAATGCCATTCCCTATCACGAAATGTGGGCGGATGATGCCCTTTGGCTTCCGACGGTTTTGGCGGGCGGGACATTTACGGGATCTTTCCTTTTTGAGGGCGAAAAAATGCTCAAACAGGACTTCCGCCCCCACGGGGCCTTTAACCCGGGGCGTAAACCCAAGGTACTCGTGGCCGGGTGCGGGTTTACTGGTTTGGCGACGGCAAGACTGTTTCACGACGCCGGCTGGGAGGTGGTGGCCTGCACTCGATCGGCGGAGTCTGCGGCCGCGTTGGGGGGCGAGGTTTTCGCGACGGTGGCCTGCGATATTAGCCGTCCCGAGGAGGTGGAGCGCCTCTTGGGGCAGCATCACGGACTGGATCTGGTCATCCACTGTGCGGCACCCGGCCAAGGCGGGGTGGAATCTTATCGGGAGGTTTATTTCCGTGGGGCGCAGGTGCTGGCCGGAGTTCTGGCTCCGCGCCAACTCCTTTTCACTAGCAGCAGCTCGGTATACGCGCAGACCGATGGGGCTTGGGTCACCGAGCACAGTCCGGCAGAACCCTCTCTGGAAACAGGTCGGGTTTTGCGACAAACCGAAGATTGGGTGTTAGCCCATGGCGGCACGGTGGCGCGCCTGGTCGGAATTTACGGGCCGGGCCGCTCCATGCTTTTGAAGAAATTTCTCTCTCAGGAAGCCGTCATCGAGGGCGACGGTCTGCGCTGGCTCAATCTAGTCCACCGCGATGACATCGCCTCCGCCCTTCTCTGGTTAGCCAAGACCCGGACGCCAGGGATTTTTAATGTCAGCGACAATTCCCCACTCGCCCAACGTACCCTTTACTCCGGGTTGGCGGAAACCTTGGGCGGCCCGCTTCCTCCGGAGGGGCCCGTGGACTTGCACCGCAAACGTGGTTATTCCAACAAACAGGTCTCCAGCCGCAAGCTGCACGGGATTGGATGGGAACCCAAATATGCTTCTTTCCTGGAGGCCGTAAAACGGGATCCCGATTTGCTGCCAGGCGCACGGGCGGCCCTCGCAAAAAGTTAGGTCTCCCTTCGGCAAAAAGCATGATCTCCCCATCGTTTTTGGCTGGTGAGAAACCCCAACCAGTGGGAGGAGGGGGGATGGTTCCCACTGTTAAGCTCGAGCGCAGACGTTTTCTGGCAGCTTCTATCGGTTTGTTTGCAAGCCTGCTGCCCGGCGAACCGGAGCTCTGGGCCACCCCGCCGAAGGATCCGGTCGCGCCTCCCCTTGTTCCAGATCCAGCCAAAGGCCCCCAGGCGCTCTTTGATGGAAAGACTCTCACCGGATTAAAAAGAACCGATTTCTCCGGGGGCGGAGAGGTGCGGGTTGAAGAAGGCCTCATCGTCGTGGATCCCGGCGAGGAACTGAGCGGATTTAGTGTCACCGGCGAGGTCCCCACCAATCACTACGAGATTGAGCTCGAGGCTGAGCGACTCTCGGGGCTCGATTTTTTTTGCGCTCTCACTTTTCCCGTCGGCAAGCAGCATCTCACCTTCGTGGTCGGGGGCTGGGGCGGCAGCATCGTGGGGATTTCCTCTATCAATCGTGAGGATGCTTCCATGAATGAAACCACCTCCACCCGGCATTTCCAGGACAGGACCTGGTACAGGATACGCCTGAGGGTGGAACCCGATAAAATCCAGGCGTGGATTGGCCCGGATCGCGTAGTGAACCTGCTGACTGCGGATAAGGATCTGGATTTGCGTCCAGGTGAAATTGATCTCTCTCTGCCCCTCGGCGTGGCGACGTTCCGTACGGGCGCCGCTTTCCGCAACCTCCAGCTTCGCAAGCTGCCAGCTCCGGCCCAGTAAAGAATTATGGCTCGCGAATACGTCATCCGTTCCGCGGCTCCGCAGGGCCCTCGTATTAATTTTGCAGCGGAACTGAATCCCCAGCAACTCGAGGCGGTGCAGGCGCCTCCGGGGCCCGCCCTGGTTCTAGCCGGAGCCGGTTCCGGCAAAACCCGCACGCTGACTTATCGGGTGGCTTACCTTTTGGAAAACGCCGTGCCCGCCGCGCAAATTCTCCTACTGACTTTTACCAACAAGGCTTCCAGGGAAATGCTCGAAAGGGTCGCCGGTCTGGTTCCCTACGACCTCAGCGACCTTTGGGGAGGGACTTTTCACTCCATCGGAAATCGGATCCTGCGAAGCCATCCCCGCGAGGCGGGTTATGAGGAGGGTTTTACGGTCATGGATCGGGAAGATTCCGAGGAATTGTTACAGGCCGCGCTCCTCTCGCTGGAGGGGAAGGGAAAGGTGGCCGATCTGCCCGTTAAACCGTCGGTGGTCGGGGACGTGATTGGGTATTCCACCAATGTGGGACGTCCCATTCGGGAGATCGTTCAGGAACGGTATCCGCAGGTGGAAGACTTTGCAGACCTGATTGAATCGGCAGCCCGCCGTTATATTCAAAAGAAGCGGGAGGCTAATGCGCTTGATTTTGACGATCTCTTATTCCGAACAGTGGAGCTTTTGAAGAATCATCCGGAAATAGCGGAACGTTATCAAAAGCAGTTTCAGTTTGTGCTAGTGGATGAATATCAGGACACTAATCCGCTACAGTCGCAGTTAATTGATTTACTCTCCGCCCATCATCGCAACCTGATGGTGGTTGGAGATGACGCCCAGGCGATCTATTCATGGCGAGGAGCTGATCACCGCAATATTCTGAGCTTCGGGGAGCGTTATCCAGGGGCGCGAATTTATAAGGTTGAAACAAATTACCGTAGTACGCCTGAGGTATTACGCGTTGCTAATGCGACGTTAGGAAAATTACAGAATACCTACCGCAAACAACTTGTGGCCGCGCGGCCCAGCGGGGAACTTCCGCGATTGATCCCAGTGCATACGGGTAGCCAGCAAGCGCGTTTTATTGTGTCCCGGATGCTGGAGCTTTCCGAAGCCGGAGTGGCATGGAGTAAGATGGCGGTATTATACCGGGCACATTTTCATTCCATGGAACTCCAAATGGAAATGACTCGGGCCGGTCTTCCTTTTCAAATTACCAGCGGCCTTCGCTTTTTTGAACAGGCGCATATCAAGGATGTCGGGGCCTTTCTTAAGTTTGTAGTTAATCCGCGGGACGAAGTTGCCTTTAAACGAATGGCCAAACTTCTGCCCGGAATCGGGGCCCGCTCAGCCGATACCCTCTGGACCTCGGTGGCTCCCTTAGGACGACTAGCGGTACAAGCTCGGGAAAACTCCGACGGGCGTGTGTTTTCGTTGGGTGAGGAAATCTCCAAACTCAAGGTGCCCACCAAAGCTGCCGGCGCTTGGAAACAGCTCGGACATACGCTTGAGGAATTGCTGCCCGAAGGCCGCCCAGTTGCCCCATTACGCATGCTTCAGAGTGTCCGGGAGGCTTTGTACGATGATTATGCGCGAGCGACCTTCCCGGATTTTGAGAGCCGCCGGGATGATCTCAATACGCTCGGCCAGTTCGCCTCCCAATACGTGAGTGCTGAAGAGTTTCTGGATCAATTGGCCCTGATGAGCTCGGTCGAACAGGATCGGCTCGGAGAGGCGGATACCGGGGAGGCGGTGACTTTATCCAGCGTCCATCAGGCCAAGGGGCTGGAATGGAAGGTGGTTTTTGTGATTTGGCTCACCGAGGGCATGTTTCCTTCCCAACGTTCCATGGGCAGTCTGGAGGCCATGGAGGAGGAGCGGCGTTTATTTTACGTGGCGGTAACTCGTGCCGAGGATGAGCTCTATCTCTCCTGGCCTTTAGTGCGCCGCAATATGGGAGCGGCGGATGCCGTGCAGCGGATTTCCCCCTTTTTACAGGGAATCGCTCCTGAACTCCTGGAGGAATGGCATGTCTCCGGAGGCTGGTAAGCGGAGTTTCCGGGATACCTTCGGATTGGGCAAACGATGGAAGTTACCAAGTGCTAATGATGGAATGTATCTGTAGGATAAAGACGACATTCCCTTACTTTTTATATGGCAGACTTAGGCAAACGAAATTCTCTCACAGTCCTGCGGGACACTCCGCCCGGGGCGTATCTTGAGGGTGGCGAGTTGGGAGACATCCTGTTGCCCGGACGTTATGTGCCCGAAGGGACCGAACCAGGCGACAAACTGGACGTGTTTGTGTACCGCGACTCGGAGGATCGGTTGGTGGCCACCACCGAGGAGCCTTATGCGTGGGTAGGCGAGTTTGGGCTCTTTGAAGTCGTCGGTGTCACTACGGGGATTGGCTCATTTTTGGATTGGGGGCTCAGTAAGGATCTTCTGTTGCCCATTCGCGAACACTCGCGCCAGGTACGCGTGGGGGAATGGGTGATTGCGGCGGTTATTCTGGATGAAAAAACAAACCGTATTGTGGCCAGTACGAAGCTGAACCGGCAGATGAAACCCAATCCAGCAGGGTATCATGATGGTCAGCCGGTCCGCTTCCTGATCGCGGAAAAGACGGATTTGGGCTACAAAGCGATCGTTGAAAACGCCGATTGGGGGCTGTTGTACGAGGGCGAACTCGCTGGGCCTCTGGAGATCGGGCAGCACGTGGACGGTTATGTGCGTTCGGTCCGTCCGGATGGAAAACTCGATCTGAGTATGGATCCCTCGGGCTACCAGCGGGTGGGACCCCTCACTATCCAGATTATCGCGGCCTTAAAAGCGAGCGGGGGACGTCTGGAGTTTGACGACAAGAGTTCCTCCGAGGCCATTAGGGCGACTTTTGCGACGAGTAAAAAAGCTTTTAAGCAGGCACTCGGCTCCCTTTTTAAGGATCGTCGGATCCGGTTCGTAAACGGCGGCATCGAACTGGCCGAGGACTCGGAGAAGCGGAATCGATAGCGTTCCTCGATAGCTATTCGATAATGTTTCTCCGTTAAGGGTGACCCAAGTCGACTCCGAGGCGATAACTTGCCGGCATTGTCCGATAAATGGAGATGGCCGCTGGAGGATATCTCCTGAGGTCTTTCTGCGTTGGGCCCCCGCGGATTCTTCGGGACGCAAAAAAAAGGCCGCCCAATCCGAAGGCTCGGACTGGGCGGCATAATTATCCAAAGATAGTAAGCGAACTATTCGACCTTCGTGCCGGCACGTTTACGTGCACCCGCTTCGAGGATCTTTTTACGCAAACGAAGGCTCTTTGGCGTAGCTTCTACATACTCATCTGGTCCGATGTATTCGATGGCTCGTTCCAGAGTCATCGTAAGAGGAGGTGCCAGGGAGATTCCCTTTCCATCGCCCTGCGAGCGCATGTTTGTAAGCTTCTTAGCCTTACATGGGTTTACTGGCATGTCATCGGCACGTGCATTTTCGCCGATAATCATTCCTTCATAGATCTCTTCCTGTGGTCCAATAAAGAGACGACCGCGTTCCTGAATGGTTTCCAGCGAGTAACTCGTGCTAATGCCACCTTCCATGGCGACGAGAACTCCATTACTGCGGGAGGGGATTTCGCCTTTGTGGTCGGCGTATTCCTTGAAGAGGTGGGACATGATGCCGTGACCTTTTGTGCAGTTCACCAGGTCGGTTTCAAATCCGATCAATCCGCGAGTCGGAGCGACGGCTTCCACCGAAACGCTGTGCGCCAAGTGTTCCATCGAAATGATGTCCGCCTTACGACCGGCCAGTGATTGGAGGATGTCGCCCAGGTTTTCGCTAGGGACTTCCACAAACACCGATTCCATCGGCTCGAGAAGCGATCCGCTTTCGGAACGCTTAAAGATCACCTCAGGACGGGAAACGAGAATCTCGAAACCTTCGCGGCGCATCTGTTCGACCAGAATTGCGATCTGCATTTCCCCACGTGCTTTGATCTCGAAATGACCGGCCGCGTCCGTTTCAGCGACCTGAATCGAGACGTTGGTACGGGATTCACGGATGAGCCGTTCCTTGACCTGACGAGCGGTGAGCAATTTGCCTTCGCGTCCAGCCAGCGGGCCGTCGTTGATGCAAATACGCATCGTGATGGTGGGCGGATCGATGTCCACGAACGGAAGGGGCTCTCTATCGGCGGTATCGGTGATGGTTTCGCCGATGAAAACGTCTTCAAAACCGCAAATCCCGACGATGTCGCCGGCAGAAGCTTCCTTAAGCTCAATCTTGGCCAGTCCCTGATGTCCGAACAAGGCGGTGACCGATCCTTTTTCGCGGCGTCCGTCGTTATGGATACAGAATACAGAGTCGCCGGTCTTGATGCTTCCGGAAACGATACGCCCGTAGGCGATACGGCCGAGGTAGTCGGAGTAATCCAGGTTGGAAACCACGAACTGGAGGTAATCAATCCCGGAAGGTTTGGGAGCAGGGATATGCTCAATAATGGCGTCGAAAAGAGGCACCATGTCCTTGCTTTCCTGCCCGACTTCTTTCATTGCGAAACCGTCACGGGCACTCGCGTATATGACTGGGAAATCAAGTTGCTCGTCATTCGCTCCAAGCTGGAGGAAAAGCTCAAACACCATGTCCAGGACCTTGTGGGGACGGGCGTTGTCACGGTCGATCTTGTTGATTACCACGATTGGCTTGGCGCCATTTTCAAGAGCCTTCTTGAGCACGAACTTCGTTTGCGCCTGAGGACCGTCATGGGCATCCACGACGAGCAACACGCCGTCGATCATCTTCATGATACGTTCGACTTCGCCACCGAAATCGGCGTGTCCGGGAGTGTCCACGATATTGACGTGATAGTCTTTATAGCGGAATGCGGCGTTTTTAGCTCGGATTGTAATACCCTTCTCCCGTTCCAGATCCATGGAATCCATGATGCGGATCTCGGAAGAGATGGCCTGATTGGCTCGGAAGGTGCCCGATTGTTTAAGCAGCTGATCCACGAGCGTGGTCTTGCCGTGGTCAACGTGGGCGATAATTGCGATGTTGCGGATGTGTTCCATGGTGGCGCGTTAAAATGCGGAGTGGCGTGGGGGCGCCGCGTTCCCGATTTCCTGTGACCGATGAAGATTCCAAGAAAAAGGGGCGCGCAATATGCAACGCCGTTGGGGGGGAAGCAAGGGAGGAGCGGGTTTTTCACCCGTGTTTTACAAAAAATATGCCAAACACGTCCAAAAGCGTGAGCCAACGTAGTTTTTAATCCTAACTAACATGTGTTTTTTTCAACTCTCGCCACCGTCTCGAGTGGCAGGAGTGCAGCCCGAAAGAACTACAGGACGGAATGCGGGCTTGCGGTCAGGGGCGGAAGCGTGAAAGAGAGAGGAGTGCTGCACCCGTAGCTCAGCTGGATAGAGCAACAGATTTCTAATCCGTTGGTCGTGGGTTCGAGTCCCGCCGGGTGCACCATTTCTTTAACCGTTCGCAAGCGAGTATTTACCCTGAAGTAAAAGAGTTGCGGGTTTCTTTTTGTTCGGAAATGGAGTGGACTTGGGGAGAGCCAAATGGTCGCGAGCGTGGACGCCACATGGATAGGGTTTCACCGGGCTATCCCTTGCGCCCGTGAGTACGTTCTTTCCCGCGAATCCATGCGGGTGCGGAAGAAGGTTTAGGTTGAGCAGGCAGTCCGGATTTCTAAGGGCGTACTGGCACCAGAAACTCGGCTACTTCAATTCCTCTTAGGCTTTTGTCGCAAGCTTCAGGGCTCCGGGGTGTTTCCATCTGGTATTTGCGGTAGAGTTGAAGTCCGCACGTGCATCGTCTTTTCGTCCCAGTGCAAGGAAGGCCTGACCCCGATTATAGAGAATATAAGGATCCTCAGGCAGCAGAGGTATCTCGGCCTCAAAGTTATGTAATGCCTCTTCTGCCTGTCCCAAGGGACTATGCCCCTCCATACGATTCCATTTGTGGGAGTCGCATGGAAATTCACCGCGCACGCAATCCGCGCAAGTCACCTCTCTGGCAATGCACTCATCGTCATTACGCTGAGTTCCGGGAGCGTTATCCCGAACACTACCAGCCCAAACAGGGGCCCATCCGTTCCGTTATCGAGGCCGTTGTTCATAAATTCCTCGATTGCGGTAATCTCGAACGCGGCTTCGCTCGAATCCATTGCGACGCCTGCGGGCTCGATACTCTCCTAGCTTTTTCCTGTAAAAGCCGCTGGTTCTGCCCGTCCTGCCATCAAAAAAACGTCCAGACTTCCGTCGCCTTTATCGTAGAGGGCGTCCTCGCCCCGGTCCCGCACAGGCATTAAGTCCTGGCTCTCCCAAAAATGCTCCGTGCCTATTTCCTGCGGCACCGGGTCCTTCTCAAATACCTCTGCACCGCCGCTCAACAGAGTCTGACGATCTATCTCCGGGCAGCTTTCGGGGAGGAAAAGGCGCATCCCGCAATCCGGCTTCAATGTTCACCGGGGCG
>CAMCYN010000076.1 GCA_945883955.1 Akkermansia muciniphila
CAAGAGGAATACGAGCAGAAGGTTGCAGCACGCAAAGCAAAGAAGGCCCAAGGTAAACGAACAGGAGGCAAGCCTCCACAACCTCCGAGTGGTACGCCCACGGGTAAAGAGCAGTTCAATTTTACGGATCCGGAAAGCCGCATTATGAAGATGGGCAGCGGCAACCGATTCGAGCAGTGCTTTAATGCACAGGCCGCAGTGGACGCAGAGGGGAGCATGCTGATTTTGGGCAGCCGGGTAACGGCAGCCAGTAATGATAAGCAGCAGTTAAACGCGACGACGGCCTCGATTTCCACTGAAGTCGGAATCCCACAGGCGATCGTCTGCGACAGTGGTTTTTACAGTGAAAAGGAAGTGCGCCAATTGGAAGCGAACGGAGGCCCGACAGTTTACGCTGCAGTGAAGAGACAAAAGCATCATCGTGGACTCGCGGATCTGGAGCCGCACAGTGAACCCGAAGAGTTGGCGCCAACCGCGTCGAGCCAGGAAAGAATGGCACATCGACTCGGGACGTTGGTGGGGAAAACGCTTTACCGGTTGCGCAAACAAACGGTCGAACCGGTGTTTGGAATCATCAAGGAAGCGATGCGATTTAGACGCTTTAGCCTCCGCGGGCTCGAAAAGGTGAGCCTTGAATGGGATCTCGTGAGTCTGGCCTACAATGTGAAGCGATTGTTTGTTCTGAAGACGGCCCGCCCGGCATAAGCCCGGTGAACTTGGCGCACAGGGCCCATTTTTCGGCCGTATAAGGGCGCTCAAAGGTTCAAAAACGCTCTTGGAGCGGTCTCTGCTTTTTCCAAATTGGACTCTTATACAGACTCCGATTTTAAAGTCCGACAGGCTCCTAGCGGCTGAAATGACATCGCGTATTGTTCGAAAGTGGACGTTGCCCTTTCCGTTTGGGCGCTCGGCAAAGGCGGAGTGTCCCCGGAACGGATCAAAAGCAGATTCGGCACGCCGAGCCAGAAAGCGCCCTCGGCCGGCGTCATGCGCGAGCCGCCAGGGGCATAATCATCAATGTAATGTTTATGGGTCAAGGACGGGCCAACCAGATTTTCCCGATTGTTTCCTCCAGCATGGATGGTGAAGATCCACAGGTGGTCGCGAACGGTTGTGGGTGCAGCCTGTTGGGCGTACGCGACCAGCGGTCCGAGTAGCAGGGCGGTGAGAAGTGTAAGTGTCTGTTTCATCTGGATTACATTGTTTTACTCCGCAGATCGCAGGAATTTACTTTTGCGGTGTGGTGGGCGTGCTGGCATGGCGATTATCCGTTCAGTAACTGGTTTTCAAATCTGGCTCCTCCCACCTTCGTGTTATTCGTCGCTCACAGGCCGAACCTCGACAAAATTATAAATGACCTGTTGGCCAGCCGGGCCCCCTGGGGCCTCCGAATTTATCCAGTCACTGATGCTTAGTTTCGCATTCGGACCGTGGGCCCGAAAACGCAACCAGTGAAAGGTCATCCAAAGCGATGATTTCGTGAACGGCTTTGCCTTCAGACTACTCTCAAAAGGGTAACTGAATGCACCCGGCAAAACGTCCGCTCCCTCCACGTGTAGATTGATGGCCTGCGGATTTTTCGTAGAAACTCCGGCCGCCAGGTCTGCGTAGTCCGCCGTGATCACCTTTACCGAATAGACACGCCCAGGTTGCAGCCCATTCAACGATTGGCTCACCACATTCGGTCTCTCGCCAGACCGCTTCGTACGCAAAAACGCGTCCCCAAAAGTCGCCGCTGGATATCGGCCCTGCAAAGTTCCGTAGCCGGCAAAATGGGCGTGATCGACGCCTCCCAGCTCGGCCTCTTCTATATTCCAATGATCCACGCCATTCTCGAAATCAGCATTTTTGAGATAACGCAGCTCATACGGACTACTGAGCATCCTGTCTGTTTTTCCCTCAATACAGTAGTGCCGTAACATCCGCCCCATGCAGTTCAGCATTTCTTCATCAACATAGTTAGACCGGTAGGGTTGAATACCGCCCAGACCAAAGTACGTCGGATGGGTCGCCAGAAATTGCATCTGCATATCCAGATGAACCCGGAAATCCGCCTGCGGATTTCGACTCGATGTACAAGGGGGAAGAGACGAATACATGGGAGTAAATATCATCCGCCGCAGCGATCCAGGATGATTACTCTCGTACGCGGAGGCGATTCCGAGGAGACTTGCGCGGATACTGTCAACATCCTGAGACTCCGTTGGATAGCTTCCCAAATGCACTTCCTCGGCAAAGGGCCAGCCTGAACCAAGGACAACTTTTAATAAAAGATTGTCAGGCGTCGCTCCAAACCTCCCTGCCATAAAAGGAATCCAAAATTTCCCATTGAAGCGAGGCTCTTCGGCTAGGCGTGCCAAGGAAACTACCGTTGGTGCCAGGAACCGAAGGGATGCTGCTGTCGGGTAATATTCATCCACTTGCATCCCTGAAATCTTCGGAAGGGTGATGTTGGGCCGTTCGGGCCAAGCGGTGGATGACCCAGGGTTAAACCAAAGATCCAGCAGCTTATCGGAAGTCCACGGCTTCTCGTCCAGCAGACCTGGAGCCTGCACATTCGCGAACCACAGTTTCCCTTGCGCGATCCACTCACGAAATTCCGGCGAGTCGACCTGGGGGCTTTCGATCGTGTTGCAATTCGGCAGCATGTGCTTCGATAGCCGCGCCCAGGTGTGCTTTCCAAATGGCTGAACCTTCGCTGTAGATGGGTAGGTATTGTAAACCAAGAACGGAACGGCACGAACGATCAGGTCCGTGGGATTACCGTTGATCTGCAAAACCTGCTTGCCTGCTGGCAAAAACCGCATGGCCTCAACCGCCGCCCCGCCTTCCTTTGCTTCCATCAACCCTCCCGCTCCATACTCCAAACTGCAACTGCCTGAAACGCTGAACCACACCCATCCATCACGCGGATTCATGAACTCAATTTGGCGGTTCTGGAGTAGTCCGCGCTTCCCTGCGTCCATCAACTCAGTCACTAGATTATTCAGTGGCTGGATCTGTTGTTTCCCATCCGGAAGAATCGTAACCAAGCGTTTTGTACTAACCACAGCGCGCCCGGAACCATCGTGAAAACTCGCCATGAGATCGTAAGCGCCCCACGGCAGGGACCGCACGTCTAGCGTCATAGGTTGCTTCTCTAACGGTGAATGGACCTTCAAAAGCAAAACCTCTTTCTCGGTTTCACGAGAGATAAGCTTCAATTGGAGAAACCCTGCACGCAACTGCTCCTCGGCTACGGCAAGCGCGATATCCAGCTCCACCTCTTTGGTTCTCCCCAATGTCATCTCGTGTTTCCAGACCTCTTTAACCAGGACCTTCAGTGGCTCCACGAGTGCGTGCCCAGGCACACTCAGCGTAAATTTGTCGACCTGATTTCCTCGATTCACCGCACCGGATATTCCAGCACTCTCCTTGGCAGGTTCACAGACATACAGATCGTCACGCTTGCTCCAAACTGGCTGAAGAGCGGCATGACTCAACGTGACTTCCGCATCTCCTCCAGGAGATAACGACATTACACGTCTTTGATCTGAGTCTCCTACAAACTCCAATTCACGCGCCTCATCGCTCCAATTATGAACCTTTGCCTGAACTACACCGCGGGTTCCCTCCTGCGAGACGTCCAAAAGCACTCGTGGTGTGCTGACCTGCAAGTCTGCCTGAGACTCGAACAGGGCCTTAATCTCCGTTGCGGCGAGTGCACGACTGTAAAGTCGCAGATCATCTATCTCGCCTCTAAAGACCCCGACGCCCGGCCAATTGCCTGAGACTCGATCGCGAGCCAATGTTTTCCGGAACGGCTTTGCTTCCGCTAAATGGGCCACCTCGACGCCGTCAATGTAGAGGGTCACTCGCTTCTCTCGCAAATCAGACACTACCGTCACGTGTCTCCAGAAACCGTTCAAAGCTGTCCCGGGATAGGTTAGCGCAGATATCCCATTGCCCTCTTCCCCATCCACCGACCACTCGAAACGCAATAGCCCGTCTTGATCGATACGGAGATTCATATTGCGCGTTACTCCAGCGCCCAGATCCCCGAAAATCACACGTTGGGACCCCGGACCAACCGCAGCATCCGCTTTAACCCAGACCGCAAGCGTCACATCGCCGACTAGATTCATCGAGTCGACTCTGGCATACCGTGCCTGACTTTTGCCGCTTTCGAAGCGTGCCGCATGACCCCTTGGCGACGGCACTCTGGAGACCTCCTGGAGTGTTGCATCGTGCCCGTGCCCAGCAAGATCCTTCGCAACGTCTCCATCGGGTTCATCAAAAGTCCAATGCGCTACCAACGACGATGTTTCGTTAAGCGCAGAACTTTCGTTAGCCAGAATGGCCGGGCCTACCAGTCGTAAAATGAGCCCGGCGCAGAAGAGATGGCGGGAATTCATGAGACGATTACCGATTTAATTTCTCCTCACCATGCGCCTTCACCCAATCACGCATCCAAGGGGCGCTTGGGCAGCCGATATCGAGGTGAGAATTCCCCAGTATCACCAGATCGCAGACACGGCCTTCCTTGAGCCATTTGAGGCCAAGGTTACATTGGTAATCCATCAGGTCGAGCGGAGTGGGCTTGCCGAAGCGGTAGGTCGGGTCGGCTTTCTTATTCTCATCGATTCCGGTGTAGTCCCAAAGGTAAATGCCCAAGGCAACGCGCGTATGTTTCGGTTTTACTGCCTCGATTCGCTCCAGGTTTTTTTCCAGATCCTTCAAGTCAGCGCTTTTCCAAGTCCAAAGCACTATCACATCAAAATGCTTTAGTGATTCAACCAGCGGCGGATCGCAATGTGTATACTCGGGATGTTTTGGATCCAGGTCGTACGCATAAATGGTAGTCCAGACATCCATCGGACGAGACACTTTTACAAGTTGCTCGCGCATCGACTTCAACTGCTCCTCAGTCATTGCAGGTTTCCCAATATAGGCGCCGTCCGAGCGTTTACTCCGATCCTTGATGAAGTCATCGAGATAGACACCCGTAAAATTGGGGTACCGCTTCGCTATCTGCACAATGTCGGGCACAGTCTTGAGTCCACCGCCGCCGCTAGAACCGACAGCGGCCCAGTTGACCTGCTTCATGGATTCGAACGAGATTGCCCATTGCTCCATTGTTGTCTTCGCCTTCCACTTGATCTCAGTCCATTGAGGCCTCGGGCGGTTGTTGTCCTGCGTTACAAAAAGTAGGTTCGGTACGCCGAGCCAGTGAGCGCCCTCCACGGGCGTCATGCGCGAGCCACCACGGACGCCTGCATTCTCAAGATAATCAAGGTCTCCGTCCGGAGGACAACCGAAGAGCCAGAGATGATCACGAACCGTGGCCGACGCCGGCTGCGCTTGCGCAAATAAAGTGGACGCACACACGAGGCTCAGCAGCGATGTAACCGCTGTTTTTAGGAGGGTTCTTTTTGAGAACGCCCGGTCACAGCTTGGCCCGACGTTGGGTTGAGAGGAGGGATTAGGAGATGTCATAGGAGGCATGAAGGTTTGTTGAAGTTGTCGTGGGGCAGCTTCCAATTGGGGGGATGAATGAGTTCGGGGAGGACGAACAGTGAGAAGATTGACAGCAGCCCCGCGCAAACGAAAGAACGCTGGATTGCTAAATTCCGCAAATTTATGTCGGTCTCTTCCCTGGCATGGATCGCCTGGAAGCATTCTGCGAAGGCGATAACCAGATGATTGCCGGTGCGATATAAAATCTCCGCTGGTCATGGGAAGATCACCAAAACCAGCAGCTTATACGGTTTATACGGTTACGCTGCCAGAACGTTCGGATAGGAACCGTTTAAGTTGCTGCGCAGATAACCATCACCAATTAACGAGAGCACTTTTTCCGGTGTGCTCCAGTAATTAGAAAGCACGGCATTGATTGCGTCGGTCAATTTTTCAAGATCTGCCCAAACACGATTGCAAATCTGGTCTTTAATAATGTCCCAGAGTTGCTCAACGGGATTCAGCTCCGGGCTGTAGGGCGGCAAGTGAATAACACGTACGTTGGCTGGCAAATTCGGATCCCCGTCAACGTGATGAAATCCTGCTCCGTCCTGTATGACTATATGGACGGCCTCCGGTGCGCTCCGTCCGATTTGATCCAAAAAGCAGCGACTCGCCTCCAAGCTTACGCCGTCGGTGTGCAAAAACTCAGCGCTTCCGGTGGAGACCTCGAGCGCCCCGTACGTATATCCCCACTGGTATCGCGGATTCACAGGCGCCACGAGGTCGATTCCACGGAGCGTCCACATCCGTCGCGTAACGGGTTGCAGACCAAAGCGCATTTCGTCACTTATCCATAAGTGAACGCTTGTATTTGGAACGACTTGCAGTTCATGCAATCGATCGCAAAGTTCAGAGCGGAAGGCCTCGACCTTAGCTGGGTCTTTCTTTTGGTGGCTTGGGCGCGGCACCTTCAAGCGCGCTTCGCATTTTCCCAGATATTTATACGTCACCATTAAGCCCAGGGGACGCCCGAGCTTTTTTTCCAGCCACACGCGCGCATCCTCAGCCCGCCGCCAACCGCCTTTCTCAAGTTCAGCTTTCAGTTGTTCCTCAGTATCCTTATCCAACCAACTGGCGGGTCCTGTCACTTTAGGTTTGCGAACCAAAAGACATTCAACTCCTCCATTTCGAAATAATTCAAACCAGTTTCCAATGGAGCGCGCACTCGCACCGACCTCCTCCGCGATTTGAGGCAAGGATAGCACCTTGCCCAGTCCCAACAACACAGCCTGTAAACGTTGCCGCTCCCATCCCTTAAGGTTTTTGTCTTTGAGCCGCGCTCGGACGACCTTGGCGTCAGCGATGGCATCGAGAGGTTTTCGTGGTCTGCCCATGGTATAAATCTAGTCAGTTTATAGCATTCAAACCATCAAAAACGTATTATTCGGGAGGAAAGCTAGTACCCAGTACAGCGAACTTGGTCGGATCATAGTTCAACTGGAGTTCCTGGTTTGTGGAACAGCAAAAGTGTAGCGCTATTGGAAGCGAGTACGTGTTCACGCCTTTGTTCCGTTGATTTAGGACTCATGAGGAAAACCGCAGGCCATCGAAGCGCCAACGGCGGGGCTTATCGTAGCCCAGCTCAGAACGAGGCTTTGCGAGTGACGGGCTGGGTTAGCGGCTGAAAAGGTGGTTAGCCATGAAGGGGCGGATTAACACGGCCTTTCAGCAGGTC
Organism: Akkermansia muciniphila; assembly: GCA_945883955.1. Classification (GTDB taxonomy): domain Bacteria; phylum Verrucomicrobiota; class Verrucomicrobiia; order Chthoniobacterales; family Chthoniobacteraceae; genus Chth-196. The sequence continues at coordinate 7,175 of CAMCYN010000076.1, forward strand.
TTTGGGTACTATGGACACATCGATCTCTTTGAAAGGGAGCCTCCACCCAGAGATTCGAATACGGACCGGCCACGCAAATAAACCGGCGCGCCCGGCTTCATTTAAAGGAAACAGCCCTGCCTGCACGCAGAGCCATTCGTCCCGGAACCTAAACCCGGTAAAATGCTCACTTCGCCCCTGACGGGACGTAGCCGAAATGGCGATCCGCGAAGTTGAGATACTGCTGCCAGTCGTACTCCGTGATGTCGTGTTTACCGGTGCGCAGATGATAGCCAATGGTCTGGCCAAGCGGGGAATCTGCCGAGGGCATTTCCGTCACTCCGAGGCCCGGCAAGCCAAAGAGGTTGTAGACCGGGGTTGCATGCACCCCGGAGAGGAACTCGCCACGCGGGTCAGCCCAAAGGTCCTCGGTGGCGCTGGCAATATAGACGGGACGCGGAGCGATAAGCGCGATGAGTTGATGCTGATCCACTGGGAGGGCCATTTCGTTTTTGGCGAAGCTTCGGTAGTTTTTGCAGAACCAAATCTCCGGTGAATCCGCCACCGTCTCGCCAAAAATCCTCCTGGCCAGGGCTGCGCCTCCGGCACCGGAATTATTTGAGATCGCAATCGCAAACCGTTCGTCGAGCGCCGCCGCCCACAATGCGGTCTTCCCAGTCCGAGAGTGACCGACCACAGCAACCTTCTTAGCATCGAGCGCGCCTTCCGTTTCGAGGTAATCGAGCACGCGACTCAAACCCCAAGCCCACGCGCCGATGGTCCCCCATTCATCATCCGCTCGCTCCGCGCGCCCAGCCTTCTTCAACGCATACCCTCTCACGCCCAAACGCCACGCATCCGGCTTTTGGAAGGTACCCGAGCCATGTTTGTCCTGCTCGATGTCAGCAGCGGCGAAAGTAGCCACCGCATATCCGCGCTTGAGCATCATTTCCATGGGCCAGCGACTCGCATGCTCGCCACGCACCGTCTTAGTATCTCGCGAGGGAATGATGCCGGGGTCGGCGTGAACTCCCTGATTACCGTAGTTGGGGCCTAGAATGACGGGCACAGGCTTCTGGGCTCCGTTCGGGATAAAGAGCAGCAAATCAATCTGCGGCGCCTCAGGCTCAGGAAAAAGCCGGATCTTCACCTGCTGGCGGGTCGCCAGTCCTCCAAAAGCCTTGGCATCGGCTTCAACCACTTCACAACGCAGCTCGGTCGACAGTTGCGGAGAGCGACCGTAGACATTCTCACTAAAGGCGTTGAGAATCTCCTGGCGACGCTTGGAGCGCCACAGCGTCGTATCGTCGACCCGTTGACCATCCGAACACACCAGTGGGTCCGCCAGCACATAGGCCGGCACTTTGGATTCATCGTAGTTGGTCACCACTGGCTGAGCAGCCTCGAGCGCAGCCGGCACCGTCACTAGCAACGTAGATAAGAGCAGGAAACAGATTTTCATAGAGGGGTCATACCGTGAGCCGTCGTGCGCGGCCGATGACGGGCCAACTCAATCCGGCTCGGCCATTTTGAACAACAATGGCCTCGTGGTGCAGGGCGACGGTGGGGCAGATGTGCCACGGAATCCCGTGCAACACTGAGCCCACCGGGAAATCTCGGGCCCGCCCTGTTTCCAGTACGAGGTGTTCCTCGCTGTGAGCCGCCGCTGTGGCCTCGGGGAGCGCAGGGAACACCACACGCGGATGGGGCATTTCGCTGGCCACGGCTTTATGTCCGAGATCCAGACACAGCCGGTTCTTACCAGGGTGGCTGATGACCCGGGCCAGAAGCGTCGCGGCTGGGAGAAAGTCGAGATCCGGGAGTTTTGCATCGTATGCGGCATCCCAAAAAACACAGGTGCCAGGACTACATTCGACATCCGGTCGCTTGGCGTGGATAGCAAACGTCGGGCTGCCTCCTACGACTACACGAGGCACCGGCATACCCGCCGCAAGGAGCGAATCGCGCAAGCCCCAGACGGGTTCAAAGGCGAGGTGACAGGCAGCGGTGCGTTCGGTGAGATCGCTCTGGACGAGGTGGCCGTCATAGGCGTGGAGTCCCCCGCAGCGGAGTCCCGGCGTGGAATGAATTTGATGCGCAAGTTTCGCGGCTGCGTCCCCCGGGGGGACGCCAGTGCGGGACTGGCCAACGTCCAAGTCGACGAGTAATTCCAGGCTGAGGCGGGCGTGGACGGCGGCATGGCCGAGTTCCGCAACGAGTGCAGGCGAATCGCAGAGGGCGGAAAAACGAGTTTTCGGAAACGCCTGGATCAGGCGCAGGAGACGAGAAATAGCGGGGCCGACTGGTTGTACGGCCAGGAGCACATCAGGGACCCCGGCGGCTGCAGCCATTTCGGCTTCGGCGATAGTGGCCGCCTTACACCGGGTGATACCAAGGGCGAGCTGGAGAGCGAGGATTTGGGGGAGCTTGTGAGTTTTAAGGTGAGGGCACAAACGGGCGGGATCGCCGGCGATGGCCACCATCCGGCGCAGGTTTTCCTGAATCCGTTCGAGATGCAGTACGAGCGCCGGAGACGGCACGTCGGCCTGGTTTTCAAATGTCATCCAGTCGGTGGCATTCATAAATTAAGTGGTAGTTCTAATCCGCCATCGGGCTAATGCAAAGAGTTCCGCAACACACGAGTCGCCCCCCGGTCCACCATCCGTTTGCATCTAATACGCGAGTTCGAAACCCTCTATCCGCGACGAAAGCTAACGTTCAATCGGAGCGGTCTCCCGGTGGCGCCGGTTCAGACTGGCGAACGAGGCGAGCTAGGAATCCCCCGGGCTGGAAGGGGCCGGTTTGAGCTGGCTGGTAAGAACCTCCCTTTTACGTGCGTAAGGGATGGGCTGCATAACGCGGCGCGTTAAACGCTCAAGGACCAACCGCACTCGACGTTCTCTCCGAGGAAAGGATGGTCGGAACACATGAGGGGGAGGAGTGTAGAAGTGTTGTCGTGGGACAGATTCCATTAGAGGGATAGATGAGGCTCGGGGCGGAACCAACATAGCCACCGTGCCAGATACAACTGAGTGCTAAAACAACGGTGGATTGCTAAAATCCGCAAAACTATGTCGGCAACTCTTCCCCCGTAGGATTGCCGGAGAGAATCCACCAATCCGTCAGGGGCGAATCTTTCAGCCCTTCCCCAAGCTCCGTCAGCACCTCATTTCCCTGCCTGAATACGCGACGGCGCAGCCTCTTCACTAAACACGAGCCTGAGGGAGGTTTCACGGCGCAGCGTGGTGTTGAGCCAGAGCGTTCGACCATCCCAAGCGTAGTCCTGAGCGGTGAGAGCAGCGCCGTTAAGTTCGATGAGCGCGAGCGTCTTCGGGGCTTTGTGAAGCTCCAAGACAGGATTCACGCAGGGTGTCGTAGGCTTGATTGTAAGCGAGACGATCGGCTTCTCGACGGTGAGGAGCGTGGCACGGCGCTCGGTATTGTAGGCCGGCGTTTGAAGCCCCGCACCCTCGGCTTCGACCTTCGGCGGGTTGGCAAAGCTGCGGGACCATTCCAGCAGCCTGGTGTCGTCGGCGTCGCTCAGGCCGATGAGCCAGGCCCATTTCTCGACCTGCATCGGACGCGTAACTCCGAGTGCGTCGGGCATAGCGGCCACGAGACTCTCCAGCGGCTGCGGGCGGCGGTGGCCCCAGGTCATCATGGCGTTGTGCGAAGGCGTCATCGAGGCGAGGTCGTCGATATTGATGCCGGTGGGCTTACGTCGGGCGAGCGGCAGATGATTGCCCCAGTAGAAGGGCGTGACCATCTGGCCTTGGCTGTAGAACGGCCGGTAGGCCTGCACGGGCAGGCGCGTCCAGCCCGGGTTGAAATAGACCGCCGACAAGGGTTCGCGTGCGCCAAAGCGGATGCGATAGAGAGGCGGCATCTCGCCGGTGAGCAGCTTCTCGTAGTCGCGCTCCTGGTCGAGGATAGGGAACTTCAACTCGCGTTTCGTGCCATCGCGGAAGAGCACATCCACGAGGTTCTCCGGCAGGACACGCAGCGGGTAGGCGGCGGGTGGAGTAAGGATAAGCAGCTCCTCGATCTCATATTCGGCCTTGGGTTCGGTTTGCAGGGTGACGGTGCGCGAGCCGAAGCCATCGGGATAAAAATAGAAATCCTCGGTCGCGGTCTCGCCCCAAACTTTGTAGTTCAGGTCGCAGGGCTGGGCGGTCCAGCGAACGTGGACGCGGGCGGCGGTGGATTCGATAATCTCCACGCGGCTGCGGCGCAGTTCTTTGTCCGACGAGGCGTCTACGCAATCCACGCCGTCCGGGCGTTCGGGAGCCTCGGCGAACTCGAAGTTCAGCGCCGTGTTGTGCTTCCCCGCCCAAAAGGGCGTGTAGGCCGCACCGCGCCAGAAAACGAAGCGCGAGCCGTTTGGCAACGCGATGACGACATCCTTGCGTTCGGGTGCCCAGGCTTTGTCATAGGAAACCTCGGTGACTTCATCCGGGCCGGAGTAGGAGAGCAGCGGGTAGTCGTAGCGCAGCTTCGTTTCGACCGCGCCAAAGGTCGGCGGCTTCGACGCCCCATGCATGAGCATCGTGCGGATTGTCTTGTGCCAAAGCTCGCGACCCGTCGCATCGCGGATCGCCACGTGCAACGCATCGCGATCCGTGGCGAGGGCTGGAGAGAGTAAGGTTAGGTTCAACTCAGCGCGAACGCCCTTGCGCAGTTCAATGGGGGCTTTCGTGAGCTTTTCCGCGTCGGATTCAAACCACGCGCGCAACTCCGCGCCGGCGATCTCTTCTTTTGAGGAGAATGCCGCGACCGTGACGCGAGCCTGCTGCCCCGGCCCCAGCACGAGCCAGTCCGCCGGCGGTAAGATCGCGCCGAGATCGACCGGGTTCATGACGGGATCGGCCGACGCATTCGCATCCGCATCCAGGGTAGGACGCTCGACCTTCCAACGGGCCAACTCGACCGTCTTACCGTCCTTGTTCTTCGCCATCAGCACCAGTTCCTCCGGCGCGGGTGAAGTGGTGAAGGTTACGCGTGCCGTGAAGGGTGAGTTTCCCGATACATCGAGCGCTTTCCGCTCCACCTCCTTGCCTTCGCGATACGCCGCGAGCCAATGCTCCGGTGCCGGGTGCGTGGCACTGGCGAACTGCACAATCACCGGCGTCAGGCCGACACGCTCCACGCCAAACGGTGGACGCCAGGGATGACCCGGATCAAACTGAAACCGCGGCGCGAAAGTTACGGCCTCACTTTGCTTCATCGTGCGGCCGGGATGCTCGAAGAGAAGACGGATGTCCCCCGCCTTCAGCGCTTCGTCGTAGATCTGCAGTTCGTCGAGCAGCCCGCGCAAATGCGAGCGCACGTAGCGCCAGGTGTCGCCGTCGGCCCGGCAACCGATCCGTAGCACGCTGTCCGGCGCATCCGGTCGGAGCGTGAAATCGCCTCCCTTGGGACGGCCGAGGACCAATTCGCCTGGTTTGAACTTGTCGGCCGGAATCTTGCCCTGGCCGTCCACGTACAAGGCGAAATGCGGGGCCTCCGCCGCGCGATAAGTCACCGCGACGTGGTGCCATCCTCCGTCGTTCGGCACGATTCCGTTCGAAGCGCGGAAGTTCGTGATCCACTCGCCCTGTCCCTCGCCAAGGATGCGAAGCCCATCCCATCCGAAGAGTCCGAAGGCCTTGTCCGGCTCCGTGGTCTTGTCCGTACGGCCTTTAAACAGAACCGGCATCTCCGCGAAGTAGTTTCCCACGTTGACCCACGTCGCGATGGTGAAGTCGCGGCTGAAGTCGATCGCCGAAGGATTCGCCAGCTCGATGCCTGCGTTGACCTTTTCGATCACCACCGCGTTGCCCACGCGTCCAGGGGCGAACGATGGCGCGAGCTTGGGATCGACCGGTCGACCGTTGTGCTGACCGGTCGCGTCTTTCAGGTCGCTGTCGAAGCGGAAGTGCGCCACGAGCTCGGCTTGGGCTGGGGATGCGAGCAGCAGTGCGGCGAGGGTCCAGCGAGGCAAGCAGGTCAGCCAAGCGAAGTTAAAACGGACGTTGGTGTCAGCGAAGAAGGTTTTCATCGGCGTGGTTGGTTGTGGCTAGGTGTGTCGTTTGATTTAATAGGGGTAGGTATCTTTCATCAGTTGAGCCGTCCGAGTTCATTTCACTCGCAGCTCACTTCGCCGCCTCCATGACGGGCTGTACCTCGACGAAGTTGACCATGGTCTGCTGGCCCGCCGGGCCTCCGGGTTCGCCGGGCTTGGCCCAGTCGCTGAGGGTCAGCGTCGCCGTCGGGCTCGTGGCGCGGAAGCGCATCCAGTGGTAGGTCATCCAGAATGGCGGCTTGCCCGCGACTTTCGCATAGGCTGCCAATGCGGCGGGGAAGTCGTGACTGACGAACGGATGACTGAAGCCGCCGGGCTGGATTTCGGCGCCCTCCAGCGTGATGGAGAGCCCATGCTGGTCCTTGCGTGTCCTGCCTGCCTGCAGGTCCGCGTGATCTCCGGTGAATGCCTTGAGGGAATAGAGCCGCCCGGGGGTGAGGCCTCGCAGTTGCTGGCTGACCCTGTTCGGGGCCTTGGCACTGCGCGTCAGGACGGCGAAAGTGTCACCAATGCCGGTTCTTCGCGGATAGCGCCCTTCGATGGTGCCGTAGCCGGCGAAGGTGGCCGTGGTGACGGAGCCTGGTTCGGCCTCCTGCACCTTCCAGCCTTGGGTGCCATCGGTGAAGTCGGGGTTGGCGACGTGCTTCAGTTCGTAGGGATCGCTCAGCATCCGCCCTGTCTTTCCTTCGATGCAATAGTGGCGCAGCAGCATGCCCATGCAATTCAGGATCTCCTCGTCCACGTTGTGCGAGCGGTAGGCCTCCGCGCCCCAGAGCCCGAAGAATTCCGGATTCGTGGCGAGCGCCTGCATCTGCATGTCGAGGTGGGTGCGGAAGTCCGCCTGCGGGCAACGGTTCGTGCTCATGGTTCCCAGGCTCGAGTACGAGAGGACAAAGATCATGCGTCGCACCGAGCCCGGACTGGCGGCCTCGTACTTGCTCGCGACTTTGGCGAAAGCATTACGTATGGCGATGAGGTTCTCAGACTCGGTGGGCATTTCTCCGAGGTACACTTCTTCCTTGAATGGCCAGCCGTTGCCCAGGACCGTTTTGAGAAAGGGGCGATCCTCCGCGTTCGCCCCCCGCGTGCTGGCGAACCATGGCACCCAGGACTTGCCCGCATAGGACGGGTCGTCTGCGAGGTCGGCGATCGACGACGTGGTCATCCGTACGATCTCGGCGGAGGGGCCGCTTCCGGCATACTCATCCACGCTGATGCCGGTGAACTTGTCCAAGGTGAAGCTAGGCCGCTCGGGCCACCCGGTGGGCTTGCCGGGGTTGAGCCATACCTCCCGCATCTTATCGACGGTCCATGCTTGCTTGTCGATCAGGCCCGGTGCTTGGACGTGGGGCATCCAATGCTTACCTTGAGCCAGCCATTCCCTGTGCTCAGGCGTGTCCACCACGACACTTTCGATCGTGTTGACGTTCGGCAGCATGTGCTTGCTCAGGCGTTCCCAAGTGTGGAGGCCGAAGGGCTCGATTCTTTGACCGCCGGGGGCGTTAGGCCAGTAGATGTTGTAAACCAGCGCGGGGATCGCCCGTACGATCAGTTCGGATGGCTGCCCGCTCACCTCCAGGACATGTTTGCCCGCAGGCAAGAGGCGCATGGCTTCGGTGGCAGGCTTGTTGGCCTCGGACGTGAGCAGGGAGGCGTTGCCTGTCTTCACGGTGCAGTCGCCGACAGCGCTGAACCAGACCCAGCCGTCGCGTGGATTCATGAACTCGATGCAGGTCTGGCCAAGCAACCCTCGGCTTCGGGCGTCCATGAGCTCGCTGACCAGGTTGTTGAGCACGCAGACTTGCTGCTTGTCGCCAGGCAGGATGGTAGCCAGGCGCTTGGTGCTGATCAATGCGCGTCCTCCTGCCTCGAGCAGGCTTACGTGCAGGTCATAAGCGCCCCACGGGAGATGGCGCACGTCGAGTTCGAGCAGTGTGGCGGCCGCCTGGCCGCGCACCTCGTGCCGCAGTGCTTCTTTGCCGGTCTCGCGTGAAACCAGCCGTGCCTGCATCGTGCTGGCGAGCAGATGCTCACTCGGCAGCGCGAATTTAACTTCGGCTTTCACGCGCTCGGAGCGGCCGGAAGGCATTTTGGCCTGCCAAGGGTCTCGAACCGCGACCTGTAACGGCTCGATGCACAGGTTTGACCAGGCACGGGTGACTGACTGGACGTCGATTATTTCTCCATCGCTGGTCTTAGCCGTGAACTTGCCGGCGTCCGACGCATCGTCACGCACATACATGTCGGTGCGATTCCGCCAGATCGGCTTCAACGGGATGCCCACCTCGACAGTCGCCTCGGCGCCTGGAGGTAATTCGACGATGGGCGGAACCGACTGCAAGCCGGCGAGCTCGACGCGCTTAGGCTCGTCGCTCGCATTGCTCACCCTGACGGTCGCAAGCCCGCGCGGGGCTCCGTGCGTCAGGTCGCAGACGACGGATCCCGGACGGACCGTGACCCCTTGCAGCACCTCTTCGACTTTG
>CAMCYN010000077.1 GCA_945883955.1 Akkermansia muciniphila
GGTTGTTGAGCCACGCGAGATCCCGCGATCTTCAAAGCGATGAACTCCTCAACACCATCCATATCGAGCCTTTCTTACGAAGCGATCAAACTCGGGATCGACGCCCACGCTAAATATTACTGGGTGAGCCGTCAGGTCGACGGCGCGACGCCGCAGCCGGTGCAGAAGATGACCTACGACGAACTACTTCTGTTCGTGGTAAAACAGCAGAAGCTCACGAACAAGGTCGTGACCTGTTACGAAGCGGGTGCCTTCGGGTTCCAGCTGCATCGCCGGCTCGAGGAACTCGGCATCCAGAATTATGTGGTGCAACCCCAGGACTGGGATGAACGCGGCAAAGGTGTGAAGAACGACCGATTGATAGATGCTTTCCTCGACCCGAATTTGTCATTTGGCGCTTTGCAGGCGAAAGCCAAAAGCAAATGCGCGGATAGCAGGCTGCGATCGTTGAAACCCAACGGCGCTTACCCGGCAAGGAAGACATTAGGAGTAGCCCAGCCCCCCCGAAACCATTCACCCGAAACAAAAGCGGTAATCGGTCACGAAAGCCCACAAACCCTGGCGGTAATTTCGCGCTCAAGCTTGACCAACCGCATAGCAAGAATTCCCTTTTTGCGTACGCATTTGGGGGGAGGGGCCGAATCAGCGTTGCGCGTTAAGCGAAATCTGCTCACAACCCGACGAGTGATTCTGGCTAAGGATGGATTCAGCTTTCAAAGCAAGGGCCCTGGCTGCGGGTCAAGCATCGCGCGACGACTGAATGACCCGTGCACCGCGCTGCCAGGTGAAGTAAGACCACACCCAGTGCAAGAATACGGAGACGCGGTTACGCATGTTCATGAGGAAAACGAGGTGCACAAAGAGCCACATCAGCCAAGCGATGAATCCGCGCACTCGGATGCCTGCAAAGCTGACGACAGCGGCGCTGCGGCCAATGGTGGCCATGCTGCCCTTGTCCCAATAACCGAAGGCGGGGCGTGTACTGTCGGTGCGTTCGTTTTGAATGCTGTGAGCGATGAAACTACCCATCTGGATCGCGGCGGGAGAGACGCCCGGCACTTTGACACCGTTTTTGTCCGTCAAAGCTGCGATGTCGCCAGCGGCGAAGACCTCGGGATATCCGGGGAGGCTCAGATCAGGGCGGACCTCGATGCGGCCACCGCGATCCAGTGGAATGCCGGCCAGCGTGCGTGTCACCTCGCTTGCCTCCACACCCGCGCCCCAAATGATGATGCCACTTTCGATGCGCTGATCGCCGGCGATGACGTAACCTTCTCCGACCTCTTTGACGGGGCAATTCAAGTGCACGGTAACGCCCATGGTCTTCAATCGCTCTCGTGTGTAATCGGGAAGTTCGCCTGGAAACATCGGCAGTAATTTGGGCCCAGCCTCAATGAGATGGACTACGGCCTGCGTGGGGTCGATATGGCGAAAGTCCTCCTTGAGAACGACTCGAGAAAGTTCTGCCAGCGAGCCGGCCATCTCCACACCGGTCGGTCCCCCACCGACGACGACCATGGTGAGAAGCTTCTCGGTTTCCGCAGAATTCACGGTGGATTCGGCCTTCTCAAAGGCAAGGAGCACCTTTTTTCGGATTGCCATCGCGTCGTCGAGGCTTTTGAGGCCGAGCGTGTGCTGTGCCCACTCGTTGTGACCAAAGAAGCTGGTTTTGGCACCGAGCGCGATGACAAGGAAATCGTAACCGATCACACGATCCTTGAGCTGCACTTGTTTCGCTGGAAGATCGATGTGCAACACATCGCCCATGATGGTGGTCACGTTCTTTTGGTCCGACAGGATGCTGCGCAGGGGCTGGGCGATTTCCGCCATGGCCAGTGCTCCAGAGGCCACTTGATAGAGCAACGGCTGAAAGAGGTGATGATTCCACCGATCCACTAGTGTGACGCGGATGGTTTCACTGCGCAGCCGTTTGGCACATTCGAGACCGGCAAACCCGCCGCCGAGAATGAGGACATGTTTGGGGATCATCAAAGATGGAGGCGGCGAGATTGTTGAGGTGTTGTCATGAAGCAAAAGCGACCTTGAGCATTAAGCCCAGGGTACACTCAAGGCGAACGCTTTTTAATTAATACCGCATTGCAGATTATTACTTCGGCAACACCACGCTATCGATGAGGTGAATAACGCCGCTTAAGCCAACAATGTCTGTCTTGAAGACCTTGGCGCCATCCACGGTCACGCTGCCGTCTCTCACCACGCTATCGAGTTCCGTGCCTTGCACGGTCTTGACCTTGCCAGTCTTCACGTCAGCAGCCATCACTTTTGCGGCGACGACGTGATAGGTGAGGATGCCAGCGAGCTTGGCTTTGTTCTCGGGCTTGAGCAGTGTTTCCACCGTGCCTGCTGGCAGTTTTGCAAACGCTTCGTTGGTAGGTGCGAAATCGGTGAATGGACCTTCACCACTTAATGTTTCTGCTAGACCAGCGGCTATGACGGCAGCGACGAGGGTCGAGAAATCAGTATTGTCGGCAGCAATGGCGACAACGGTTTGTGGAGCGGCTGCATCGGCAGCGATAACGCGCTGTGAAGTGGTGCCGACAAGCAGCGCGATAAAGGCAAGATTGATAAGAATTCCCTTTTTTGCGTACGCATGGGGGGAGGGGCCCAAACAGCATTGCGGGTTAAGCATCCAAAGCCTCATCTCTCTGTAAAGCGACGTGGCAATCACAACGCCCTCATGTGATTTGCGGCGAAGATCACGTGTGGCACTAGGCAAAAGAGGAGCGCTTTTCTGGATACAGGTTTGTGACTTTGGGAAAAATCCAGCGGATGTAAAAACCAGTTCGCTCGATTTTATAAACGGATTACCTTACCCACGATTCGGCGTCTTGCTGCAAGCAACACTACCATGGCAATGCAACTTAACGCGGTGCATACAGGATACAGCCATGTTATCAGCGTCCAATTTTCAATCGCAAACAACGCCACGACGAAGTTAAGGGCCGTGATGAAATACATAAACATCCCCTCCTCGTAAGGTTTGTTATAAGACTTTCGGATCGTTGGGTAAAATCCAACCATGTCAATGCCAGTTACGATGATAATAGAACCAAGAGGATTATTTGTAAAATACCATACCGGTAGCGCCAGCAATGCACAAAGCAAGCTCACGACATCCCCACGGGAAACGCTGTGTTCTCCTTTAAAAAAAGCAATAATGGCCACAGAACTACAAGTGATGCACGCCACTCCCGTAGACCAGGCGCCGGGGCCGGCGTGATCACTATACTCCGCAAAAAAACTGATACCGGTGACCACTCCCCAAATCAGCCAGGAGAAGGCGTGCGGCTTTATTTTTCTTCGGTAAATAAGGTGAAAATACGGCCCCATCCCAACAATAACTAAGCCCACGCTTATCCAGCCAAGTGTTTCGTGGCTCAAATGCATTGTCAGTAACGCCATGAGGGCAGCTTTTTAGACGTATTCTCACTAACGGGACTTTTGAACACGTCGGCAAAGGGCTCCGGAAACAACGAATCCATCCCCTCATGGCGAGGCCTCTTGACCCTAAAGAAACCTCCCCTTACTGTGTCCCTTAAACTCCAGCCCCCGCGATTCTCCGCCGCCAGCGCATTCCCAAGGCCACGCTCCATTGATACTTCCGAGCGTGCTCCCGGATCAAAAACGGCAGGTCGCAGCTCTTGCACAGCTCAAAGTGCGGCTCCAGCAACGACGTCAGCCAGTCACGCGTCGAACCCTTTGGCCAGTTGCCGCGCGGTGTAAATTCTTCGAGCCAGGTGCAAGGCGTCGTCAGTAAAAGTTGCCCGCCCGGACGCATCAGGGCCGGCAGACGCTCCATGAGCTTCAACGGTTCGCTCAAACGGCAGAGCAAATTTGCGGCATGCACGATGTCGTACTCCCCAAGGTCAGGGCGAAGTTCCATCGCGTTCCCCTGCTCGAAACGCACCCGTTCACGACGCAAAGTTTCCGGCACACGCGCTTCCAACACCGTTGTCGCACTCCCCTCGTCGACTCGCTCGTAGCGCATTCCGCCAGTTACCCCCAGGGTGGAGGCGGCCTCGACAAAACTCCGCGAGTAATCAATCCCAAGCACGGACCCGACGATACCCGCCAGCTCAAAACTGGACCTCCCTACGGCACAACCAAGATCCAGCGCCATCGCTTCACTTGGGACAATGGTTAAGTCCACAAGCTCTCTCACCGTGCGCACCGGAAAACCCAGCGCCTCACGCGGCCCATGTTCCCACGGGAGCACCTCCGAAGGCTCGCCGTAATGGAAAAGGAGATATTCGTCGAGGAGCCGCTGGGTTTCGTAGATATCCATCGGTCAGCCTATTCGGCAGCAAGGGCTTCGAGCAAATAGCTCGATGGCTGAAAGTGCTCGTTCAAAACCGTGACCACGCCATCGCGAAACATACGGGTCTGTTTGATGTCGAAATTCGGGGTTTTGTGTGGAGCAAAAAGGATGTCGTCGTGCGTGGCGTTTTGATGACGCTTGAATTTCTGTGGCGTGATGTGGCCGCCCAGATGGTCGTCGCGTCCTGTCGCGAGATGGCAGGTTCCAAGGACTTTTTCATCCTGAATGTCCGCTCCGGAAACTGGGAGCACCTGCGTCCCAAAGCCGAGTTCCCCCAGCACACCGGTCATGGGATCATCGGCCAGTTTAGCGTTGTGCTCATCAATGGTGCTCTGGTTGCCAGCAATCAGTTCGGCCTTGATGATGCAGCCACCCGTGATCGTCAGTTTGCCCAGAGTGCCGTCCTCGTATTTCAATGGGAAGGTGCCTTCGGCTCCAGTAGGTACGAAGTAAACTTCGCCGGCCGGCAAGTTCGCAATGTCAGGTGTGTCCCCCTGGCAAAGACCGTGGCTCTTCTGTGCCTCCTGCCCGTTGAGCTCGAGGCGCACTGTCATGTCGGGGCCATTTTCCACCGTGAAATCAATCTCCACCCACTCAGCGCGAGTCATCGCAAGGCGCAGTTTTTCAGCATCGACGCTGACGAGTTCATAATCCACCGCCAGACCGGAATTCAGGATGACCTCGTTCACGCCATGCAAAGTCGCACCCCGGAAGCCGTATTGCTTGGCAAAAGCCGTCAACGGAGCAGTCGCGGAAAACGTCGAGATACACAGGATGATGTCGTAGTGAGAATAGACGTCTTTCTCGAGACTCAGTTCCCGGCCGTTCATGTCGACACAGAGATCTGGCAGGTCGAGATTGCTTCCGGTTGTCTGCGTGTAGGCAAACATTTCGCCACCCGTGAGGTCGAGTTCTTGAGCGACGCCGTTTTTAAGACCCAGATAAAAGTGCTCATACGCACGCTGCTGGACCGCACGAACCGGATTTTTTAAGAACGCGTGATCCTTTGCTTCAGCGAGATCGGGCAGGTCGATGAGGATGCAAATTTTACGGCCGAAAGTCGGTTTGAAAACAGTTCCAAGCAAACGTGAAAGATCGAACGCGGGGAATCGACGTCCCTGGGCCGTCCTCTGGACTGTTGGGGTGGTGGTGTTCATGGGCATGAGAGAGTTAACAGTTCCGAATCGGGATTAAAGATTTTCAATGGCAGACTGAGCCTGCCAGGCATTCAGCCAGCGGACGGGGAGAAAGTCTTCGGTTTGCGCCGAGCCCAGGAGCAGCCCCAGCACAAGCCCCCGAGCGGCAGAGTCCCCGCCGATCTGCACGTTTTCAGTCAGAGCGGTCACGGGATCGTTTTTAAAACGAAGCGCAAGGCTCAGGACCATGGGCAGCCCCTGTTCGGTCGAGCAGCTTTGGCCGAATTTTGGAACCAATTGAGCGAGCGGCTGGGTCGAATAATAAACGGCTTCCTCAACCAACTGAGAAGCGTCGAGAACGCCGTAATCCAGACGGGACGCACTTTCCACAGCGTCCGCCAGATCCGTCCCGCGCAACGTAGCGTAAACGATACGCGTCAAATATTCGGCTACGTCGCCGACCAACTCGGACCGGTGGGTGAAAGCCGTCTGGGTACGGGCTGCGACGATTTGAGTCTCAAGCGACGTTTCAAACATGGCGACGAACAAGGGAGCCAGCCGCGCTGCTCCCCCGAGTTCCGTGGAATCGGACCCGACTTCGGAAACCGGCACGCCGGAATCCAGTTGAGCCAGCGTCGCTTTGGTTGCCTTATCCCGGTAACTGAGGGAGGTCTTCCAGAACGCCTGCCAGCGACCGGCGAAATCGGTCAGCGCGAAATGACCGGTATGCTGGAGCGACTCCCAAAGGAGCAAGGCTTGGTCACCGTAATGGGTTTGTGCACCGCGAGTCTTTCCCGGATGATAGCCGCCCTCGAAATTGGGGAGCAGTTCGTTCACGAGACCGAACCGTTTACCGACTTCACCCTCTCCATAAATCCAATGCGCGCCGAGAGCCAAAGAGTCGGCGAGGAGGGAGCTTTGAAGTAGGTTGCGAAGTTGTTGGCTCATAAACGTAGGCTGTTTGGGGAGTCCTTGTGGCACGAGTTGTGAGGGGATCGGCGAAGCGACTTCGTCTCGATCCAGGCACACAGCAGGCATTCCCTGAATGCGAAGGCTGACAGATTGGCAACCCGGAGGGAATCAACCCAATGAAAAATTTGGGTAAACCAGGGCGAGATTCGTTGCGTTAGCGCAACCCTCGGCGTGGTTGCCAGTATCACTGCGCTCGCGCTACGGCGCGCCAAAAACCTATGGCTGTTTTGCGATTTGCATTTTCTGAGGTCAGGATGGTGCGTTTGATTATTCCTCGATGCTTGGAGCATTCCCCTTGGTTCAACTGTTGAATCCTCACATCAACCGCGACAGGGCCACCACCGCAGCCACCTTTTTCTTAACGCGCCTCGGTAATACAGCCTCAGTTCCCTTTTTGCGTACGCATGGAGGTCGGGGCTGAATCGACGAAGCCAGCGAAAGAGTTACGGGACAGCAAGAGCCTTCCTGTAGAGGAGGGACAGCTGGGGACTACCAAAACCCCGCACTTTGGAGACTCTGTATGACCCGCAACGCCTACTGGCGATATGACTGACCTCATACTTGCCACCCAAGCCTTGCGTCATGGTGCGCGTTCTTGAGAGGGGCCCGGTTCGGGAAATCCGCACGCCGGGATCTGCGAGGGGTCTGTCGGGCAACCGGCTGTTCTACCTCAATAAGTGCATTTCGTTTCAACGAATCCAGATGCCTTTCCCTATACCTCCGCGTGGGGTAGTCTTGGGATAGTCGGGGTTGATCTTTTGCTCGATGACGGTAACGACTTGTTCGATGGGTAAGTCTTTCTGCGAGTTCCGGGTGCGGACTCCGGAAACGCTGAGGTTGCGCACAGTGCAATCCAGGTCAGGTGAGAATATTTCAAACCATTTCGCGGGATCTTCGGACTTACCACGTTTGTAGGTCTGCGACACTGGACCCATGGCAAGAAGATGCCAATCCGGAGTGGTGGGATGATTCACGCGGACGTTTTGAATGGAGAGCCCGTCGGTGTTTGCGTGGACTTCGATATGACCGGGGCGATCGAAGGTGAGATCTTCGAGGCGGAGATTCTTCGCTGTCCCGACTCCGATGCTGAAATCGTTGTCGCGGCCGAGTTCCAAGTTTGGCTGGTCGTAGATTTTGAAATGCCGGATATCGGTGATTCGACGCAGGGTGATGTCGGAGATCGGGCAATCGAGCGTGGTTCCATCATCGAAACGTTTCACGCCCGGCAGGAGGCGGATGGCAATGTTGCCTTCGTGGTCGTCCTCGGGCCATCCGGTTACATCCTCGACTGTGACACGCTCGATGGGGCCGTAACTGGGCGCGTAGTTTTTCCAATCCCAGGCGTTCAGCGCAACATCGTCATCGCGGGAATTTCCACGCACACCCCGTATCACGCCGTCACTGGCGGGTCCGTTCACATGTACGCCATCGCGACGGTGCTCCTCGAAGGTAATGTTCTCAACCGTGAACTGATGGGCGTTCACTAGATGCACGCCGAAGGGTCTGCTCTGACGCACGACGAGGTTTTTGACCACGGCGCGACGGACGTTTTGCAGCAAGATGACGCCATGGGTGCCGAAGGCAGGATTCTCCTTCGAGGATTGTCCGAGCTCGTTACCGTTATTGGCTACAGCGGTGGCGAGCGTGGTCCAGACGCCGCCTTCGATTTTGATGTTCGTATCGAGCGGCAGATCCGTGGGCACGGGCTTTGTGTTCAACGTGACGACATGCTCGTTGCGCACCATGCATGTGTTGCTCCCGGGCTTGAGGCGAATTTCGGCGTTCGGATCGGCGCTAAGTTTTTGACCGGATTTCAAGACAAGCGGGCCATCAAGGTAATAGGGCTGCGCCCGCGCGGGAATGTGCAGCGTTCCCTGCTCGTCCAGTGACGCCTGCATGGCCTTCGTCCACACCTCGGCGGAGACGTTACGGGTTTCGGCTTTGCCGGAAGCGTCCGGCCATTTTTCGGTCCAGGCCTCGGCGCGGACAAGTGACTGAAAATCGGACAGCTTCTTTGCCGCCGGTATTGGTGACCTTTCCGAGGGCGTGAGATAACCCAGCGACACGAAGAAGCCATCCAGCTCGCGGATAGTGCGGTGGAAACAGCGGCTGGCCTCCTCTCGCGGCGCACCGTGACCGCGCCCAGGATTGAAGAAACCGTGCGGCTGGCCTTCGTAGGCTTTGAGCTCACAGCGATTGCCTGTGGCGATCATAGCTTTGGCAAAGAGTTCCACCGTGGGAAATGGCACCGCCTCATCTTTCGTGCCGTGGAAAAGAATGCTCGGAGGCAGCCCTGCGCGGACGAAATGATAAGGTGATATCTCCTGCGGTCGTCCATCAGTGCGAGCGCGAATATCGGCAATTTTCTCGTCTGAAAGCAGCCCAGGATGGCTTTCAACCGGAGACAGCACCACGGCTGGATTGAACAACGCGAAGGCATTCGGCATGGAGCTGGCCTCTGTGTGGGCTCCGTCCTCGAAACCAGGCACCAGCGCCACCGCAGCGGCGAGATGTCCGCCGGCGGATTCGCCTCCAGCCACGATGCGATCGGGGTCGATACCGAGACGGGCGGCATTGGCACGCGCCCAACGAATCGCCGCCTTCGCATCGCGTAGACAATCCTGCGGGATAACCCCGTGGCGGCTCAACACCCGGTAGTCGCACGGAATGGCGACCATGCCGCGCTCTGCGAGGTAAAGCGACTGCGGCAGGAATTGCCCTGGCGATCCCCCTTTCCATCCGCCGCCAAAGAAAAACAACACCGCCGGCCGTCGATCCGAGGCTCGATGATTCGGGGGGGTGAAAATGTAGGCATTGAGCTTCACTCCGTTCACCTCCCGATAGACCTCCACGCTCGCACCCGGCATTTCCGGCGGGTATTTCCAACTCACGGGCGGCTCGGGGAGATCATCAACGGCGTGCAGTGAGCCGAGCGGACCGAGCAGGAAAGCAGCGATCAGCAGATCACAAAACAATCGGAGACAGAAAAGTGCGCTTCGGTTCTTCATGGGGCGGTAGAGCCGAGTGGCGGAAGGAGGCGTGGGATGCATAGGGACAAATTATTATTTCCTCGTTTGGGTGTGGGCCGGCCCGCTTCAACCTGCGAATCCCAGCCAAACTGCCGACGAATCTCGGGGACATCAGGTGGGTTAGCTGGCAGGTAAAGCATGAGCTTGATCCCCCTTGGATGGAGCGCACGATACAGTTCCAGCGGTAGGTCACGGATGGAACATTTCTCGCCAGGAGAGCTTGAGGTGATCTCGTCGTAAGCGGCGTTGGGCGCGGCGTAACAGCCTGAGTGTTGCCCCAGCATGAGCATGAAGTAACCGGCACCCGCTTCCTGGAGCTGCTCCGCCAAACGCTCCACGTCGAACTTGTCCACTAGGGCGACGTTGTGCGGGCCGACTCCGAAGTGCATCATAACCCGATACTTGGCCTGCATGAACCAATCCGTGCGATCATCGGGATGACGGTCGGCGACAGGAGCGGAGGACAGCACTCTTTTCGTGGCCGCTTCATCAACAGCCAGCCCATTCAGCGGCGCGAGCAGCAGCACGATAAAGAGGGTGAGTGTGGTTTTCATGAGATCAATAGGGCTCGTTACAAAGCTCATTTCGGCGGCAACAAAATGCATGAGAGCGCCCCGGACTGGTAATGTGCTTTGTCGGTGGCGATGGCGGCAGCAACGGGAAAACTAAAGGTTGTGGAGGTTTTGCGGGAACTATCTGGTAATTCGCGAGGATTCAGGATGCCACAAGAGGGGTGCGGCGGAAATTCGTTAACGCGCATTAATCTTTCCAATTTGCGCATGTTCCTGGACCTGACGAGTGGAAGCGCCCATCAAACTGGACGCTGAGGTTTCCCTGATACGTTGGAGGAAACTGGCACGCATCCCATAGCCTAGGGGCGGAAGGGCTAGGCCTGGATCGTGTCAAAGTGGAGGCTCCGGCGTGGGTGATTGAACGACTGGAGGTGTTCATCGCGATCCTGGGCCTGTTGGAGGAACAGGAGGTGAAATTGATGAGGGCGATTCAGGAAACGGCCCAGGAGCAGAAGATCCCAAGAGGTGTGGGGCCGTTAACGTTTGAGATCCTGAGGCGAGAGGTGGGAGATTGGATTCGGTTTAATAATCGGCGCCAAGTCTCGAGGTACACGGGGTTGTGTCCTCGGGAACACAGTAGCGGAGGCAAACGCCGATCCGGAAGCGTCAGCAAGAGCGGAAATCCGCGAGTGCGAGCGATGCTTTTGGAAATGGTATGGCGAGGTATGGCGAATGACCCGGTGGCAACCCGGTTACACGGCGCTCCAGAAATGGGCCCCCGTGTTGAACAGTCCCACGCCCAACCCAGGGGCGAAGAAGAAAGCCGTTGTGGCAATAGCGCGGCAATTTGCCGTGGATTTGTGGAGAGTGTTTACGGGCCAAGTGGAGGCGGAGAAATTCGGGTTGGTGTACCTGCCAGAAGCGGCATGAGCCAAAAAAGAAGCCCTCGAAAACGAACCATCCCTAAACACAAACTTTCGGATAGGCCCCCGAGGGTGGTGGGAAAACAGGTGATGGAGGTCAAGGAAGTGACGCTTACCTTGGTCGCGCCACACTGACGGCCCTGTCTTTTAGGCTGCCTGTTTGCGGTTCACAGAACGAGGGAGAGTCTTCCAAACTCTCCCTCGGCCGACTCTCTCCGGAATGGAGAAGTCCGCTTATTTACCTGTGTCGGCGTCGGCGGTGATGGCTACGACCACCGGCGCTACGGTGTTGTCCGCACTTTCCAGGCGCAGGCTCCGGATGAACCCGGCTTTCTTCAACTCCAGAGTGATCAGGCGCACCTGGCCGTTCTGAACCAGCCCCGGGGCCTCGGTCGATCCCGGCACCTGGGCGTGGCCATTGTAGTCGGCGAAATGTTCCCCGTCCCGAAGCGGGAACTCCTCGGTCCGTCCGTCGGCGAACACGACGGTGACGCTTAATACCGTTTTGCCCTTGGTCTCCCGAGCCCCGGCCCAGCCGCCCACACCGCTGAGCAGCCTGAGTCGGCCCGCTTCAAACTGGACGGGCACCTCCACTTTTTGCGGGAACGATTTGGAGAACACACCCGGCGCAGGCCCCCCTTTGAGTACGAGAACGTTTTTCCCAAGAGCCGTTCGCTGCGGATCCACGATGCTGAACGGCACCCCGCCCACGGTGACGGTGCCGAATTTGGCAAAACGCAGTGTGTCGTTTCGGTTGTTCTCGCTCTGGAACAGGCCCGCCCGGGTGTCGGCCGTGTACGCACCCTCCAGATTCACGATCCGGAAGCGAGTTTCGGTCGATTTGAGGAAAGCCAACAGGTCGCGCAGGTTCTCGGCACCTAACCCTTCGAAACCTTCGGGCATCAGGGAACGCTGGGTGTTTTCACGCGTGGCGATGGTGTCCTTGGCAATTTCGACGACTCCGGCCGGGCTGCGCAACTGGAGCGAGGTTGTGTTTTCCTGCGCGACGACACCCGCCAGGGTATCCCCGTTCTTTTTAACGATGTTCCACGTCAAAAAGCTCGGATCGACCTCCCGGTTGGGATCGATCACGGCCACGAGCAGGTCGGCGGCACTATGAGCACCCATGCCGTCGAGGGCCGGACCGACCTCGTTGCCGAGGGCACCGAGTTTGTGGCAAATCGAACAGGCGGTAGTGAACAGGTTCCGGCCCTTTTCAATGTTGCCGCCGGGTTTTTCCACTTCGGGCGTGAGCGCGGCCAGGAGTTTATGTTTTTCGACACTGGCGGGGCTGCCGACCTGATCGAGGATTTTGGCCGCCAACTGCGCGATTTCCTTGTTCGGATGCGTCCGTAACCGGGCCGTGTTGGCCGGGCCGAGGTCGGCCAGCGGGATGCTGCCTTTGCGGATGGCGCCGAGCAGGGCGCGGGACCATTCGGGCCGTTTGAGGAGCTGGTTAAAGGCGATGGATTGCAGTTTGGGGGTGAGCTGTGCAAATGCGCTCAGGATAAGCTGTCCGGTTTCTTCGCCGGTGCCATTTCCAAGGGTATCCAATAATAGGCCCCGGAATTCTTCGGAAGTGTCCTCGGTTAATGCTTTGGACAAAGCCGGGAAGACTTTCGGATTGGACTGGCTAACCGAAAGCAGGCTTGTCGCGGCCTGATTTCGAATTACGGGTGCGGCTTTAGAATCGCTCAACTGGATTAATAACAATTCGACCTGTGCGTTGAGGCTTTCGGTTAATACCCCGTCTTTATCCCAGCGCGCTACCAGCGGGAGCGCCGAGCTGGCCGTGGCCGGCGTCGCCAGCAGCTTCCGGAGTGCGCCGAGGGTGGAGTCGTTCATCGTCGGTCCGGCGGTACCGCTCGCGGCAAGACCCGTGAGGAGCGCATTTTTGAGGCTATCGGTGGTTGCCGGGGCGCTGGCAGCGAGGCTCAGCAGACTGGCGATGGCGCCTTCCTGTTTGAGGGCCGGGGGAACGAGTGCGAGCAGCAGGCTTTCCAAACCCGAGGGGGCGGGGCTCGAGAAAATCTGGCCGATGACTTCGAGCGCATGGTCTGAAGCCGCCGCAATGATGGCGGACCGGGTCCACGGATCTTTGGCTTCGGCGTATTGTGCTAATAAAGCTTTTTGTCCCGCGGCGTTATCCGCTGTTTTCAGAGCGGCCTCATAAACCCCCGAAGCTTTGCTGCCGTTGGGTTGCTTTAAGGCGGAGGCTACGGCGTCAGCGCTGTGATTTTCGCGGATAAGCCGGAGTGCATTAAATTTGGTATGCGCGTTGGGGCTGGTCTGAACCACATTCAGTAAGCCGGCCAGATTATCGGGTTGTAGAACTGGAACCTGGATCTGTTTTGCCTGCTTATGCTGCACCCGCCAGATCCGGCTGAAGTAATGATCGCGGTCGGGTCTTACTGCGGCATTAGCCGGACCGTGTAACGGCCCACGGGTGTCATTGTGAATGACGGCCTGATTATAGAAATCCACGACATAGAGGGCGCCATCGGGACCGACACGTGCTTCGACGGGGCGGAACCAGAGATCTTTGCTGCGGATAAACTCGGTTTCTTCCCGGCCCTTTTCTTTCTCGGCCTTGTAACTGACCCCGTCCGGGGTGACATGGAACTGGCTTACGAGGTTAATGGTCGGTTCGGAGGTGAAATAACTATACTTCCATTTATCGGGCCAGGCGCCGCCTTCATAGATGGCGCAACCGGCGGCGGCAGTAAAATACCCTACCTGATCGATCTGCACATAGGCCTGCTGTTCCCATTTCATCAGGGGAAAGGTGCGCTGGCCTTTTATCAGCACATTATAGCTGTTGGTGCCGGGCGCTTTGCCTCGGGCCAGGATGGATTCGGGTAGGGCGACGTGCATGAGCACATCGCTGCAGGTGGGTTGGGTGAAGAAACATTGTCCGTCCCAGGTCATGGCCAGTCCCCAGGTGTTGCTGCCTTTGGAGGAGAACTGTTCGAAGGCGCTGCCGTCGGGTTTAAACCGGACCACCCCGGCGCTGTACCCGCCAAAGTCTCGGGTGCCGTCGCCGTTGGTGACCCTGGCACTGGTGCTGTAGCCGTTGGTGGCGTAGATCCAGCCGTCCAGACCCCAGCGCAGATTGCTCATCACGGCGTGGGTATCCCGGTCGCCGAGGCCGGTGTAAAGTTTGGTGCGTTTGTCGCAGACCCCCGTTCCCTTAGTGTCTTCGAGCAGCCAGATGTCGGGTGCGGCGCAGGCGATGACACCGTTTTTGTGGAACACGAAACTGGTGACCAGTTCGAGTTTGTCGGCGAAGACGTGTTTTTTATCCATCACCCCATCGCCGTTGGTGTCTTCGAGCCACGAGATCCGGTCCTGGGCTTCGCGGTCGAATTGACCGGGAAGAAGTGAGCCGGAGTCTTTCCAGGGGTTGGTGTTCTGGTTGCGGCGGCCGTTGGGATATTCGGGTGTTTCACACACCCACAGGCGGCCTCGGGCGTCCCAGTCGACGTTGAGTACCTTATTGACCAGAGGTTCGGAGGCGACCAGGGACAGTTCAAAGTCGGGGTGAACCTCGAGTTTATCGCGGGCTTTCTCGGGCCGGGTGGGGCCGCCTTCGACGTAACGCAGGTTGTCGCCGAGTTCTTCGGTCTTACAGAGTTCGTCTACATTGGAGCGTTTTCCGGCCCAGGCGATGCCTCGTAAAAGGAGGGCTCTGAAGTTCGGGCGGCTAAAATTGACATAATTATGTCCCGGAACGCTGACAAAGGCGCGGTACTGTTCCTTTTCATAAGTCCAGAGCTGAGGCTGGATGTCGTAAACCGATACTTTCTTGCCGCCGCCCGTACTGGCTTCGGCGCGTTTGGCGGCCTTTTCGTTATTGGCAACCGGTTTAGGGGTATAAGCGCCGGCCAGGACGTGGATATCGGGGGAGAGATCCATGTCGTAATAAATCTCGTCCTCCATTTCGAAGTTGGAGCAGTCCTTGGTGATAAGATTCAGGCGGTCGGTGAAATAAAGGTTCATAGGCCCTTCCAGCCATTTGGTGGTGCCTTTACGCCACGAACCCCCAATGAGTCCTTTATAATAATCGGTGCCTTCAGGGGTGTTGGATACCGAGCCCGCATGGATAACCACGATACCGCCACCGCGTTTGGTGTAGGCATTGAGGCGTTCCTTTTCTTCCGGGGTAAAATCGCCGCCGCCGTCCCGGTGCAGGATAAG
>CAMCYN010000078.1 GCA_945883955.1 Akkermansia muciniphila
CGTAGCTGTAGGAACCGTTGAGACGCGGGGCGATTCTGGTAAGGGCGCTTAAAGGAAGCAGATCGGCCTTTTTGACCTCCAGAAAAGCCGTACGAATATTTTGGTCGGAGGCCAGGGTCAGATCGTAGGCCTGCTCCAGGGTGAGGGGGAGGGAAAGGCGCCCCGGAGTTGGCGAGGCACCGTGGGCCGAGAGACAAATAAGACTGAGGAAAACAGAGAAGACCGCATTGCGCATAGACGGAAGGGGGGCCGAGCTGCAGCTTAGAAAACGTAAAACGAGATGCCGAAGTGAAGATTGACCGGCTAAAGAGGAGCCCATTTGTCATTTTGACATCGTTCCGGGCGTCTGAATGAACCCTGCGCGTTCTCAAAAGTTGCGCTGTTTCTTTACCGGGCCCCCAAAAAGAGCGAGCTGGTCGGATCTCCCCCGGAAAAGAGAAATGCCAGTAGATCCAGAATCTGCTCCTGGGTGAGGGAGTCGGTGAGGGCCGATTTGTTTTTGAAATGGGCGGGCGCGCTCAGAATCGGCGCGAGGAGTTCTTCGGGGGTATAAAGTTGTGCGGGACGGGTCAGATCCAGCCCGTCTTCTTTGCCCAAAGTGGCAAAGCGATGGCAGTCCGCACATTTGGCCGAGGTGAACAACGCCTTGCCTGCCTTAAAAGAGCGGTGTCCTTCGAGTCCTACGGACAGAACCCCACCAAATTCCGCCAGTTCCCAACGGTGTGGCTCGGGTTTGGGCAGCTCGGCGGGGGCTAAAATTCCCGAGCTGAGGAACAACCCGGCGAGGGAGAAGCAAGCGACCCATTGCCGGTTACGGGGAGCGAACATGTTGGGGAGGCTGGGGCGGGGGGCCTGTTTGTGGAGACACCTGGCTTGTCCGGCGGGCGCAAGTTGCGGCGGAAATTCTACTAACGCACCTTTCTTTCTTCCGGAGTGGCTGGACGATCCTTGTAAAAAAGAACCCCGGAGCGGCGCAGGTTGGAGATGAGGGAGCGCAAATTGTCGGCGGTTTCTTTGTCATTCACCAGAACGCCGAGGGCGCCTTTGCCTTCGGTGGCTGATTTGGTGAGTTTTTGAACAGATTCCGCCGCCTTACTGGCCCGTTCGGTGGTCGTCTTGATGTCGGCAATGGCCGGCCGTATTTCCTTGCCCACATTATCGAGGGTTTTCATCGCCGAATTGGCGGTGCCTAAAAACGTGTCCACTTTCTCGACGGTCTGGTCGAGGGAGAGGGAGGTTTTTTTGAAGGTGGCGGTGACATCCCGCAGGTTTTCAAAGGTCTGCTGGATATTCTTGATGTTGGTTTCGTTGAGCAGCTGCTGGTTGAGGTTGGCCGTGAGCGTTTGCACCTGTTTGAGGCTTTGCGCCAACTGCTCCAACACCGCACCTCCCCGAACGGCTAACTCGTCCAGACCGCCGGATTGACTGCCTTCAATAACTTCGCCGGCCTGCCAGAAATCTCCGTCCCCATTTTCGCTCAAGGGTACCACGTCCACGAATTTGTCTCCCAACAAGCCAGCACTGCCGACCGTGAACTTGCTCTTGCGCGGTATATGGATGGTGCCCTGGATTTTGATCCGGACGGCCACACGATACGAATCACCCACCAGTTGCGGGCTGGAGGAGATCAGTCCGATTTTGGCTCCGGCCAAGAGCACGTCCGCACCGGCCGTCAGACCGGTGGCATTCGGGAATAAAACGGTAAGTTCGTAAGGGGTTTTGAGTCCCTGTCCGAGCCGCCCAAAAGTCACCACCAGCATTCCGAGGATGGCTAATCCGATAAACAGAAACAGTCCGACCAGGATCTCGGTACGGCCTTTACGTTCATTGCCCATAATTCAGTCAGCTTTCTTCGGAGTTTCCTTCGATGAAATTTCGAAGGACTGGATCCGTAGATTTGTGGAGTTCGTCGGGAGACCCATCGAAGTAAATTTTCCCCTCATGCAGGAACGCGATTTGGTCGGCAGTATGAAACGCGGTTTTCATGTCGTGGGTGACCACGACCGAAGTGGCCTGCAGCCGCTTTTGCAAGCGACGAATCAGCTTGTTGATGGAGTCGGTGGCGATGGGGTCGAGTCCCGTGGTGGGTTCATCGTAAAGAATACATCTGGGCCGGGAAACAATGGTGCGCGCCAGGCCCACCCGCTTGCGCATCCCGCCCGAGAGGTTTTCGGGCATTTTCTCCTCCTCCCCAGACAGATCCACCATGTCCAGTGCTTCGGCCACCCGCGTCCGGATCTGCTCCTGATCCCGCACCCCGGCTTCCTTCAAAGGAAAGGCGATATTTTCGCCCACAGTCATCGAGTCAAACAGCGCCCCGCTTTGAAACAGGATGCCCACTTTTTTGCGGATCTTTCCCAGTTGGCGTTCCTTGAGCCCCGAGATGTCTTCTCCGTCGACGAGGACCTGGCCGGAATCGGGCTGGAAAAGGCCCACAAGATGTTTAAGGAGGACACTTTTGCCCGATCCGGAACGGCCCAGGATGACGTGGGTGTTGCCCTGGGTGATCTCCAGGGTGACGCCCTGAAGCACTTCTTGGGAACCCAAGGTTTTATGAAGGTTAACAACCGAGATCATGGCTCAGTAGGTCCCGGCGGGGAATACGATGTTGAGAGCGAAGGAGAGGAAAAAGTTGACGATCAATATGATGAGCGAGGCATTCACCACGGCCTGGGTGGGGGCCCGGCCGACGCCTACCGCCCCCTGGGAGGTTTTGAATCCTTCCCGGCAGGCGATAAACCCGATCAAGGCGGCAAACACCGTTCCTTTGATTAGAGCCATTTTGATGTCCCGGCCCATGGTGTATTTCAACATGTTGGCCATGTAATACGCCGCTGAGACGCCCAGAACCTGGGTCGCCACGAGATATCCGGCCGCAATGCCAAGCCCAATACATTCCGCCACCAGAAGCGGCCCTGAAAAGAGCAGCGCCGCCACGCGGGGAACCACGAGGTAGTCCACGGGGTGAACCCCTAGGGCGCGCAGGGCGTCAATTTGTTCGGTCACCTTCATCGTGCCTATTTCGGCGGCGATAGCGGCTCCCACACGTCCCGAAAGCATTAGCGCTGTGAGGACCGGGCCCAGTTCCCGGAACAGCGACACGGCCACGACGGCTCCCACGGCGGAGTCCATCCCGAGGCGGTGAAACTGGAAGTAGGTTTGCGCGGAAAACACCGCTCCTGTGAAAGCGCCGGTCACAATAACCACCAACTGCGAGCGGAACCCGATTTCCGCTACCTGCTGTAACAGGAGTCTCCACCGAATCGGCGCCACTCGCACCGAGTTGAGTGTGTCCCGGGCAAGCAGCGTTAACTCCCCCAGATATTTGAAATAGCGCAGGGCGCCGGCTCCTGTCGTGGATAGGACTCGGGAAGGCACGGGGCGGGTAGGTTAGTCGGCCGCTTCCGGTGAGGCTTCGAGCCGGGGGAAGAGCGGGGTGGGGGTCCCTAGGACGTGTCCCTCGGGGAGTTTCCCCCAGGTCGCGTCCTCCAGTCGGGCCGGATGCGGCCAGTTGAGTTGTTGGAAAATACCGCGGGCCGAATCGGGCAACACAGGCACCAGCAGAATCCCGATGATCCGTAGGGATTCCGCCAGGTGATAAAGCACGGCGTCGAGCAGTTCGGCCTGGGCGGGATCCTTGGCCAGTTTCCAGGGCGCGGACGCTTCGATGAGCTGGTTGCAGGCGCGGGCAAACCCCACAACGGCGCGCAGGGCAGCGTCCACCTGATATTGTTCCATGGCCTGGGTGTAAGCGTTTAACGCAGAGGAAGCCTCGGGGCCTGCGAGCGCTTTGAGGCTGGTGTCGTCCACGGCGGGACAGCGCAACACGCTGCTCCGGTAACGGAGGGCCATGTTGAGGGTCCGGTTGAGGAGATTGCCGACGTTGTTGGCCAGTTCCTCGTTAAAGCGCATCCGGAGGCGTTCTTCAGAGAAATCGGCGTCTTTGCCCGTGGTGATGTCGGCCATCAGGTAATAGCGGAGGGCTTCGGCGCCGTAGCGTTCGACGAGCACGGCCGGATCGACGGTGTTACCGAGGCTTTTGCTGATTTTGGCTCCGCCAATGTTCCACCAACCGTGAACGAGCAGAGTGGGGATCTGGTCGTCGCTGAAACCGAGGGCGTGCAGCATGATCGGCCAGTAAACGCCGTGAGCCGGAATGAGGATGTCCTTGCCGATGACATGCGCCCTGGCCGGCCAGAGGCGGTTGAAATCGGGCAGGCCGCTGCCGGCTTCGGCCAGATAACCGGCGAAGGAGATGTAGTTAATCAGGGCGTCAAACCACACGTAGGTGACGTATTCGGGATCGAAAGGTAGCTCGATTCCCCAAGTCAGCCTGGATTTGGGTCGTGAAATACAGAGGTCTCCCGAGAGCCGCTCGACCGCATTGCGCAATTCTGGGCGGCGGAAGGATGGGACGACAAAGGAATCGTGGGAATCGATGAAATTCAGAAGCCAGTCGCGATGCTGGGCGAGGCGGAAATACCAGTTTTCCTCCTGTAATTCGACCACCTGACCCCATTCGGGCCCGAATTCGCCGGCCTCATTCCGCTCCTTGTCGGTAAGGAACTGTTCCTGGCGCACACTGTAAAATCCCCGATGAGCCTGTTTGTAGAGCTGCCCTTCGTCGTGGAGGCGTTGAAGGATTTTACCCACCACCGTCTTGTGGACGGGGGCGGTGGTGGCTGCCCAGCCGTCGAACTGGACTCCGAGGGTTTCCCACAGGGAGAGGAACTTGGCGGTACAGCGGTCGGCAAACTCCTGAGGAGCGAGGCCTTCTTTTTCGGCGGATTGCTGGACCTTTTGCCCATGCTGGTCGACCCCGGTCAGGAAGTAGACTTCGCGGGTTCGCAGTTTCTCAAAGCGGGTTAAGACGTCGGTCAGGACTTTTTCGTACGCGTGACCGATGTGCGGTGCGGCGTTGGTGTAGTCGATGGCCGTGGTATAAAAGGTGCAGTCCGGCATAAGGCAGGTCTCCAGAGAAACGTCAGACTTCTCTGGGCGGAAGGCAAAACACCGTCACCCCTGTGTTTCGGTGGCGGAAACTGGCCCGTCTGCACCGAGGGGACAGCTCTTAGCGTACGACCGACCGAATGCCGGCACTCACGGCATCCGCGAGCTTTTGCCGGTAAGCCTCGGAGCGTGAGATTTTGGCGCCTTCCTGAGAATTGGTCAGAAATCCCAGCTCGACGAGCACCGAAGGGCGGGAGTTGTAACGCAGGACATAAAACCGCGCCCGCCGGATTCCCCGGTCCGGTCCCCCGGAGACGGCCACAACCCTGCGGTGGATAGCCTGCGCCAGAGCGGCTCCGCGTTTGTCGTAAAGGTAAGTTTCAATGCCGCAGGCGTCCCGGTTGGCTGCGGAATTGAAGTGGATACTCACAAAGATGGGCTTTCCGGGGGTACGTTTGGCAATGGCCACCCGCTCGGAGAGCTCCACGAAGGTGTCCGTCGAGCGGGTCATCACCACGCGGTGGCCGGCGGCGGTCAGTTTGGCCCGGATGCGAAGGGTGACGTCCAGCGCGGCCGCTTTTTCACTGTAACGCTGGCCGGGGATGCCGCCTGGATCGTGTCCGCCATGCCCCGCATCGAGGACAATGGTCGCCGCCTGGAGCGGGGCGGCAAAGACGCAACCCAGCAAGAGGAGGCGTCGGAGGAGTGAAAAAAGCGGGAGATCCATGAATGGAGTGAAGAAAGCGCATACCGTCCCCCAGGTCCGGTTGTTTGCCAGCGGATTTTTTCCCCTGCGTGAAGACTTTTATTTCTACTCGCTCCGCAACCTCTGGCGCTTCGAGGGAGGGCGAGAGAGCCGGATTGACGGAGGCAAAGCCCAAGACGCACGTGGTCCGTGCTCCAACCGGGAACGTGTGGATACACCGGGTGCCGATGGAGGATGCCTAGCTGATACCCTCCTTGAGCCTGATGATCTCGCCTAGTAGATGCGCCCTTGGGCGGGCACCGCCGGTTGCTAGAGGATGGAGATTGCCGTGGCGGCGGCTGAAACTGCGGCCTTTTCCGAGTCGGTCCAGTCGTGAGCCTGGGCTTTGGCAATGCCCAGCACTCCGCGCAAGACGCCGTCGGCGTCGAGGGCTGGCACGGCCAGGGAACCTTCCATGCCTGTGGAGCGGGCGTCGGGACGGGCTTGTCCTGACTGGTCGGTTTGCAGGTTGCACAGCGACACGGGCGCGAGGCGTTCGGCGGCAAGTCCGGCGATTCCTTTACCGACAGGGACTTCCCGGATCAGAGCGATGACTGGTTCGGGAATGCCAAAGGCTGCCGCGAGAGTGAGCATGGGTCCGTCGGCGCGGTGGTAAGTGCCGGCCTGACAGTCAAAGTGAGCGATGATGGCTTCCAGCGCTTGAGGTAAAGGGGCGTTTGTCAGAGCGTTGCAGAGGGATTCAGGAAGGGGTGGGAGGCTCATAGAGGTACGGGGGGAGGGGGCGGATCAGGCGGTGGGAAGTTGGGGCAGGGGCGGCAGGAGGATGCTGGGAATGCCGGCCCGGTAAGCTTCGGCAAGGATAACATAACGCTCGGCCCAGGAGGCAAGGCTCGCCTGTTCGTCCAAAGTTAATTGCCTCACCAATTTGCCGGGCGAGCCAAGGAAGAGCGATCCCGGAGGGATTTTGGTGCCGCCTGTCACGAGAGCATTGGCTCCGATGATGGAGCGGGCGCCGATCTCGCATCCATCCAGCACAACCGCATTCATCCCCACGAGGACTTCGTCGTCGATCCGGCAGGCGTGCAGCACCGCGCAGTGTCCGACGGTGACGCGTTGGCCGACGATGGTGCCGAAGTGATCGGAGAGATGTACGACGGCTCCATCCTGGATGTTGGATTGTGGGCCGATGTGGATCCGGTTGAGATCGGCCCGGAGCACGGTTTGAAACCAGACGCTGGACTGGGCTTCCAGAGTTACGTCTCCGATAAGCGCGGCGCCGGGAGCGATATAAGCGGAGGGGTGCAGGTTTGGCGTGGAGGCAGCGAAACGTTGGATGCGTTGGGTGAGTTCAGTCATGAGATTCTGTCTTAACGAACGATCGGTGCGGAGCGGGACAATGTAAAAAGAAGGTTTGCGGCGGGGTGGGGTGTTTTTTCGGTTGACCGTCTGGGGAAGAGGTGACAACACGGATCTGCTTCGGGCTGTAACCTCCACAAGCGAAGCGCAAAGTCACGCGAGAATGTGCCTTTGCCAGTTACCTCTCCACCTTCCCCATCCCCACCCCCACCCCATGAACAAAGCAGAACTCGTTAACGTGGTTCAGAAACATCTCGGCAATGAAACCAGTAAAGCCGCTGCGGAGCGTTCTCTGGATGCCGTGATAGACGCAATTAAAGCTGGTTTAAAAAAGGATCATTCGGTACAGCTAGTCGGGTTCGGATCATTCAAGGTGACAAGCCGCAAGGCCCGCACCGGGATTAATCCTAAGACCAAAGAGAAGATTAAGATTAAGGCCTCGAAGTCCGTTCGTTTTAGTGCCGGTAAAGACTTGAAAGCCAAAGTTAAATAGTCTCAAAATAATTTCCCCCTACATCCCCCGAAGCACCCCGTTTTGCTCAGCAAAACGGGGTGTTTTTTTTTGCTCCGAAGGTGTGGGCTGGCTCCAAGGGTACGCCGGACCGGCATTGAGGGTTGTGTGGGGTCCACCGTGTGTGGACTCTGGAGGTATGACTCGTCCCGACGGTCGTTTAGCCGACCAACTGCGCCCCATCTCATTCACGCCCGGAATTGCTCCCAATGCGACCGGCTCTGTTCTCGTTTCCTTTGGGAATACCCGGGTGATCTGCGCGGTGATGATCGAGGAAGCCGTTCCTCGTTGGATGCGTGAGCAAAGCGTTTCCGGGGGCTGGCTTACGGCCGAGTACTCCATGTTGCCGTATTCCACGCTGGAGCGTAAATCGCGGGATTCCTCGCGCGGGAAAGTCGACGGACGCAGTGTGGAGATCCAGCGGTTGATAGGGCGCTCGCTTAGGGCGGTGGTGGATCTGGAGGCTCTTGGGGCACGGACTCTGTGGGTGGATTGCGACGTGTTGCAGGCCGATGGCGGAACGCGGACGGCGGCGATAACTGGGGGGTGTGTGGCGGCGTTTCTGGCGTGTCGCAAACTGGTGGAGACGGGAAAACTGCGGAAGCTTCCAGTTAAGCAGCTTGTGAGCGCCGTAAGTGTGGGCGTTTATAAGGGGACGCCCGTGCTGGATCTCAATTACCTCGAGGATCGGGATGCCTCGGTGGACTTGAACCTGGTTGTGACCGCAGGCGGGCAATACGTCGAAGTGCAAGGATCTGGAGAGGAAGCGGTATTTACGCCCGAAGAATTACAGTCCATGCTGGAATTGGGGCGTGAAGGTGCAATGCAACTTGTTGCAGCGCAAAGAAGTGTGCTTGGAATAGAGGTGCCGGAAGTGGTTTAGATCTAAAAAAGGGGGAAGTTCTTTCAGAGGCTATGCAGGAAAACGCTTGACCCCGAAGGCTCCCTTCTCCACGTTGCGCCCCCCATTTAATCTACGTTATGAGCCGAGTCTGCAGCATTACTAACGCAAAGCCCTCCCGGGGATCGGTGATTCACCGTCGCGGTTTGGCTAAGAAGAAAGGCGGTATTGGTCAGCACGTCACGAAAGTGGTGGCGCGGACTTTTTATCCCAATTTGCAGACCAAGCGCATCTGGGTGCCTGAAGAGAGCCGTTTCATTACTGTGAAGCTCACTGCGCGGGCACTGAAGACCGTGACCAAAAACGGTGCTTACGCAACTCTGAAAAAAGCAGGGCTCCTTTAGTTCGCCTTTCCGATTCCATAATTATACTCACCAACATGGCTTACAGCGTACAGAGCAAGAAGTCCGGGAAGACCTACTTCCTTCATGCCCGCAATCAGGTTCTCAAAGGGGGACAGACCGTCACCCTTTATTACTTCGGCGGCGAAGCAAAGGATGGTGCAATTGATGCCCTTCCTGCAGGATATGAAGTGTCCGAGAATCCCTCGACTGGCCTTCCTCTCTTGAAGAAAGCTGCCAAGTAGTTTTCTCCGTATCTTTCCGGAAAAGGCTCCACCTTCTGGTGGGGCCTTTTTTGTGCCCGCTAGCGAGCCTAGGGAACGCCTATTTCGCTCTGGGATGGAATTTATAGTGGATTGCCTTCAGGCGGCTCTGTTCGACGTGTGTGTAGATCTGGGTGGTGGAAATGTCCGCATGTCCCAGCAGTTCTTGAATAATCCGCAGGTCGGCGCCATTTTCGAGCAGATGGGTCGCAAACGAGTGTCGCAGCAGATGCGGGTACACATTGGAGGGTAATCCCGCCTGTCGGGCCGCTTCTTTGACAAGCTGCCAGATTCGGTCCGGGGTGAGCCGGTGGCCGCGCACCGACAGAAACAGGTGGCTGCGTGTGTGTTTTCGTACCAGCGCCGGTCTTTCCCCCGCCAGATAGGCCTGGATCGCCGCGATGGCTTTGGTTCCCACGGGCAGAACCCGCGTTTTATCCCCCTTTCCGGTAACCCGGATGATGCGGTTCTCGGTGTCCAGGTTTTCCAGTCGCGCGTCGCACAACTCCGATACCCGGAGACCGCACGCATAAAGTGTTTCAAACACCGCCTTGTTACGCAGGGTCAGCGGGCCTGATTCGGGGAGGTTTTCCAATAACCGCTCGATTTGTTGTTCGTTGAGGGTTTCGGGCAGATAACGCTCCACGCGCGGTAACGGCAGGACTTCGGCAAAATCATGCGTAATACGTTCGCGCAGTAGCAGCCAGCGGTAAAACACCTTCAACGCCACCACCACCAACTTGATCGAGGCGGCCGCATAGTCGGCCCGCTTGCGTTGGGCTAAGTATTCGGTCAGATGCCGTTGCCCGATGGCTCCGGGCGTTTCGAAGCCGTGGACCTGGGCCGCCCATTTTGCAAAAGCCTCTAGCGATAGCCGCGTGGACAGCTGATAGTTGTCCGAGAGCCCCCGCTCGGCAGCCAGATACAGGATGAAATCCTCGATGTCCGCTTGCATAACTCCGGGGCGGTTTTGGGGTGTGCCGTTCGGGGTGCTCGTCTGGACTCCGCCGAGGGCAGTCCTGGGGCGAGCTACTCCCGGGCAAACGTTCGTCCCATTACTGAAGTTCCGTGCCGGTCAGACGCGCGTAGGCGTCCAGATATTTGGCGCTGGTCCGCTGGACGACGTCTTCCGGGAGCGGGGGTGCCGGGGGCGTTTTGTCCCAAGCGAGCGTCTCAAGATAGTCGCGCACGAACTGTTTGTCGAAACTGGGCGGGCTGATCCCGAGACGATATTCCGTTTCGGGCCAAAACCGGGAGGAATCCGGAGTGAGGCATTCGTCGATGAGGATAACCTCTCCATCGAGCAGGCCGAATTCAAACTTGGTGTCTGCGATAATGATCCCGCGCTCGGCCGCATACGCCCGTCCGGCTTCGTAGAGGGCGATGGCGTAGTCGCGTACTTTCTCCGCCACGGCCTGGCCCAGGATGCTGCGGCATTCCTCCCAGGGAATGTTTTCGTCGTGTCCGCTCACCGCTTTGGTGGACGGGGTAAACAGGGTTTGGGGCAGTTGTTGTGCCTGCTGCAAGCCTTCGGGAAGGGCAATGCCGCAGATGCTCCGGGACGTCTGGTACTCTTTCCAGCCGGAGCCCGCCAGGTAACCCCGGACGACACATTCCACCGGGAGCGGTTGGGCCTTTTTGACGAGCATGGACCGGCCGCTTAATTCCGCGTCAAAGGGCCGGAGGGACTCAGGAAAGTCCGCAAAATCCGTGGCGACGATGTGATTTGGCAGAAAGGTGAATTGTTTAAACCAAAAGGCCGAAAGACTCGTCAGCACGTCGCCTTTGCGGGGAATCGCGTTGGGCAGGATACAGTCGAATGCGGAAATACGGTCGGAGGCTACCAGAAGCAGGTGTTCGCCGAGGTCGAAAATTTCGCGAACCTTACCGGAAGCGACCTTGGGGATACCTGGCAAATCGAGGGAGTGAAGGAGCATGGGGTGGGTGGTGAAAAGAGGTTAGGCGATCGCCTGCCGCATGGCTTCGTGCACAAGCGGCCACGGGACATCTTCGGTTTGTTGCCAGGCCCCGGGGCCCGTCGGGAGCACAAACAGGTTTTTGCCGTTCCGGAACTTCTTATCCATTTGCAGGGCGCGCAGCATCGGATCGAAAAGCTCCGGATGACCGGGATAGGAAATGGGGAGGCCCGCACGCAGCAGCTGGCTTATGAGCTGGGTCAGGAGCGAGGGGGCGCATATCCCCAGCTCGATGGCCAGTTTTGTGGCGGCGATCATGCCGATGGAAATAGCTTCGCCGTGGGTGAGATCGTAGTGAGCGCTTAATTCCAGAGCGTGTCCGATGGTGTGTCCGAAGTTCAGGACGTTGCGGATGCCCAATTTATCAAATTCATCCTGTTCGACGACGGCGGCCTTCAGATGGACGCACCGTGAAATCACGTTCACAAGGGTGGCGGGATCGAGAGCCAGCAGCTTTTCCAGGGAGTCGGATTGGAGGGTTTCAAAAAGGGTCGCATCGCAGACGACGCCATATTTGATGACCTCGGCCATACCCGAGCGCAGTTCGCGAGGGGAAAGGGAGCGGAGCGTGGACAGATCGCAAAACACGAGCCGGGGCTGGGAGAAGGCGCCCATGATATTTTTAACCCCACCAAAGTTCACCGCGACCTTGCCTCCAACACTGGAATCGACGGCGGACAGCAGTGTTGTGGGAACCTGCACAAACGGGATACCGCGCCGGTAAACGGCCGCTGCAAACCCACCGAGATCGCCGACCACACCTCCACCGAGCAGGATCACGAGCGGAGCGGCGCCGGCATCGGGAAAGTGTTCGAGAAGGGAGGCGCAGGTGGCGGAAAATTCGTTCCAGTTTTTGCCTTCTTCGGAAGCGGGAATGTCGTGGCGGATGATTCGTACGAAGCCGACGGCGACGAGCGAGGCTTTGAGGGTCTCAAAATAGAGCTCTCCAACCTGGGGGTTGGTCAGGATGAATGCGTTGGTCTGGGGGAGGCTGTTGGCCCGGAGGGTAGCGCCGAGCGACGGCAGGCAATCCGAGCCGACGAGAACCGGATAAGAGCGAGGGCCAAGAGCAACATCAACGCGAGTGAGCATAGGGAAGGATTAGGAGGCGACTTTGTAGCTGCAAACGCACACAAGGAACACAAAAAGCAGGCGCCAGCCCGGGCGGGGACTTGGAGCGGGCTTGCGGGAAAAGAAAAAGGGCAGACCCGGAAAATCCGAGGCTGCCCCTTCTTATTGGAAACGTGAAGCGGGTCGCTTAGAACGCTACGCCCAGACCAGCAGAAGCAACGATGTCGTTGTCGCTGCGGTTGCCTGTGGCTTTTTTGGAGGTGTTATAATAGGTCGCACCGGCTGTGGCTGTCCAAGTTCCGTA
Organism: Akkermansia muciniphila; assembly: GCA_945883955.1. GTDB lineage: Bacteria > Verrucomicrobiota > Verrucomicrobiia > Chthoniobacterales > Chthoniobacteraceae > Chth-196. The sequence goes on from CAMCYN010000078.1 coordinate 12,380, forward strand.
GTGCTTGGAAACGGGCAGTGTGTAGCCGAGGTTGACGCCACCGGAGAAGTATCCGTATCCGTCCTGATTGTAGAATCCACCGGATCCGAAGGCCAGCACGAGCGGGATGGTGATGCTCACAGGACCCACGGCAGTGCCGGGAGCCACGCTGAGTTCCCAGAGGTTGCCCTGCTTGTCCTGGGTCTGAACGCCGCGGGAGTTGGTGTTGGTGCCGATTTTTCCGTCCAGTTCCTTCACGTGGGTGATGGCAGGGTGGAGGGCGAGTGTGCCGAGGTAATCGGAGTCATCGAAGGACAACCGGGACTGAAGGGCCTGGGCGCTGGCAGCGGCGTCACCTGGGAAAGTGAGAATCAGGTAGGTTTCGGTCAGTGTGAACTTGCCGGCCGTCAGAGCGAGCGAAGGGGTGAAGTCGGACTCATACCAGGAGTTGGTGGTGGAGCCGGGACGACGGTTTCCTGCGCCAGTATTGGAGAAGGAATTCCAGAGACCGAGGCCGAGGACGGCCTTGTTGATGAACCCGTCGCCTTCATGGGCCTTGAAGTACACGTCCAAGTACGGCTGGAAGCTGGCGGAGTGGTTCTGCTGAATGATTCCGCGGCGGTAGTAAGAGGATACCACGTTCAGGCCGATATCGCCCGTGATAGCGCTTTCGGTGATCTTCTCAGGCGCGGGAGCGCAGCAGGCTTTCTTCACGGGTGTCCCGGCGAAGGAAAGGCTGGGAAGGGCAACTACTGCAGCGAGTGCACAAAACTGTGCGACAGTGTTTTTCGTCATAGGTGTGGTGTGTCTTGTTTTGCTAAGGGCGGCCAAGTCCGAAGACCCGGGGAAGTCGCCCTAAGGACTTCTTGTACTGCCAAGCAGTTTATAACGGAGCAAGTATAAAATGTGACAGTTGTGTAACAAACTGGCCTCAAAAGGTGTCTTAATTTAGCCACTTTTTCAAATCTAGCCGATCGCTATGAGAGCTTATCGCGCGCAAACCCGGCGTAAATCCGGTGCCTGCCTTCTCATCCGCCGGTAAAGGGCAGCCCTTACTTTGGACGTTGTCGCCCGGAGCGTCAGCGCGTCTGCCGCGATCCATTTTAAACTCCAGGCACCGTCCATTCCCAGCGGACTGACTCCAACCCACAGAGAAGAACTCTGCAGCCCGAGGATTTCCTGCCAGATCTCCGCTTCCACTTCCCATCCGCGCCCCACCGCCAAAACACTCCCATAATAGGCCGTCGGAAAAACCCGCCGTAGCGCTTGGATCGAATCCGAGCCCGGTTCGAGGCAGTATCGTTCCCGGACAATCGGACGGCCTCCAAAAATCAGGTCCGTCCGCCAGTCCAGGCTGCCGTATTCAAAAACTTCTCCCGAGGCTACCCGGCCCGGAGCCAGGGATTCAAAAAACAACAGCTCCCCGCCGCACTCCACTTCCACCCGGGTGCTTTGCCGGTAACAAGCCCCGGCCTGCGGAATAAACATCTCGGGCAGCACCTCCAGCGCTCCCCCCGCCTCGACCCGGAAGGTTTGGGAAACGGCCGACCATCCGTTCCGGACCCGGTGGGCCCGGCTCGCACTCGGGCAGGTTAACAACAAACGGGCTCCCGACTGCACCCTAACGTTCTGCTCGATCCGGTCGCCTTCGAGCAGGCCAGCGGTCGGGTTGACCACGTTGACCACCAGCGCCCCCTCATCGAGATGCGGTTTACTCAGGTGAATCGGCGCCCGAAACGACTGTTCCCGCAAGATCGGTACCCCGCGCGAATCGGGGGCGCACACAAGGTGCAGGTGCCCCCGGATGCCGCGCCCCGTTTCCGCGCCGGAGCCCGGTTCGGCTTCTATAACCGCAGCGGCTGCCGGCATACTCACAGGCCGAACAGAACCTCTTTGCGGATCCACGCCAGCAGCGGCTCCTTTCCTTGCTCCGTGCGCAAATCCGCGAACAGAAACGGCCGCTCTCCGCGTTGAATCCGGGCGTCACGCGCCATGACCTCCAAATCGGCGCCTACGTACGGAGCCAGATCGGTTTTGTTGATTAAAAGCAGATCGCTGTGCCGGATAGCCGGTCCGCCTTTGCGCGGGATTTTGTCCCCCTGCGCCACATCGATGACGTAAATAAACGAGTCCACCAGTTCAGGCGAAAACGTCGCCGAGAGGTTGTCGCCGCCGCTTTCCACCAAAATGAGCTGGGTGTCCGGATGGCGCGTTTCGAGGTCGGCGATCGCGGCCATGTTCATGCTGGTGTCGTCGCGGATCGCGGTGTGCGGGCAGCCGCCGGTTTCCACGCCCAAAATCCGGTCCGCAGGCAAGGCGTTGTTGCGTGCCAGAAACTCGGCGTCTTCCCGGGTGTAAATATCGTTGGTGACCACCGTGATCGACAGCTCCTCACGGAGCCACTGGCAGAGCCTGAGCAACAGCATGGTTTTGCCGGAGCCCACCGGGCCTCCAATGCCGATCCGGACCGGACGAGACGCTTTTGGATTCATAAAAAGAGGAGAGGGTTTGGCGAAAAGGGTTAGGAGATAAAAAGACGTTCGTGGGCGAAGGCGTGCCGCATGCTCGCAATTTCGAGCAGGGGCGAGAAACAGCCGGCACGATCTCGCTCCACAAGAAGCGATTCTTCGAGAACCTCCGGCAGCCGGCTTAACCCCAAGCGCAAGGCGCGCTGG
>CAMCYN010000079.1 GCA_945883955.1 Akkermansia muciniphila
CGCGTTTCCTTTCCTCGACCCGAATCAGTCATTTGGCGCTTTGCAGGCGAAAGCCAAAAAGCAAACGCGCGGATAGCAGGCTGCGATCGTTGAAACCCAACGGCGCTTACCCGGCAAGGAAGACATTAGGAGTAGCCCAGAGCCCCCCCCGAAAACCATTCACCCGAAACAAAAGCAGTAACCGGTTATTAAAACCCACAAACCCTAGCGGAAACTTCCAGCTCAAGCTTGACCAACCTCATAGCAGGACGTCGCTTAGCTTATTTTCAATGGTCGAGTCGTAGGGCGAGAACGTGAACAGGCCAGCTTGATTGACCAAACGTCCGTAGTCGTCTTTGCGAGGTTCGAATACTCGGATGTCGGGACAGAGCTCATCATCCTCGACAAAGCTCTTGTTCAGGAGGCAAACGGCGCGATACGGGTTATCGGTTTCTCCTTTCACGTCCGCTTTAGCAAAGGCGAAGAAGAGCGCAACATAAGGTGAATAAGTCCAGTCAAGCAACGGCGTCATCAGGCCGTGATGCTGCCCTATGGCCCAGAGCTCGTCGCACTGCCTCTCATCGTCGTAGGAATCCAGCAAGGCGCGGTCATCGATTCGTCCACGAATCGCGCGACGAAATTTGGCAAGTTGTTCATCAGCGAGGTCTTTAGTGACGATTTCGTTCTCCGTCAGACGTCCGAGGGTTGGCGTGAGACCCCAATCAAAGCGGCGTTGACCGCGATAGATGTAGCGTGCCTCAGGGCGGTTAAAGAAAGGATCTTCGAGTAACGATGTAAAATCACGCCAGCTTTCTATCCGAGTCACAGGAATACGGTTGCTGACTTCGTCGGCCATTACTTCGAAACGTTTTTTAGAAGTGTCAGATGTCCACGCAGGCACTTTGCTGAAGTAGTCCGTGGACTGGATTGCTTCTGGGTTGGTGCCGCCATCGTTCATAGCCGATCAACTTCCTTGGGACTATCGGCAACGCATACTTCGCCACTGAGCAGCTTCGGCAACAACGTGTCGCGAAGGGTGGCGAGGGTGCGGGATTGCTCTTCGTTGTTCCTTATCTTCGCGACAATCGACTTTGCAATCGTTCCAAACAAATCCGTTAATTTGCGTGGAGGCACAACGGACTCTTGGATAACAAAATCGGGCCAGTGGCCTTTATATTCAGAGAAGGTCAATCGCCCTTCCGTTGCATAATAAGCCCAAAAGGTATCAACATCGGAACCGACGAAGGGTAGGACATTCTGAATCGTCGAAAAATCATACGTTATCAGCCGCATATAGCAGGTATGATTGGCGAAAACCGCAACGGGCTTGTCGAGCGTTGCGGTCACTCCCGGCTCGTCGTTGTGGAATCCGATCACACCCGATTTGCCTTGGTCGAGAACTGGAATCTTGCCAACGGGCGATACCGTTTTCTGTTCATATTTCTTCCCGACAGAAAGGCGTTCTATGAACTCACTAACCTTCTTCACTTCCCACCCCTTCGGGATTGACCCCAGCTCGCTTTCCTCAAACTCCGCTGGGAACAGCGCCGCCGTTTCCGCGTCCATGCCTTCGGGCAAGCGGCCGTCCAGTTTGGCGCGCACCGGATCAAAGTCCACGAACCAGCTCTGGAACAGCGCCCGCGCCATCCCCTCCAGCGTCGCGTTCATCCGCCGGTTCAACTCAATCTTGTCGTCCAACGCCCCAAGCACCGATGCGATCGCCCGCTGCTCTGCAAGGGGCGGGACCGCAACCTCCATCTTATCAACGCGGGTTATGTATATGTGCTTTATTGTTGTCCCGTCAGAATCCCCCTCCATTCGCCGCTGGTAATGCGGTCCTTCGAGGAGAAACTTCAGAAACCGAGAGTCGATTCGTTCGTTTGGCTGAAGTAGGGCGACAGACTGGTTAATGCAAACATCGGCGCGGTCGCAAAATGCAACACGGCCGATACTACCGTCTTTAGTCAGTAATACATCCCCGATCCGAGGGCGGCTCTTGTCAGTCAGCAAGCTCTGATAGGCGTCCCATGATGTTCGCCGAGCTGTCTTGTAATTTATGCGGCCGCCATTCACATCCTTGGCGGTGAGCATAAATGGGCCAATATCCGTCGTGGGCATCGGATTTGTGAAACCATAGGTAATACGCGACGTGAAGTAACTCAGCGGATATACATCCCAGTGCAGAGGCACGTACCCTATCTCAGCTTGCTTGGTTGGCTTTTCCCCCGTCATAACGAAGCTCTCCTCCAATTTACGTTCCTACTCATGTCCCTGTCCTCCGTGTTGGATCACGACGTGTTGGGCTTCGATGTTCGCCCAAAAGGCAGCCGGCAATCTGGCCCAGTCGTGAACATCCACCAGAAATGGCAGGTTACTTTCACTAAACGCCTCTTTGAGTTCGTCCAAAACACCAGCCTGCTTCTGTTTCAAATCCACGGGATGCCGGATCACGAGATCCAGATCACTGAGTTCATGTCCTGAGCCGTCTATCCGGCTGCCATAGGCCCACACCTCTTCAGTCGGCACGAACTGGCTCAAAATCCGTTCCACTTCCTTGCGATCCTGAGCCCGTAACTGGAGTGCGTTAACCGTTTCCATGTTTGGCAAGCAGGGTGTGCGTGAGCTGTTGAGCGTCCTTCTTGAACGCCTCAATCAGCCCCAACGTGTGTTCGGCAAACTCCACTCCGTAATCATGCGCCGTGCTGTTGCGGTTATCGCGATACTCAAACCAGCGTTCCAGTTCCTCGGTGGTCAGAAGTCCATGGAGAGCCGCGTGACGGAGAACGTCTTTGTACACGAGTTCATCCACTTTCTTGGGAGCGCCGGTGTATTCCTTGAGGACTTTCCTCAGCAGTTTCCCACTCGTTTCCAGAGTGAGTTCAAAACTCTTCACAACCGCGTTTCGTATCACTTCGTAATCAATACTGCCGGGTTCGCAGGTCTTGAGGCTCTGCAACGAGCGTTCCAGCGTCAAACAGCAGCGTTGGAGGTGATCAAAGTTGATGGGGTTCATCAGAACAGAAAGGAGGGAAGGTTCAGATGGATACAGAAAATCCAAGCCCCTTCAGATTCGCCCGAATTGCCGTTTCGAGTTTTGCTGACTCGGCGAACTGGCCGTCTAGCTCGGCCACAAGACGCGCCATTTTTTCCTGAAACGGTTCGCCGTCGTCCGCCACTTCCTCGGCACCGACGAACCGGCCCGGAGTGAGCACGTAGCCGTGGCCGGCGATTTCCTCAAGCGAGGCGGATTTACAAAATCCTTTGATGTCTTCGTAATTGGCGCCGCGTTTCCATGCCTTGAAGGTGGCGCTGATCTTTTCGAGATCGGCCGGGGCGAAATCACGCAGGACGCGATCCTTCATGTAACCGAGTTGGCGGGCGTCGATAAAAAGAGTCTGGCCGCTGCGGTCCCGGTTTTGGCCGCGTGCCTTTTTGTTTTTCGTAAGAAACCAGACACAAGCGGGAATCTGGGTGTTCGTGAAAAGCTGGCCGGGAAGGGCGAGCATACACTCCACGAGATCGGCTTCGATGAGGGCCTGTCGGATCTCGCCTTCGCCCTTGGTGTTTGAGGACATGGAGCCGTTGGCGAGCAGCAGCGCCATCGAACCGTGCGGAGCGAGGTGATAGAGCATGTGCTGCACCCAGGCGAAGTTCGCGTTGCCCTTTGGAGGCGTACCGTAAACCCAGCGCGGATCACCTTCGAGGCGTCCATCCCACCATTCGCTGATGTTGAAGGGCGGGTTGGCCATCACATAATCGGCGCGAAGGTCGGGGTGTTGATCCGAGAGGAAGGTGTCGGCGGGCTGTTTGCCGAAATTGAAGTCGATGCCACGGATGGCCATGTTCATCGCGGCAAGGCGCCAGGTGGTCGGGTTGCTTTCCTGACCGTAGACGGAGATTTGTCCGAGGCGGCCTCCCTGAGCTTCGATAAACGCCTCGCTCTGGACGAAGAATCCGCCGGAACCCATCGCGGGATCGTACACTTTGCCCGAGTACGGTTCGAGCATCTCGACGATGACGGAGACGATGGATTTGGGCGTGTAATACTGGCCACCTTTTTTGCCTTCCGCCAAAGCGAACTGGCCGAGGAAATATTCGTAAACGTGGCCGAGGATATCCTTGGCGTTGAGATTTTCGTGCCTGAAGCTGAGTTCTTTCGTCGAGAATTCGTTGATGAGTCCTATGAGCTTAGATGGCTCCAACTGGAGCTGCATGTAGCGGCTTTTTTCGATGACACCCTTCAACCGAGGGTTTTCCTTTTCGACGGCTTCGAGTGCGTCGTCGATCAAACGAGCAGCGGAGCGGAAGGTGTATTTCTCCACCTTGCCGTTTCGGATCTCGATCTCGGTGTCGGGCGCGAGAGCGGCGTTTGCCTGAATGGTCCGCCAGCGGGCGAGAGGCGGAACCCAGAAGACGTTTTTCTCCGTAAAATAGTCGCGATCTTCCAGCTCATCGTGGATGGCTGTGGCGTAAGCTTCGTCGGAATCGTAATCCGTGCGGTCGAGGTAATAGTCGCTTTGCGGGTCGCGGAAAGCGGCTTCCAGTTCCTCACGGCGCAGCTCGAAGGCATCGGAGACGTATTTGAGGAAGATCAGGCCCAGGACGGCGTGTTTGTAGACGGCGGCATCGAGGTTGGCGCGGAGGCGGTCGGCGGCGTTCCAGAGCTTTTTGTCGAGGTCGTCGAGGAACTGCTGTTCTTCCTGAGAGGTCTTCGTGGTCACAGAGCGACAGATTAGGGGAATTACTCAGGCAAGAGCAACCTGTTGCATGACTAATAACACACGCTTTAGGGCGACTAAATAAAGCGCGCCTGAACTGCCTTAGAGAAGTGGGGCTATCGCTTCTTGGCAGGCGTCATTTGCATGTCTTGCCCATAAGCGCGTCTAAATTGGAGGAAGAAACGAGAGGCTTCAGGTCATTTCTACAGTGTAACGACCTCTCAAATTTACCAAATCTCCCCGCCATTTTTGCACGGCGTGCAAATCTACAATTCGCGAGATATCGAGAAGGGCGTGTCCTGTTCCGCCTAACAGAACACACTGACACTCTCAGTTAGTTGGCACTTGGATTATTGAGAGGAATTCGGAGTTCGGCGGGAATAAGCTCAGGCTTTCTCCTGAGGAGTGCCTTCAGTACGGCTTTCTTTTCCTCATCAGTAAAACTGCCATCGGCAGGAGTGTCAGAAGGCATGTTGTATTCTGCGAATCCCTGTTCTGTTTGGTTTCCGTACGCTTTTGATCTCCTTCGCTCGAGCCACCACGCAGGTCCTCTCCAATCATGGGCGTTCAGGATCGCCTCTACGCAGAAGCTCTCTGCCGCATTTTCTGCCTGCCTAACGGCGTTATAGAACCTCCGCGCCAACGTCCCGTCTTGCGCCCTAGATCCTTCATCCATCCATCGCTTGATATCCGAAAGCCTAAGGTTGGCAGAAATAGCCGCAGATTCTAATCGGTTTCCATTCCGGAGGGAGAGCAGTAGTGGTTCTAAAAACTGCGGATCTTCCCGCTTATCTAGCGGTAGATTGTTTTCCACTACGGTTTGTCGTGTTCGATTACGAACTGCTTTATTTGGGTCTGTATTGGGATTTATGTTTTCCATGGTGGTTTTGATTAATTATTGCGTTTAGTTGGTCTTCTTAGTGTTGTGTACGTCGCGCGAAAAGGGGTCTTAAGGCCCCTTTGGGGTTCTGTTAGGGTCAATGCTGCGGAGGTGGCTTTTTGTTGTCCGTAATTGGATGCGGTAAATTGATTGCTTACATCGCGCAAAGGAGCGCGCTTTACTTGTGGCACAGTAAATTGCACGACATGCAAATTTCAATTGGCAATCTGGAGTTGCTGTGTGGGTTTATGTGCTATTAATGTCCGATGCGTTCATATTGAGCGGTTCTGGAAAAGTTACCTATTTTGTCCCCTTTTCCCAAAAAAATCCGCGTGTCTGTAGTCTTGGTGTCTTTGAAAAGTAGTCTTTGTAATAGGAATTGATCGAATTGAGCGTTTGCAAAGGTTTATTTTGATCGGATTGGATCGGTTCATTTTGAGCTGTCCATCCGGTGTTTTTGGACGCATTGCGCTGCTGTTGTTTGTGTGTCATAATATTCCGTTTGTGAGGTTGTTGTGATGTTCTGTTGGTGTTTTGCATGGCTTTTTGTTTTTCGTTCTCCTCGATATCATAAAGTTCCCTTCGTCGCTTGAGTTGCTCCTGATCTATTTCTTTAGCCATTTTGAATGATTCGTAGATTATGCGATAGTACTTGCGGCGGGACATCCTGCCCTCTGGCTGACAACTCTCTATATACCCCCACCTCTCTAATCTGGTGAATAGTCGACGAAGCTTCATCAAGTTCATCCAAGGGAAGTGATCCTGCCAACTTTCGTAGGTGTTATAAATCCACCGCTTCTCATTTATGGTTTTGCCGTTTCTCTCATCTCTTAGTAGATAGTGGAGTTGTTGCATGATAATGGTTTCCTCCAAGCCAATCTGAGCTGCCAATATTGGCAGTACGATTAGTGGACGTTCATCGCTGAATAATCTTGGTATAGTTTCTTTCATGGGCTTTTGTGTTGTGTTTGATATCTATTGCCTTTTAGATTCGGCTGCTTTGGTGCCTCTGTTTCTATGGCGTATTGGTTTACAACACTGTGTACTGTGGCTCTCGATGAACGCCCGCAAACTCTCCGTAGAAATCAATCTTAACCCAGAGACGTTTCCCGGTCGCCGGACGAGGAAGCTTTTGACGGCCCCCTTTGAAATCCACTCGGCCAGCGTGCTTTTCCCGACGCCGTAAAGGCGAACGGCATCAATGGTGCGTATAAACTCCGGCATAATCCCATCGCAACGCCCGAGCGCGACTGGTGCCACTGTAGATGATTTGTTAGCGCCGGAATTCGGCGCACTGTGTTGGTCAAACATGGAGCCGAGCTAATCAGGTCGGAGCTCCCTTGTGATTACCACCACCCAGAACGCCGGATGGTGACTATCTCACGCCGCTCAACGCGTGAATTTTGAATCAATCCATTCCCAGGAAGATTGTTTGCATTTTACTAATGCCAAGCGCTTTATCTTTCTGGACATGTGATGCGCCTCCATTGCTTGGTCTGCATTGTCGTCCGCGTGAAAGCTTGCTAAACTGGCGTTATCCAAAGCGCAAAGCCCTGGGAACTTATCTGGCTTGGCGTTTAGTAATACCCACTTCTGGATCAATGAAAGTCCTTCAATCGAGTGGCTCCGAGACGTTGCTCGAGCAGCGCAAAATAGCTTCTCCTCCATGCGTTTGAAAAAGAGCGTGGCATCCCCCGGTTTAACTCGGCCCGCTGACTGCAACACATTGAAGGCTTGATCCCACAGGCTTCTATCCAATCCGTGTTCAATTTTTGCGGAAACTATAATCGATGATTCGGCCCTGTCTTGTTCGTCTGGCATACGACCATTTGGAAGGCCCCAGAATGCCTCGAAGTGTGCGAGCGCCTTCAGCATCGAAAGCACAATGGTCTCCCACTCCTGCCAGTCTCGGAAAGAGGGGTGTAATTCGTAAGGCAAACGTTCCCGGCGAGAATCCCGATACAAACCAAACCACTGCTTGCATACTTTTGCCCGTGTTTCCTTCACATGGGGATGCACGTCTTCTGCCATGCAGAGGTTAACCTGAATCTCTGCGGCAATGTCTCCGAGTATCCGGGACGGAGGGCGTTCCGGTGGTTTCTTCAGCTTCTTCTGCCTCAAATTTGAATATGCCTTCAAATTTGGATTACTAGCCGGTCGCTTTCTCATGTGCTGGGAATGAGAACTGAGGCAAAAGGCCGGTTTGGACAACGCTGGAACGGTTTGGAAAAGAGTGGAAGTTTTCTCACTTCTTTTCTCACTTTGCCTGTTTTGGCTCAGTCTCCAGTCCTAAACCCCTGAGATTCAGGGGTGGTGCTCACGAGAGGACTCGAACCTCCACGGTGTTACCCACACGGTTCTGAGCCGTGCGCGTCTGCCATTCCGCCACGTGAGCGTTACCAAAAATCCGCCCCTGGCTGGAGGCGGATAACCAAAATGAGAACTCTCCTTTAGGAGAGCAATCCCAAAATTCAGAGACTAACTGACGCGCATCGGCATCAACACGTACAGGAAGGGCATTTGGATCTTGATGACCCCCGGACTCATCTCGTCGATCAGGTCCAGAAAGACCTCGTCGTCGGGCAGAGCGCGCAGCGGGGCCATGAGATATTCCGGGTTAAAAGCGATGGCAATGTCGGGCCCTTTGTAGGCTACGGCGATCGATTCACGGCCCTCTCCGATGTCGGGTGTATTGGCCGCAATTTCGAGGTTGTTCTTGGTGAACATCAACTTCACCGAGTTGCTCTTCTCACTCGCAAGCAGGGAGACGCGGTGGACGGCCGCGAGGAAAAGCTGGCGTTCCAAAGTGACCCGCTCGCGCATCTCACCGGGAATCACCTGCCGGTAATTCGGGTAGTTTCCTTCGACCAGCTTGGACACCAACCGTGTCGAGCCTACATCGAAGGCGACCTGGTTCTGTGCGACGTACATCTTGAGTTCCCCGGTCTCTTCTACGATCCGTGCGAGTTCATTGACGCACTTGGTCGGAACGATAATCTCGATTTCATCACTCTGCGGAAATTCTACTTCCACGTCCACCAGAGCCAAACGCCGTCCGTCCGTGGCAACCATTGTCAGGCGGCTGTCTTTGAACGAAAACAGGATCCCGTTGAGCACGTAGCGTGTTTCGTCTGTGGAAATGGCGTACGAGGTCTTCCGGAGGGCGTCCTTGAGATCGCCCTGCTTGATCGTGAAGAGTTTGGCGTCTTCAAAATGGGGCAGTGCGGGGAATTCGTCCTCGGGCAGGCCGTGGATTTTGAAAAAGGTCTGTCCGCAGCGGATGGAGGCGATGTTTTTGGAGTCGATCTCGACCTGAACTTCGCCGCTGTTGAGTTCGCGAACGATGCTTGCGAGCCGTTTTACGGGCAGAGTCGTGCCGCCGGATTTTTCGACCTGTGCTTCAATCTGGCCGCTGATTCCGACGTCCAGATCCGTGGTGGTGAAGCGCAAATGCCCGTCATTTGCCTGAATGCGCACGTTGGCGAGGATAGGCAAGGTGGTGCGGGAGCTGACGACGTTCTGAACGGTCTGCAAACCCGCAAGCAACTTCTCTTTGGCGACACTGAATCTCATAAGGTGGGTGTTTGGAGAAAGGACTCTGGAGAGGCAAACTCTTTTAGCAGGAAGAATCACAATCCTGCAGGAACGAATCATTAAATTCATTCGCTCCAGAAGCCGGACGGGCCTGGGGCTGAGAGTTTGGGGGGGAGTCCCTAGCGTTGTAATTGGTTGTCTAAAAAAGAGATGACCTGTTTTGTCTTGTCATCTTTGGACATCTTTTCCCGCACTTGCCGGTGGGCATGCAGGACGGTGCCATGGTCGCGTCCTCCAAACGCTTCGCCAATTTCGGCAAGGGAGGACTTGGTAAGTTCCCGTGACAGGTACATCGCAATTTGACGCGGAAAAGCGATGTTGGCAGGGCGCCGTTTGCTGGTCATGTCCGCCAGACGCACGTCGAAGTGTTCGGCTACACGCTTCTGGATCTGGTCGATGGTAACGGCCCGGCGGGCTTCCTCCTGGAGGATGTCTTTGAGCAACATCTCGATCCGCTCGGTGGAGGGCATCCGACCGTCGTTGAGCGAGGCAAAGGAGGCCACCCGCATGAGGGCGCCTTCCAGACGGCGCACGTTGGTGCGGATGCGTTCGGCCAGAAAGTTGAGGACCTCCGCCGAGAGCTTCACCTCCATGTTCTCGCATTTTTTGCGAAGGATCGCGATACGCGTCTCTATATCGGGCGGCTGCATCTCGGCCGTCATGCCCCATTCAAAGCGCGACACCAGACGCGCTTCCAGGCTGGCAATCTCGGAGGGAGGCCGGTCGCTGGAGAGGACGATCTGTTTATGGCCGTCAAAGAGGGTGTTGAAGGTGTGGAAAAACTCTTCCTGCGACCTTTCCTTCCCGGAGAGGAACTGGATGTCGTCGATCATCAGGACGTCCACCTGCCGGAAACGTTTCCGGAATTTCACCAGGGAGTTGGTCTGGATGGCGTCGATGTACTCGTTCAGGAAGCCTTCGGAGGTGATATAGAGGACCTTTGCGTTCTTTTTGGCTCCCAGAATCTGGTGGCCGATGGCGTGCATCAGGTGGGTTTTGCCCAGACCGACGCTGCTGTAGATAAAGAGAGGGTTGTAGGTTTTGCCCGGACCTGCGGCTACGGCCGAGCAGGCAGCGTGAGCGAACTGGTTGTTCGTTCCGACCACAAAGGACTCAAAGGTATTGCGTTGATTGAGTCCGTTGTTGGCAGCCGGAGATTTTGATCCCGGTTTGGGCTCGGCTTCGACCTCGAGTTCGGGCTCCGGCTCGGGGATTGGGGCGATTGCTACGTGCGTGGCGGATTCGGCCGAGGTTCCGAAAACGTAACAGACTGTCAGCACGCGTCCGGTGGCCAGCATGAGGGCGGAGTCGAGCAGGGACTTATAATTGCTCTCGATCCAGACTTGGTAGATGTCGTTTGGAACGCGGAGGGTGAGCGTAGATTCGTCCAAGGCCACGCCTTCGATTTCCTTAAACCAACGGTCGAACGTGTTGGTGCTTACCTCTGTGCGGAGGGTGGCGGAAACTTCCTCCCAAAGGAGGGTGGCGGGTGAGGCCGTGGCGGGTATGGCGGGTGAGTTATCCACTGGAAGCTTAAAAAAATAAATAATTCACTGAACATCAAGGGGTCAGGCAAAAGCCGGGCCGAAGGGGTGGGGGAAGAGTTGGCAAGCGAGACGTCCCATCCTGCTTTGGTTTGTTGTAATGTCCTGATATTCGGTAGTTTGGTTTGTGTGGATATGTTTCGGGTGTGTTACAGTGTCCTTGAGAAGTTGTGAACAGGCGTTCCCCTTGGAGGGACTGACTTTAGCACTGGAAAGGTCGAGTTGTTCAGAGTTCTTCACAAGTTATTCACAGCTCCTGTTGGTCCCTCCGGCAGGGCGCTGGAGGCTAAAATCACTTTGGAGTGGAACAAGGAAAAAGCCCCTAGTTTTGCCCACAAAAGTTGACCGGACCGGCCGCTTTCCCATTGACCGATTTGACGGTTTGGCAGGAGGGCTTTCCCTGGGGGGCGCTTTTTTAGAGGATGGAGTCGTGGGCTGAGGTCTTTGGGGTCGGCGTGACTGCCAAATGGTCGAGATGAGCCTTGGCAACCTGCAGTTGGGCGTACGGAGTTTTAAACAAAAGCGCCGTCGCAAAGGTCACCACGGTGCCGACCGCGATTCGCCAGGGGAATTCCACCCGGGGCAACCATTCCGGGGCCCACAGGAGTGGGAGTACGGCGTCCCCGAGCGCCGAGGGGTGCAGGAGCGCCCATAGATCGTTATGAAGTCCGCTCAGGGCGGCTACGGCGATAAACCCGAGGCCCATCGCCAGGAGGTTGCCGCGTTCACTTCCCCGCTGTTTGGTCAGGAGTCCCACCAGGAAAACTCCTAGGAGGGATCCGTAGGTGTATCCAAAAATCCCCAGAACTATCGGGATGATCCGGGCGTGGAGGATAATTTTGGCGTAAGCCGTGGCCGTGCCGATGACGACCAAGATCAAAGCGAAGGCCACGGTGCTCCAGCGGGCGGCTCCAAGCACCTCGGCGTCGGTGGCGCCGGGGCGGATCCGGGTTTTGTACCAATCCTGGGTAAAACTCGTGGCCAGAGCGTTGAGGGCGGTACTGAGGGAACCCATGGCGGTGGCGAAAATCCCGGCAAAGAGAATGCCGCGAACTCCCGGGGGAAGTTCATGGACTATGTAGTAGGCGAAGGGGGCGTCTTTACCCGGTTGCTGGTAGTGGGTCCAAAGGAGCATACCCACCAGAAGGAAACAGAGGACCAGGGGAACATCCGCCAGTCCCGAGAGGATCAGGGAGAGTCGCGACTTGTGGTGATTGCGAGCGGTCAGCATGCGCTGAACCATGTCTTGGTCGGTGCCATGAGTGGCCATGGTGGTGAAAGTCGAACCGATCAGAGCTGCCCAGAGGGTGTATTCGCTTTCGAGAATGCTTTTTACGTTCCCCCAGAAGCCCGCTCCTTCGGTAATACCCAGATCGATAACGGAGAAATCCTTGGGGCCACTCAGGACCGAGCGCATGCCGGCCCAGCCGTTTGGAATATCTTTGAGCAGGCTCCAGATCGCAAATCCGAGCGAACCAAACATCAGGGAGGCCTGAATCAGATCGGTCCAGACGACGGCTTTGATGCCCCCGACGGCTGTGTACAAGGCCGTGACGATGGTCAGAAATAAAAGTGCGCCTGCGTAAATGCTGACCTGTTCCATCGGGGCGAGGGATGAGCCGGAGGCCAGTTCGTATCCCATGACGAGGACGATGGCGGCGACATAGAGACGGGTTCCACTGGCGAGGGCGCGTGTGACCAGGAACAGAGCAGAAGCGGCGGTTCGGGTGTGTGTGCCGAAGCGCAGCGAGAGGTACTCGTAAATGGAGACCACCCGGTAATCATAGAAGGGTTTAATAAAAACGCCGGCGATGATGATGCGGGCCAGAACGGTGCCGATGGCCAGCTGTGCGTACGTGAAGTTCCGCATGGCGTATCCTTCCCCAGGAGCGCCCAGGAAGGTGGCGGCGCTGATTTCGGCGGCCAGAATGGAGGCCATGACAGCCCACCAGGGGATGTCGCGGTCTCCGATGGCGAAGGAATGCATGTTTGTGTCGCCTCGCCCGGCTCGCAGGCCGATGGTGACGATCAGGGTGAGGTAGGTCAGGACAACCAGTCCGTCGATCCAGAGAAGAGTCATGAGGAGGGGTCAGCTTAGAGGCTGCGTGGAAGCCGGCCGGGGGTGCACCAGTTCGGTGGGTTTACGCATAATCTTGGAGTTGCGCCCGCTGGCCTCCCATTTGCGCCGGCGTTCGGGAGGAAGTTCGTCGGGGCCGATTTCCACAAAGCCGCCTTTTTGCTGGAAGAAATTATAAGCCTGGGTGGAGAGGGCGATGAGGTACTGGGCACCCTTTTTGGCGGCTAATTGCTCGGCAAAGGCCATCAGTTTGCGGCCATATCCCTGACCTTCGTGGCTTTTTGCTACGTACAGACAGGCCAGCTCGGCCAGATTCTGTTCGGGATAAATATGGACGGCGACACATCCCACCAGGTTTTTGTCGATTTCCAGCAGCCAATAGTCGTCCAGTAGCGCGAGTAATTCCGACCTGGAGCGTTTGACCAGTTCGGCGTTGGCGATCGACTCTCGGATAAGCGACATCACCGCGCGGACATCCTTTTTGAGGGCGCGGCGCATTTGCTGGTACTCGTTGGAGTAAACCATGGTGCCGATGCCTTCGTGGCTGAAAATCTCACTCAGCAGCGCCTCGTTCTGGGTGCCGTCGAGCAGATGCACCCGGGGAATACCCGCGCGGCAGGCCCGGGCCGAATATTCCAGTTTCGACAAGAGGGACGGGTCGCCGCAGGCCCGGCGCTGGCGTACAATTTCCTCGGCATCTGCTACGGAAAGCTGGCGCACGAGCTGGTCGGCGACCTGCAGTGTGCCTTTTGGGGCCAGATAGATAATTTTTACCGCCCGCATCGCCTCGGCTACTTCCAAAGCGACGGCATCGGAGTTCACCCGGAAGGTGCGCCCTTCGCCGTCAAAACCGAGGGGAGGGATGACGGGGATGATGCCTTCGTTTAAAAAAGTCTGGATAGTGGCCGTTTCCACACGCTCCACCTTGCCTGTGCAAAGGGTGTCTACGCCGCTGAGGATGCCGGCGGGATGGGCCACGATGACATTGGCGTAGGCCGCACGAAGGTCAACGGAGGCAAGTCCCTGCATGAGTTCCTGAAGGACGGCATGAGAGGCTTCGATTCCGAGTTTGAGGGTGACGTCGTCCGTCACGCCGGTGCCATCGGAGCTTGAGATGGAGAGGCCGCGTTCCTGGGCAATTTGGAGGAGTTGAGCGCCGCAGCCGTGAACGAGGATGATTTTAATGCTGAGCGAACGCAGCACGGCCAGATCGAGAAGAAGGTTTCCCAGGTTGGGAGAGGCGGCGACTTCACCGTCGAGAGCGACGACGAAGGTTTTTTCGCGGAAACGCGGAACGTATTGAAGGATACCTCGAAGGTCGGAAACTTTCATTAGAGTGAGGAGCGGATTACAAAGGCGAAAAACGGCCCGCTGGCAAAGGGGAAGAATAGAAAGCGTGCGGTGGTGGCAGAGGGAAGGTGGAGCAAAGTCGTAAAATGCGCTCGCCCGAGGCCGTGCGTGGGTTAAGACAACCGTTCATGAGTAGTCGCATTCTTGAAGGAAAAGTAGGCGTTGTCTTTGGCGTCGCTAACAAAAGGTCAATCGCGTGGGCTATAGCCAAGGCTTGGGCAGCCCAGGGTGCCCGTCTGATTTTTAACTACCAGGGGGAGCGCCTGAAAGAGAACGTGGAGGAACTGGTTTCAGAATTTGGTTCCGACACAGTGCTTTACCCCTGTGATGTGACCAGTGACGAGGAAATCGCCGCGTTCTTTGCCAAAGTCCGCGAACACACTCCAAAACTGGACTTGATGCTCCATTCCGTCGCGTTTGCACCGAAGGAAGCGCTGGAGGGAAATTTTCTGGATACGGCCCGTAAAGCCTTTGCGATCGCGCATGACATTAGTGCGTATTCCTTGATTGGTCTGGCTCGGGAAGCCGCTCCGCTAATGACCGATGGCGGTTCGATTGTGGCGATGACCTATTACGGTTCTGAAAAGGTTGTGCCGCACTACAATGTGATGGGTGTGGCTAAGGCCAGTCTTGAGGCGTCCACCCGTTACCTCG
>CAMCYN010000080.1 GCA_945883955.1 Akkermansia muciniphila
TACGCCCAGGCTACCTACGACCACGATCGTGATGCCTCCACCCCAGAGGTGCCGTGGCCCGATGTCTACAAGCGCCACGCCACGAGTGTCCGCAGGATCGACGACGGTCTGGGGGATCTTTTCCATCTATTGAAAGATCTCCATTTGGATGAAGATACGTTTGTCGTCTTTACCTCCGACAACGGACCGTCTGCGGAGTCTTATCTCAAAGAGCCCTATCATCCTGAATTCTTTAAAAGCTTTGGGCGCTTCGACGGTATGAAGCGGGACTGCTGGGAAGGAGGCGTCCGCGTTCCTGCCTTTGTGCGCTGGCCGGGTCATATTCCTCCAGGCCGGGTGGTGGATTCGCCCAGTGCGTTCTGGGATTGGATGCCCACGTTCGCTTCGCTGGCCGATGTGGCTCCGCCAGCCCGAACCGATGGAGTTTCGCTGCTTCCAGCACTTACGGGCTCCAACAAAGCCTCACCGGCCAGTACGATTTACATCGAATATTCGGTGAAGGGCAAAACCCCGGCTTATGAAGCGTTTGCCCCCCAACATCGCCAGCGCGACCGCCAGCAGATGCAGCTTCTCCGTGAGGGCGATCTGGTCGGTGTCCGGTACGATGTCCGCGCCGCTTCCGATCCCTTTGAGATCTACGATGTCCGGAAGGATCCCCAGGAGCTTCATAATCTGGCCGGAGACGCAACGATGGCCGTCGTCCAGCAACGGATGAAAGACCGCGTCCTGCAACTCCGGCGTCCCGATGGCTCGGCTCCGCGTCCCTATGATGCGGAGTTTGTGCCGGCGGTGTCCGACGTTGCCACGGTGCCGGGTGTAAGCTGGAAGTTTTATGCGGGCACATTTCCGTGGGTGCCGGATACCACCTCTCTGGAAGTCTCTTCCCAAGGCCAGGGTAGCTTGCCGGATTGCGGCGAGATGACTACAGAGCAAGCTGGAGCCGTCGACTTTACCGGGTTCCTCCGGATTCAAACCGCCGGAGAATACAGCTTTGCGCTTCAGTCAGATTCGGGGGCCGTATTACGCATCCACGAAGCGACGCTCATCGATGCGGATTATGGCTATGCGTCGGGCAGCCAGCGAAAGGGGGCGATCCGTTTGGCCGCTGGGCTGCATCCGTTTCACCTTACCTGCCGGAAGAACCTCCCCTCGGCTGCCGTACTAAAATGGTCTGTGAGCGGTCCGGATCTCGCAGAGCAGCCTGTGCCTGCGACTCTTTTTGAGCGCGCCAAATAAGAAGGTATCCGGGAGCGGGTTCGTCAGACGGGTGGGCTCCGTAGATAGTGGATCGATATGCGCGTGCTGCTTGTTGTTGTCGCCGGATTGGCGCTGCTTGCGGGGTGGGGGGAGTGTGTTCCAGCCCCCGGTTCCGCTCCCGAGAAGAAGATTCGCATGATGCACTACATGCCCTGGTACGAGACGCCAGCTATCCGGGGTCGCTGGGGTAACCATTGGAAAGGTCACGATTCGCGCCATCATCCCGAACGGGCTGGAGCGGGCGGCCTGCCAGATATCTGGTCTCATTTCCACCCGCTGATTGGCCTCTATGATTCCACCGATCCGGATGCGCTCGAATGTCATCTTCTCCAGATGAAACTTGCCGGGGTCGATGGCGTGATTGCGGATTGGTACGGGATCAGTGCCGCCGCCGATTATCCACCCATTCACGAGGGAGCCCGGGCGATGTTTGAGCTGGTGTCGGGCTCCGATCAGGGGGCTTTCTTGGCGGCGGGTTTGCCGGCCGGACCCGCCATCTTCTCGCCGGGCTTGGGCAGAGTGGCCTGGATCGTGGCCCAGTCCGGATTAAGCGTGGCCTCGCTGATCTTGAGGTTACGGAAATCCACCGACTGGCCTCCGACAGTAAAACCGGGAGCCATTCGGGTTTGTTTGAAAAGATCGCTGCTTCCCCAGGCGATCAGGTCGTCCACTTTGCCGAATATGGTGTCGCCCACCATTTCCATACGGACCTTGTGCCAGGTGCCGGGCTGGAGGTCGGCGGCGAAGCGCGCGAAAACGATCGCCTTATCGGGGCCGTCATGGTCGTTGTCGTCACGCTGTACGGTGACCGATTGCGGGGTGATCATGATGCGCGCCATGTGATCCTTAACCGCGTTGATGGAAAGGCTTGTGCTCTTTGCTCCTTCAAACTTGAACTCATACTCGATCACGAAGTCCGGGAGTTTGTTCGGGAGCCGAGTGACGGCTCCGTGTTTGTCTTCGGGAAGTTCCGAGCCGCGGATGACGCCATCGAGGGCTTCCCATTTGCCCTTGGCCGATTTCCAGGGGGCGGCGAGGGCTGTATCCAGTTTGCTCTCGTAGATGGGCTTTCCGACAATGGCCAGCAGGGGCTTGTCCTCGGCAAAGGCGCTGAACGCACAGGACAGGAGGAGGGCACTCAGAAGGAACGGGCTTTTCATTTTTAATTAGGGAGGAGGGGGGCTGAAGACGGAGCTTTTCCGTAGGAACAACAACCCCGCGGTCTGGGAGAAGTTGCGAAAACGGCCCGCAAAGGACGCCGGTATTTTGGCGGGGGCGCGCTTATTCCCGTTGCCGGGGTTGTTTCGGGTTCAGTCCGTGGGCTTCTTCGGTTTAAGATAGCCGCCCTTTTGTTTGCTCAGCCACCCCATGTCCGCTTTGCCCTCTACTGCTTTTGTCCTCGGCGCCGGTTTAGGAACGCGTCTTAAAACGCTGACCGCCCGATTACCGAAGCCGCTGATCCCGGTGTGCAACGCGCCTTTAATCACCCGTGCTTTCGGGCACCTGCACGCTGCTGGAGTGGAGCGATTTATCGTAAACACACATTGGTGCGCGGAAGCTTACGGGGCGGCTTTTCCGGCCGAGTCCTGGAACAGTTGCCCGCTGTTTTTTAGTCACGAAACCCCCGAGGTGCTGGAAACGGCCGGGGGCCTCAAGCTGGCCGAGGACCGGCTCCCGGCGGCGGAGGCTTTCTGGGTTTATAATGGCGATATCCTTTCGGATTTACCCCTTCAACCGGCTTGGGAGGCCCATCGCAAAAGCGGCAATGAAGTCACCCTCGTGCTGCGTTCCAAGGATGGCCCGCTTCAAGTCGGCTTTGATGCGGGCACGGGACAAATCACCGACCTGGGCCGCCGGCTGCATCCCGAAGCCACGCCCCAGTTTTTGTTCACCGGAATTTATCTCGTCCAACCGGAGTTTCTCGCACGCATTCCGGCGGCCACCAAACTGAGCGTCATCCCGGTGTTCCTCGACATGATCCGCGCAGGAGCCCGGCTGGGCGGTGTCGTAATCGATGACGGCAACTGGTGGGATCTTGGCGCTCGGGAACAGTATCTGGCCGTGCACCGGGAACTGGCTGCGGACGGGGCGCCGTGGATTGATCCGGGCGCAAGGGTGGCGCCGACGGCGACCTTGCGCGGCGCTTGTGCGATTGGCGCCGGAGTGGTGGTCGGCGACGGGGCTGTTCTCGAAGATACGATTGTGTGGGCCGGTGCGACGCTAGCCCCAGGAACTGAACTGCGCCGGTGTGTCGTCACGGCGGGGGTTGGGGTTCAGGGAATTCACGCTGACGCAGATCTCTAATTTATGCCGTACCTAGCCGAAATCGTGGAGCTGACCCGCTTTCATTTCCCGCACTTTGGGAATGCACCGATCACAGCGGAGCCGTTGGAAAAGGGAGGGTCGGACCGGAAGTTTTACCGGCTCAGAAGTCCCGGGATCCAGCCGCTCATCTATGTGCAGTACGGCCAGCAAAAGGAAGAGAACCGGCATTATGTGGAGATTGCCGAGTTTCTGGAGCGAGCCGGGGTCCGCGTTCCCAGGATGTACCTGCACGAAGCGATGTATGGCCGGATCTGGATGGAGGATTTGGGGGAAAGCGACCTGTGGAGTTTTCGCAACGAACCCTGGTCGGTGCGTCGCTCTTTATACGAGGCCGCGTTGAAGGAGGCTTTGCGTTTGCATACGTGCGCCCAGGACTTTTTGCCGCCTGTCGAGGACGCCCTCGGGTTGCAGCCGCCTTTTGATGAAAAGCTGTATCTCTGGGAGCAGGACTATTTCCTTCAGAACTGTCTGGGGCGGCACTTCGGCAAACCCGCCGACGTTCTCGCGTCCAGCCGGGAGGCTCTTTCGAGTCTGGCAGTCGAGTTGTCTCACATGCCCCGGGTGCTCGTGCACCGGGATTTTCAGTCGCAAAACATCGTGGTGAATGAGGGCGTGCCTTGTCTGATTGATTTTCAGGGCATGCGTTTTGGGCTGCCTCAATACGATCTGGCTTCGCTGCTGCTGGATCCATACGTCGACCTGACCCCCGACGAGCGCGAGGAACTGCTGGAATTCTATTGTGATCGCTGGACGGCGCAGGAGGGCAGTGCCGGCGGCGGCCCCGCGCCGGATTTCCGGCGGGTGTACGCCTTGTGCGCCGCCCAACGTCTCATGCAGGCCCTCGGCGCTTACGGCTTTCTCGGCCATGAAAAGGGACGCGAAGAGTTTTTGGCTCACATTCCCGTGGCTCTTGTGCGGCTTCTCGACGTGATTCGTGTCATCCCTGAACTTTCCGCCCTGGAACAAATCGTCGCCTCGGTTGTGGGCGACTGCTCAGAGTCCTTGATCTAAAGGCCGAGCCCGATCAAAACCCACCTCCGCTCATGCTCACCCTGTCGCAAATCTCGAAATCTTTTAGTGGTCGGACGCTGTTTGAAGACGTGTCCTTACAGATAAACAGGGGGGATCGGATTGGTCTGGTCGGACCCAATGGAGCGGGGAAAACGACCTTGCTGTCCATTATCCTGCGGGAAGACACACCCGATTCAGGACAGGTGAACTGGGAAAAGGGGGCCTTTTACGGATACCTGCCTCAGGAGAGTGCGCCTGTGGGTGATGAAACCGTGCTGCACCTTGCGTGCGCCATCACCAAGGAGCTGGCCGAAGCCCAGCGAATCATGGCGACTGAACCCGAGGACTCCGAGTTGCACCACGAAGCACTCGGGGTGTTTGCCGAGGAGAATGGCTGGCAGGTGGAAGCACGCGCCAAACAGATCCTCAAGGGGCTCGCCTTCCGGGAAAGTGATTTTGACCGGCCCGCCCGCACTTTGAGCGGTGGCTGGATTATGCGCGCCCATCTGGCGCGACTGCTCGTTCAGGAGCCGGATTTGCTGTTGTTGGATGAACCTACCAACCATCTCGATCTCGAATCGCTGGGCTGGTTTCAGGAACATCTCAAGCAGTACCGCGGTGCCATCATGGTTATTTCGCATGACCGTGAATTTTTGAACTGCCTGGTCGATTCCATTGTGGAATTGGGACGCGGCAAACTGCATCGCTACCGCGGGACCTACACCGATTATCTGGTGCAAAAGGCTGCACGGGAGGAGCAGCAGTTGGCGGCTTTCAAAAATCAGCAGAAGGAAATTGCCTCGCTTCAATTGTTTGCCGACCGGTTCCGGGCCAAGGCCAGCAAGGCTTCCCAGGCGCAGAGCAAACTCAAGCAGATCGAGCGTATGGACAAACTCAGCGCTCCCGAAGGCGCTGAGCGTACGGTAGGCCAGTTTCGGTTCCCGCAGCCTCCACGGGCCGGTCACAAGGTGATTGCGCTGAACGACGTCGATTTTGCCTATGGCGATCTTCAGATTTACAAGGGCATGAATTTTCAGGCCGAACGGGGCCAGCGTACGGTTCTGGTCGGGCCAAACGGAGCGGGTAAATCCACCCTTCTCAAGCTGTTGGCCGGTGTGCTCGAACTCCAGAAGGGCGAACGGGTGCTCGGGCAAAATGTGCGGGTGCGTTATTTTTCCCAGCACCGTACCGAGATGCTCAACACCAAGGCCACTGTGCTCGAGGCCGCCATGGAGGATTGTCCTCCGGGTGTGTCCGAACAGATGGTGCGCGGACTGCTCGGCGCGTTTCTGTTCCGTGGAGACGACGTATTCAAACCGGTCACCGTTTTGAGCGGAGGAGAAAAGACGCGTCTGGCGCTGGTCAAAGTGCTGCTCGATCCGCCCAACCTGCTCCTCATGGATGAGCCGACCACACACCTGGATATCGGCTCCATCGATGCGCTCATTGGAGCGATGAAACAATACGAAGGGACGCTCATCTTTATCTCCCATGATGTGCATTTCATCCGGACACTGGCCGAGACGGTGCTGCATATCTCTGCGGGCCAGCTGACTCCGTACGCCGGCAATTACGATTATTATCTCGATAAAACCCGGGCGACGTCTGCGCGGGCCGCGTTGACGGCCGGGGAAGGTCTCACGGATAAGCGGGCCGGGACGGCGGTTGTCGGAAAGGCGGCGCCTGCGCCTGGCATGGGAATGAAAGAGGTGCGTGAACTGCGCAAAGCCGAGGCGGCCGAGCGGAATGCCCGGGCCAAGGCGCAGCGCGAGCGGGAGAAGGCCGTGGCGGATGCGGAAGCCAAGATGCAGGAGCTTGAAAACAAGCAGATCGAACTGGCCAAAGCACTCGAAGACCCGGCCTGTTATGCCGATGCCAGTCTGGCGCTCCGGTTAAACCGGGAGCTGAAGACGGTGCGGCAGGAAATCGAGCGGACGACCACGGTGTGGGAGGCCGCCGAGGCCGAGCTGAGCGCCGCCGCTCAGAGCTAGCGTTTCTTCCGCCAACCCTCCCAATTCGCGCCACTTTTATGTCCGAAACGGCTTTCTACAAACGGGCGACCTTTGTGACTCATCTGCCGAAGGACTACCGCTTTAGTCCCGGCCATTACTGGCTGGCGAGTGAAGCGGACGGAGTCTGGCGCGTGGGGTTTACGAAATTTGCGACCCGGATGCTGGGTGATCTTGTGGATCATCAGTTTGAAAAGAAACCCGGGGAAGCGGTTGCCAACGGCGAGATTGTCGGGTCGGTCGAGGGCTTTAAGGCGATCTCGGATTTGTACAGCCCGGTGGAAGGTCGCTTTATCGAAGGCAACCCCGCGCTTGTGCAGGATCCCGAGCGGATCGGTAACGACCCGTATGGGGAGGGATGGCTGTTTCGGATTGAAGGTACGCCCGATGCCCGGTGTGGGGACTGGGAGTCTTATCGTGCGCAGTTGGATGCCACTATCGACCGCATGCTTGAAAAGCAGGGTGGCGAAGCGGAGTAAACGGCGGCGGGCCGGTACTCCCCCGAGAGTCCAGGCTCTTAGCTGTTACGGAGTTTTGGTGGGCCCGCTCTTTTCGAGTTCGAGGCGGGTTTCGCGGGCAGCCTGCCATGCTGCGTTCTGGTAACGGAGCGCCTCCTCGGGTGAAAGAAGCCCTTCGGGAAGGAACAATCCGACCGGGGATTGTTCGGTTAGAGTGGCGTATAGGGTGCAGGCGGTCAGGTAGGCGCCTTTGGCGCTGGCGTGAATCCAGTCCGAATAGAGTGCCTTGAGCGAGGCTTCTGAAGGTTGGCTTCCCAAAACCGACATCCAGGCTCGGACGCTGGGGGCCACGGGAGCCTGTAACTGTTTTCCAAGCCAGACATTCGAGTCGTGAAAATCTTGGTAGCCCCCTGGATAAGCCGACGCCTTGGCGACCGGGGTCTCGTAGATCAATAAACGTGCGCCGCGTTTTCCAACCGCGTCCGCGTACCACCGGCCGTATTGGGCCATGTCGTTGCGGGTCATCCGGTAGAAGGTTTCGACCACCACAATGTCCCAGGGCTCGGCCGCAATTCGGCCGCGTGCTGTGTCCGGGGCGTCGCCGTCGTTCCAGTGGTTGCGCATCCCCGTACCCATCCGGGTTTGTTCGCCGGCCACGATTCGCAGGCTTCCCGCAGGCGCAGAGGCTGCGAGTTGTTCGACCAACAAGGGGATGTTCCCGCGAATGGTGTGGCTGGATCCCACAAAGAGGACTTTCAGGACGGGCTCGGTCTGAGGGAGCCATTGCCGGAGATGCAGCCGGAGCCTCGCTTCGCGGGTCTGGCGGGAGGTCGCGGTCTGTCCGGGCATGGCGGGGACACGTTCGAGTTCCAGACGGGCTCGGGGTTGGTCGCCTTCCTCGTAGAAACTCAATGCCAGCAGGAGTTGATATTCGGCCAGCAGCTCGTGGATTCGCGGTGCCTCGGCGGGGGCATGCGGCTCTCCGCTCAAGTGGAGACGGGCCGTTTCCAGGACGGCCCGGCAGTCTGCGAAAAGGCGTTGAACCAGCAGGGCCCGGGCGAACCCGAGCCTGTGGGTTTCGCGATCCAATAGGCCAAGCGCCGGGTTTTCCGCGAGCGCCTGCTGGACTTGCGCCGCTTCAGGATACGCCCTGAGAGCTAGATAGGCTGGAACACTCCCCTGTTGTGCGAGGAGCCGTTCGGGTTCTGTGGCTTCGGGCTGGGCCAGGATATTCCGGCAGGCGTCCCTGACTTTTGTCCAGGCTGCGGCGTTGCCGTACTGGGCATACGCCTTGGCTACGAGCGCCCACGCTTCCAGCCGAGTCCGGGCCGAGGCTTCGCCAATGAGCAGCACTTCTTCGGCTACTTTGGCTGCCGTAAAATCGTCGCTTTCGGCGGCGTGGGTTGCCGCTACCCGGATCAGGGCCTGGCTGCGTTCCTGCGGTCCGATACCCGGGAGTTCTGCCGCCTGGATCCAGATTTCGCGGGCGACTGTCGGGGTGCCTTCCGCGTTTGCAACCTCCCCCTGCTTCATCCGGACGGCGAACTCCCCCGACTCGCCGGTTTCCGCGCCGGAAACACCAATTGCCGCCGCCAGCACAGACAACCCTCCGGCCATGGCGATGGCGAGAAAGGGACTTAGACGAACGGACATCGCAAAACTGGGCGAGGCGGTTGGGGCGGGATCCGTCACCAAAGCGGAACAGGCGGAACGAAAAGACGGGGGCGCTGC
Source organism: Akkermansia muciniphila (assembly GCA_945883955.1). Classification (GTDB taxonomy): domain Bacteria; phylum Verrucomicrobiota; class Verrucomicrobiia; order Chthoniobacterales; family Chthoniobacteraceae; genus Chth-196. The sequence goes on from CAMCYN010000080.1 coordinate 8,792, forward strand.
TGTTAACGAAGCCCCATCGCCCGGCGGACTCGATCGATAGTCGGCAAGGCCACGGCGCGGGCACGGGCGGCGCCTTCGGCCAGGACCGTATCCACGTTGGTGGGGTCGGCTTCCAGCGCTGCCCGGCGTGCGCGGAACGGCTCGAAGGTTTCCCAGATGGCTCCGAAGAGGCGCTTTTTGAAATCCCCGTAGCCGATGCCGCCTGCGCGGAATTGTGCTTCCATGGTGGCCACATCGTCGGCGCTGGCAAACAGGCGATAGAGCGCCACGATCGAAGAAGTGGCCGGATCCTTGGGCGCCTCGACGGGCTGGGAGTCGGTGGTGATGCCCATTACCTTTTTGCGGAGCGCCTTTTCCTCTTCGAACAGGCCGATGGTGTTGTTGTGACTCTTGCTCATCTTCTGGCCGTCCAGCCCGATGACCGTGGCCATTTCCGGCACGATGCTGGCCTCAGGAATGGTGAATACTTCGCCAAAGATCCGGTTGGTTTTTTCCGCCAGATCCCGGGTCACTTCGACGTGTTGTTTCTGATCCTTGCCGACCGGCACGACGTTGCTGTTATAGAGCAGAATATCGGCCGCCATAAGCACCGGGTACGCAAACAGACCGTGCGAGGGAATCTTCCCCTTTGCGACGTGATCCTTGTAGGCGTGGCAGTTCTCAAGCATCGGCATTGGAGTCAGGCAGGTCAGCAGCCAGGCCAGTTCGGTGACTTCCGGCACGTCGCTTTGGCGGAACAGGACGGCTTTGGCGGGGTCGAGTCCGCAGGCGAGGAAGTCGAGGGCGGCGTCGCGGGTGTGCTGGCGAAGCGCGGCCGGATCGTGGACGGTGGTCAGGGCGTGGTAATCGGCGATGAAATAGAAGGCTTCGCCCTTATGCTGCCAGGCGATGGCCGGTTGCATCATGCCGAAGTAATTGCCGAGATGAGGACGACCGGTGGGTTTGATACCGGAGAGGATACGGGGCGCTGCCATAAGTCCGGTTAGGTTCGTCCAAAAGGCGGGCCGGCGACAAGAGGGGAAGCGGGGGCGATAAATATGAGGAGGGAGATCCGTGACGGAGGGTGGCACTCCGGATTGCCTCAGGCTCTTCAGATTTCGCGGTACCCAAGGCGAGGATAGGGTGGGTAAAGCGTCGGCGCGGATCTGAGCGGGCTTTAGTCGTCGCTGGGGCGGAGCATTTTCTGGAGCAGTCCTTTGACCATGGCCGATTCAAAGGGCTTGTCGCAAACGCCCGAAACGCCGGCCTGTTCAACGGCCGCCAGTCGGCTCTGATTACTTTCGCTCGAAACCATCAGGATAGGCACGGTGCTCTGCCAGCTCTGGGTGCGGATGTACTCGGTCAGTTCCCGGCCGTCCATTTCCGGCATGTTATAATCGGTGACCACCAAGTCGAAGAAGTGCTGGTCGATGATACCCACGGCTTCCTTGCCGTTTTCCGCTTCGGTGAAATGCTGAATGCCGAGATTCGCCAACACCCGGCGGATATAGATCCGGGCGCTGCGGCTGTCATCCACCAGCAGGACCTTGATGTTCTCAAGGCTCATGCCGTCGATAATCTCCTCCTTGTTGTTATCGGGATTGAGATAATCCAGAGCGGTGACCAGCGCTTTTTTAAGCTGCTCGACCGTGAACGGTTTTCCGAGCAGGGCGCAGGAACCACTTTGCCGGACGGGCTCAAGGTAACGCGGATTGGATTCGCTCGATACGAGGATGAAAGCAATGTGGCTGCTCCATTCCTCCTCCCGCATCCGGGCGACGAGATCGCCGCCGGTCATATCGGGCAGGTGCATGGAACTGAAGACGACGTCGGGCCGGTTTTCGTGCATGGCCGCGAGCGCTTCGGTGCCGGTGTTGAAAATAGTGCATAGGAGCACGCCGACTTTTTGGAGGCGGGTCCGGATGAACTGGGCTTGGGTGGCTGACGGTTCGACGACAAAAACACTGAGCTCTGTGATGTTTGCCATAAGGGGGGAGGGGGTGGCTGGAGGACAGGGGGGCGCAGATCGCCAGCGGATCTGAATCTTGACCAAAGCGAGGCTTCTGCAAAGCGTTTTGGCCGGGGGGAGCCTGCCTGCCGGTGATTCCGTATCTTCACCCGGGCGAATATCGAACGTATGCCCTTGCCCTGTGTCTCCCTAAAGCTTCCCCTAAAATCAGTTTTCCCCACCCCCCATGCTCCCTTCAGGCCACACGGATTATCACGTTCACACCCCGCTCTGCCATCATGCCAAAGGCTGGCCGGTGGAGTTTGCGGCCCGTGCGCTCGAACTTGGTCTCAGTGAGCTGGGATTCGCCGACCACAATCCCATGCCCGAGCGTTTTGACGACTGGCGTATGCTCCGCGAAGATTTACCCGCCTATTTTGAGGCCGTGGAACAGGCGCGGATCCAGTTTCCTCAACTGCCCATCCGGCTGGGGCTCGAAATGGATTATCTGGTTGGCCGGGAAGCCTGGTGGGAGCAACTGCAGGCCATGGCTCCGTGGGATTTCTGGATAGGAAGTGTGCATTATCTTCCCGAAGGCTGGGAGGTGGATAACCCCAAATATCTGAGCCGGTACCGCAAGTCTGATCCCAGCGTTGTCTGGGCTTCGTACTGGAGAGCCTACGAGGACTGTATCCGGAGCGGCTGGTTTGATTTTGTGGCGCATCCTGATCTGCCCAAGAAATTCGGGTTCCGGCCCGAGGGCGATTTGCGCCGCTTTTACGAACCGGCCATTCAAGCCCTGGTCGATACGGGGCTGGCTTACGAGATCAACACGGCGGGGTTACGGAAGGAGTGCTGCGAGTTGTATCCAGCCCGTCAGTTTGTGGAATTGGCGTACGAGGCGGGAGTGCCTGTGTTGATCAATTCTGACGCGCATGATCCGGCCGAGCTTGGCGCGGGTTTTGCCGAAGCACTGCAACTGCTCCGCGAGGTTGGCTACACCCAGACCGTGCGGTTTGAAGGGAAACGCAGGATTGCGGTACCCCTTCCGGTTGGCGCTCAATAGTGCCTTCCATGTTACTGCGTGCCCGTCATCACCTTCTTTCCTTTCCGCGACGTCCCCTGGTGATGGGGATTGTAAATCTTTCGGTGGATTCTTTTTCGGGAGACGGACTGGCCGAACCCGAGGCCGCTCTTAAACATGCCCGGCAGCTGCTGGTCGAGGGCGCCGAAATAATCGATGTCGGGGCCGAATCTGCCCGGACCAACCGTGAACCCATCAGTGAGGCTGAGGAAATCGACCGGCTGTGTGGATTCGTCGAGTTGTGGAAGACGGCCGAGCACAACGGGGCGAGTCCGCTGTTGAGTATCAACACCTGGCGGCCTGCGGTCGCCCGCGCTGTGCTGGCCTGCGGCGGCGATATCCTCAACGACATCGGAGCTTTGCCGACGGATGAAAATGCACGTATTTGCGCCGCCACGGGCACCGCACTTCTCATAATGCACAGTGTGGGTGCGCCGAAAGTGGCCCACACCCATGTCGGCTACGGGGATGTGATGGACGAGCTGGAGCGCTTTTTTGACGAAAAACTGGCTTTGGTCGAAGCGGCGGGTCTTTCCCGCGAAGCGGTTGTGCTCGATCCGGGGATCGATTTCGCCAAGCAACGCGCGGACAACCTTCGAATTTACGCTGAGCTTGGCCGGCTGCAGCGGTTTGAGCGGCCCATTTTGCTGCCCGTTTCACGTAAAACGGTCATCGGCCAGGTTCTGGGACTGCCCGAGGCGGCCAGGCGCGATGCGGGAACGGTGGCCTGTCTGGTGCAGGGAATGTTGACGGGCGCGCACATTTTTCGGGTGCACAATGTGAGGGCTGCTGTGCAGGCGGTGCGGGTGATTGCCGGAGTTCTCGAAGTGGAAGGGTGAGGTCGTGGCTCGAAGCTGGAGGGGACAGCAGGCGGGTGCGGGGCGCTTTTTGAGCTAAGGAACCTCGTCAGTGTGGGCTTAACGTTCTGACTGCGATAGAAAGCGGCTCCAAACGATCATCCTCTCCTTATGCGTGCTCCCACACTTGTTCTTCTTTCCTTATTTGCCTCCGCCTCGCTGGGGTTTGCCGGTCCGGCCAAACCAATTCGCGCCCTGCTGATCGCTGGCGGGTGCTGTCATGATTACGAAAACCAGAAGCGTATCATTTCCGAAGGGCTTTCGCAGCGGTTGCCCGTCGAGTGGACCATCATCCATGACGTCAAAATGGTGGATGGCAAAGATGTCGCAGCTGGAAGGGAGCACGTTTCTTCTGCTTATGAGAAGGCGGACTGGGCCAAAGGGTATGACGTGGTGGTTCACGATGACTGCTACGGAGCGGTTAAGGATCCGGAGCTGCTTGAGCGGATTACCAAGGCGCATAAAGCCGGTATCCCCGCCGTGTTTTTACACTGCGCGATGCACAGTTACCGCACTGCGGAAAACGCAGACCTGTGGCGCGAGTTAATCGGGGTAAAGAGCACTTTCCACGAAAAGGCCACCGTGATGGAGGTAAAGCCCGTCGAAACTAAACACCCCGTGATGGTGGGTTTCCCCACGAGCTGGATGACCCCGGAAAAGGACGAACTCTACCGCGTAGAGAAACTCTGGGACACGGCTACGGTGCTGGGCAGCTCTTACAGTAACGAAGCCAAGGCCGACAACCCCGTCATCTGGGTGAACAAGGTGGGCGAAGTTCGCACCTTTTCCACGACGTTGGGACACGGCAATAAAATCGTGGAAGCTACCGAATATCTGGATCTGGTCGGTCGCGGTCTGCTTTGGGTGTGCGGCAAACTCGAAGCGGATGGCAAACCTTCCGCCGGTTACGGGGCACCCAAAAAATAAGGTTCCTTAGAGGACTTGGAGGGGTGGCGGCGGTGAGGGCCGCTCCCCCGGCCGACACGCTCCGCCAACCGGAGCACGTCGTATTGGGTTTTACTGTTCGGGGAAAACCACTTTGTGCGCCACCCGTTCGATGTGCATCGCGCGGCCGGTGGTTTCGTCGATATCGATTATCGCTCCCTGCAACACCACCGGGCCGCGGGCAATGGGGTAAACAACAGGCCGGCTCGTGGTGAAACGCTGGATGATCGCTTCGATGTCGCGTCCGAGGACACTCTCGGAGGGGCCGCACATTCCGGCGTCACAGAGGAAGGCTGTGCCACAGGGGAAAATCTGTTCGTCTGCGGTTTGGGTATGGGTGTGGGTGCCGACGACGGCGGACACCTTACCGTCGAGAAAGCGACCCATGGCGATTTTTTCACTCGTGGTTTCGGCGTGTATATCCACGAAAATGATGTGGGTTTCCTCGCGCATCCGGGCCACTTCCGCCTCGATGGCGAGAAAGGGGTTTTCGAGAGGCGTATTCATAAAAGTCCGGCCCTGGACGTTGATCACGCCGACTTTGCCCTTGGCCGTTTGCAGCACAATAGATCCGTTGCCGATGGTGCCAGGCGGATAGTTGATCGGCCGTAACAGCCTCGGTTCTGTGGTGATATAAGGCGCGATGTCCCGCTGATCCCAAACGTGATCTCCCGTCGTAATGACAGCCGCCCCGGCCCGGAGCAGGTCGATACTGATTTTGGGGCTGATGCCCCGACCTGCCGCGCTGTTCTCTCCGTTCACCACCACGAAATCGACGCCTTTTTCCTGTTTAAACCAAGGCAGGCTTTCGATTACTCCCCGACGGCCTGGGTCTCCCACAATATCACCAAGAAACAGCAATCTGAGCATGCCTTTATGTTAGCGGGAATTTTGGCCGTCGCGCGAACGGTTTCATTCTTTCTGCATGGCGTGACGTGTCGGGTGTTCCGGGTTAAAGGGAAGGAATGCGTGTTCGGCTTGTGACCCTCCTGTCTGCGGCGCTTTTGCTTGTCGGCCTAAACGGCGTGGAAGCCGAGGTCGCAAGAGTGAGTCCGTTGGCGCCTCCGCCTGACTGGAGCTGGCTAGAGGAG
>CAMCYN010000081.1 GCA_945883955.1 Akkermansia muciniphila
TCGGTTGTCAACGCGGCCACCTGAACCGAAGTCAGAGCACGGGTTGCAGCTGTGCTCAGGTTACCGGCGAGTTCGTCGAGTGCGGCGATCTGGGCCGTTGTCACTCCGGCGATTGCCGAGGACGAGATCGCTCCGATCTGTACGGAATTCAACGCTGCCACATCGACCGTCTCCATTCCTGCAATCTGCACGGAGGTCAGCAGCCCCACCTGCACCGAGGTCAGAGACTGCGCTCCGTCGGTTGTCAACGCGGCCACCTGAACCGAAGTCAGAGCACGGGTTGCAGCTGTGCTCAGGTTACCGGCGAGTTCGTCGAGTGCGGCGATCTGGGCCGTTGTCACTCCGGCGATTGCCGAAGACGAGATCGCTCCGATCTGTACGGAACTCAACGCAGCCACATCAACCGTAGTCACAGCTGCGATCTGCGACGATGTAAGTGAGCGCACCTGAACTGAAGTCAACCCAGCCACAGCGTCTGAAGAAATCGCTGAGATCTGCGCGGTTGTCACTCCGGCGATTGCCGAAGACGAGATCGCTCCAATCTGTGCAGAGCTTAATACAGACACGTCAGCGGTCTCAAACCCTAGAACCTGCGCTGAAGTCAGCAGACCCACTTGAGTTGAGGTCAGCGAGGCGGCTCCGTCGGTTGTCAGTGCAGCGAGCTGAGAGGATTTCAGCGCACGGATTGCGGCCGTGGACAAGTTAGCGGCAAGCTCGTCGATTGCGGCGATTTGTGCCGTTGTCACTCCGGCGATCGCGGAGGACGAGATCGCTCCGACCTGTACGGAATTCAACGCGGCCACATCAACCGTCTCCATACCTCCGATTTGCACGGAGTTCAGCAGACCCACCTGCACCGAGGTCAGGGACTGCGCTCCGTCGGTTGTCAGCGCGGCCACTTGGGTTGAGGTCAGAGCACGAGTTGCCCCTGTGCTGAGATTACCGGCGAGTTCGTCGATTGCGGATATTTGTGCCGTTGTCACTCCGGCGATTGCTGAGGACGAGATCGCTCCGACCTGTACGGAACTCAACACTGCCAAATCGACCGTCTCCACTCCTGCAATCTGCACGGACGTCAAAAGACCCACTTGCACCGAGGTCAAAGACTGTGCCCCGTCGGTTGTCAACGCCGCCACTTGGGCGGAATTAAACGCGCGGGTTGCGGCCGTGGAGAGGTTACCTGCAAGTTCGTCAATTGCCGCGATCTGAGCGGTCGTTACCCCGGCGATTGCCGCCGAAGAGATCGATCCAACCTGCACAGAACTTAACACCGCCACATCATCGGTGGTCACCGCCGCAATCTGCACAGAGGTCAAGACCCCAACCTGCGAAGCCCCCAAACCAACTACCCCAGCGGAAGAAATTCCCGATATTTGAGAGGTCGAAAGCGCCCGAATGCCAGCCGTCGTAAATCCAGAAACCTGCACACTACCGAAAGCAGACAACTGCGAAGTCGTCAGAGCCTGGACCTGAGTCGTACTCAAAACACCAACTTGAGCGGAAGTCAGCACCCCCACACCATCCGTGCTGAGACTTGCAACCTGCGCCGTGGACAACACCCGAATCTGATTCGAGGTTAAGAGAGAAGTCTGATCCGAGGACAGCGCAGCGATCTGAGCGGTCGTAAAATCCCTGATAATAGCAGTTACCAGCAAAGGGATATCCGCTGTGGTCAACGTCGAGACATTAATATTGTTGCTCATTTTATATAGAATTCAGGTTTGGGCAGGCGGCAAAAGCAATGGAAAGGGTGCCTGAGTATCGGAAACAGGCGCGGTCTGGTTTAGACAAATATGATCTTGGGGCAAAAGAATGACGTCAACCTAGCTGACTTCGTTAAATTTGATTCAATAGGAACGTTAAGTTACAGCCATTCTCGCCGAGCCAGCTGTTCGCTGCTCGGCGCCCCCGATAAAGCAGGACTCATGCCCAGACTAGATCAATCCTTTTAAGATTCTGGCGCAAAACGGGCCCGGAAGAGTGATGACCAGTAAGCCAAGCCCCTCCTCGTGGAACCAGTCCACCGCCAAGAGGCCGTGCGCGTGGGCGTTCACGGGTCTAGGGTCTATTTAGCAAGGGCGTCGTATGCCTTTAAGACGTCCTTGGAATGTTCCGCCGTGGAGGCACTCGGCATCGTCCATACGATTTTTCCGTCTTTCACAAGAAAAGATATCCGCCTGGCGATCCCAGCAAACATCGGCACACCAAAAGCCTCCGCAACTTTCCCCTCAGAATCCGCAATCAGAGTGAACGGCAGCTTGTACTTTTCCTCAAATTTCTTTTGGGCATCAGGCTTATCGCCGCTCACTCCCAAAACTTGGATTCCCTTCGTCTTTAATGCCTCCCAATCGTCCCGTAGGCCGCAAGCCTGCTTGGTGCATCCGGGAGTATCGGCTTTCGGATAGAAATAAACCAAGGTCGGACCCTTGGCGTATACCCCCTTAAATTCCACGACCTGCCCATTTTGATCGGGAGCAGAGACCTCAGGAGCAGGAACTCCAACAGCCAGCGGTGCAGCCTTGGCACACATGGCAATGCCCAAGAAGGAAAGAGCGGAGAGGATGAGCTTCATATATTGTGTATACCGTGACCGAATCCAAAGTTTAGCGCCAGACTTTGCAAGGCCCGTGACAGGAATGTTGCTTTATGAATTCGGCCCCAGACGCTAAGTTTCGTAAACACATGAAGCCACACCCAGCAGCGCACTTTATTTCCCGCGAGCTTAGCTGGCTCGAATTTAATCAGCGTGTTCTCAACGAGGCGCTTGATAAGGGTTCTCCCCTGCTTGAGAGGGTCAAATTTTTCAGCATTGTCAGCTCAAACCTCGACGAGTTTTTCGAGGTGCGCGTTGCCGGGATAAAGCAGCAAATTGAAAGCGGCATCGTAGAGAGATCCGTGGATGGACGCACTGCCTCCGAGACATTCCGGGCCATCCATAAGCGGGCTAGCGACATGGTCGCGGCGCAGTTTCGGTGCTGGAAGGAGGATCTTGTTCCGCAACTCGCCAAACACGGAATCCGCTTCCTCCACCCTGACAGTCTGGACACAGCGTCCAAAAAGTGGATGGACGACTACTACCAGCAACAGGTTCGGCCGGTGTTAACCCCGCTGGGGATCGATCCCGCACATCCCTTCCCGCAGCTTCTAAACAAGTCCCTGAACATCATACTACATCTCGAAGTTGAGAGAGATGGCATTGCTTCAAACCACCTTGCTGTCGTGCAAGTCCCTCAGGTTCTTCCTCGGCTAGTTCAACTTCCCAGTCCTGAGAACCAGCGGGATTATGTATTTCTCGGCCTCTTGATCGGCCACTATCTGGCCGACCTCTTTCCAGGCACGAAGATTTTGGGCTTCTGGCATTTTCGGGTCACACGCAACAGCGAGTTGTATATTGATGAAGACGATGTTCAGAACCTTCTCAGCGCGGTGGAACATGAGCTGCACAACCGCAGGAAAGGTGCGGCGGTTCGACTAGAAGTAGATCACGAGACACCCCCTGAGATTTACCAGTATCTGCTGGAGACACTGGATCTGACGGATGCCGACCTATATCTCATCGATGGCCCGCTCAATCCATCCCGGCTGATGGCCATTTGCGCCGGGGATCACTCCCCCGAATTGCGAGATCGCTCGTTTATAGCCCCGGTAGGATCCGGATTACGCAATGTGACCGATTTGTTCGGAACAATCCGCCAACGTGACATCCTCCTGCACCATCCTTACGAGAGTTTTAATACGGTGGTCGACTTTCTGGAGCAGGCTGCTGTGGATCCAAACGTTTTAGCAATCAAGCAAACGCTTTATCGCACCGGAGGCGACCCCCGGATTGTAGGCGCTCTAATGAGTGCGGTGCGGAATGGGAAGCAGGTCACCGCTGTAACCGAACTTAAGGCACGCTTTGACGAGGCCAACAATATCCTGTGGGCACGTCGCCTAGAAGAGGCGGGCGTCCACGTGGTTTATGGGATGGTACACTACAAAGTGCACTCCAAGATGGCCCTTGTTGTAAGACGGGACGAAGATCGCATTCGGCGCTACCTTCATTTAGGAACGGGAAACTACAACCCATCAACGGCAAAACTATACACGGACCTGTCACTATTTACCGCTCAAGCTGAATTTGGGGAAGATGCCACAAACCTTTTCAACCTCCTTACCGGCATCGGCCAGTTTCAAGGAGCTAAGAAGCTTCTCATCGCGCCATTTACCCTCCAGGAGCGCATGATGGGAATGATCCAACAGGAGACCACTAATGCACTGGCAGGAAAGCCGGCCCGGATCATTGCAAAGATGAACGGGTTAGTGGATAGAACGATCATCGAGGCACTCTATGAGGCGTCTTCCGCCGGGGTTCAGATAGAACTCATCATTCGTGGCATTTGTTGCTTACGACCTGGCATTTCGGGGGTCAGCGAGAATATTACAGTTCGCTCCATTGTCGGCCGCTTCCTGGAGCACAGTCGGATTTATTATTTTGCAAATGACGGCTCTCCGCTCGTGTACGTGGGGAGCGCCGACTGGATGCCCCGAAATCTTTACAACCGCATAGAGGTGGTTTTCCCAATTGAGGAACCTGGGCTTAAGGCCCGTATTATCGATGAAATCTTAACACGCCACCTTGCCGATAACACCAAATCGTGGATTCTTCAAAAAGACGGCTCCCATTGCCGCCCCGCGGGTGAACCTGCCGCTGAAAAATACAATTCTCAAGTTGATTTTCTGGAACTGTCGCTCGGCCATTCTCCGAAAAGGGCAGCACGAACTGCAGCCAAAGACAGGGCAAAACAAGCCACTGCGGCGGCAAAAAGGGCCAAGAAGCCCAGCGCACAATCCGGCCACAAGATCAGCAAACGTCAATGACAGGGAGCCTTGCATTCCCCTAGACCCCCAGTGAATTAGCTGAGGCTTACGCCGTCCGGAGCTTTAACGTAATTCGCTTCAGGCGAACCTCGCCTGGAGGACTCCAGGAAGTGACGTCTGGATCCTCTATAAAGGCATTGTGAACTACCCTGCGCTCATAAGCGTTCATGGGCTCCAACTGCAAGGAACGACCACTTTGGCGCACCGACTGCGCCAACTCACGCACCCGAGAAACAAGCTTATCTTCTTGGATGGCACGGTAATACTCCACGTCAACCTGGACCTTGGGTGCCCCCTTTTTCTTGGCTTGAAGCATTCGGTTCAACAAAGACTGGATGTCATCCAAAACTTCACCGTGACGTCCGATCAACCGCTCTTTCTCGGCCGTATGAATTTGCAAGAGAACGCCCCCGGAGGCACTCCGGGTTTCCTGGATTTCACAGAAAAAGCCTAATAGGCTTAACATTGTCTCAAGAATTTCACGGGGATCGGCACTCATAATTCGAAGTGAATTGCCGTTACTTAGTGCGTTTTGGAGTGACAACCGTCGCTTGCGCTCCTGCCCGCTGTTGGCGATTCGTAATCATCAACTGAACAATAGAAAACACGTTCTGTACGGCCCAGTATAAAGCCAAAGCGGATGCAAAATTATAGCAAAACACTATAAATATTATTGGCATAAACATAAACACCCGCTGCTGAACCGGATCTCCCGTTTTTGGCGACAACTGCATCTGCCACAACATTGTCACGGCCATAATTAACGGAAGAACATTCAGCGGGTATCCGGCAATGAAAGCAACAGTGTCAGGCTGCGAGAGATCTTTCACCCAAAGAAACGAACTATTCCGCAGCTCAACCGCCTTACCCAGCATGTTATAAAATCCAAAGAAGATTGGAATTTGAACTAACATTGGCAGACAACCCGACATGGGATTCACTCCATGTTTTTTATAAAGAGCGATTAACTCCTGGTTCATTCGCTGGGGATCATCCGAGTATTTGGTCTTCAGCTCATTCATCCTGGGCTGAAGTTCCTGCATGCGCTTCATCGAAGCCGTCGACTTATTTTGTAAGGGCCAAAGAGCAGACTTAATGATCAGGGTAAGGACAATAATCGCAGCAGCATACGATCCGAGCAGTCCATTGAGCAAATTCATTGATTTGAGTAACGTTCGACTCACTATCGAAAACATCCCAAAATCTAGCATCTGCTCTTGTTCGCCGCCGAGCGAACGAAGCAACGCGTGCTCGCGAGGACCGGCGAAGATAGAGAACTTATGAATCACCTCTTTGCCAGGTTCCAACGTAATAACCGCCATCCGTACTGCCCCATCGATTGCGAAGGGCAAAGGAACAGGAGCCTCCGAACGACCTGTTGCCACCCAATCAGCTTGGGCAATCGGAATACGGCGGGCAAGAGCCTCCGAAACATGCTCCCCTACAGGAGAGAAAATGGTGGCGTAGTACTGGTTAGTAACGCCCGCCCAAGTAATCGAACCCTTATCCCGATACTCTGACTGCTCCTTTTTTCCAAAGCCTAAAAAGCCTCCACCAGCAAACCAGTTTACATCCGTAAACTTCGCAGACTCGTTATTAAACCGATTGAATCCTGTATAGATCGGAAGATCCTTGACATGCAGTGGAGCTGCCGCACCGACTCGTACGGCATAATTAGGAACAGTAATCGGACCGTTGGACCGATTGGTGAAGCGCAGTTCAAAGCTTAGAAGGTAAGGATTAGCAAGTTTAGCGGCTCCCATCGAAGCAGATCCTTGGAGAGCAAATTGCTTAACAATTTCCAACTGCCTGAAATCCGTGCGCCGGAAAACAATGGACTTACCATCGGCGGCCATTTCGACCGAAAAAGGCTCGAGGACGGGATCTTCAAAAGCTTCGGAGAGGGAGCCCACCGGTATGCCCCCAAACTCATTGAGTACAATCGGACGCCCGCCCTCGCCCTGATGGTTGTGTAGCGTGATCCTATCAACCCCACCTCCCAGGCTCGTAAACTGCCAGTCCACGTTTTCTCCCCGTAAAGTCTCTACCCGCTTAGGCTCAACGACTGGCGACACATCCGGCATCGGAGCCGGTACAGCAGCAACCTCCACAGGCGACTTCGGCTCAGGTGCCCCAGCGGAAGCTGCGGCTTGTTCCTGCGCATGGCGCGTCTTCTCCATCTCGCGGGAGTAGTAAACTTGCCACGTGATCAGAGTGATGATGGCAAGAGCCACCGCGTACTTTCCTTTTCGATCCATCATAAAATTAGCGTTGAATGTGACTGGGTGGAACAGGGTCGACTCCAGTTTTCCCCCATGGGTGACATCGACAAATTCGACAAATTCCAAGCCAAAGGCCTTTTAAAATACCGTGGTTCATCACCGCCCCGAGACAGTAGTCTGAACAAGTAGGCACAAAACGGCAACCGCCGCCAGGACCGCCGATGAAATGAATCAGTGGCGATACCAGTACTTGGTATCCCCGAATCAGGATGCCGACAAGGGAGCGCATGACTTCAAGATTCCCGCACGCCGTGCCAGTTTACACCACTCGACATCCAACTCCTCAAAGGAAGCAAAGGAAGCCCTAAAGCGCGCTATTATCACACACCAAACCCCATCCATGACGTCTGCATGATGGGCCCGATGAATGTGCCGGATCCTGCGGCGAACCAGATTACGGACCACAGCGCCACCGACTTTTTTGGACGTGATGACGCCAAATTTTGGTTTGGAACCGACCAAGGAACCCTCGCCCTTCCAAATACTCAAAACCAACCACTTACCCGTGAGCGCGAATCCCTTCTCGCGAACGGAGCGGAACTCACCGGAAAGCCTGAGCCGCTGTATTTTGCGCGGAGATAGGTCCATACGCTAAAATACAACGGCACGGCCAAAGCCGAACCCTAAATGAACTAAGCAACCTTGTGCGCTGCTGCCCGGACGACCTTCAGGGCGGCGCGAGCCACTGAGCGGCGTTGCTTGCGCTGAACCAAAGCCTTTGCGGCGTTATTGTTGAGGTCAGTCTGGCGTGGATAGTGAACTTCCACTCCCTTCGGCAACAAACGCTTACGGCCCTGCTGACGACGACGGGACAAGATGGCGCGACCATTCTTGGTTTTCATGCGCTTACGGAAACCAAACTGGCGCTTGCGAGTGCGCTTAGAGGGCTGATAGGTGCGTTTCATAACAAAGGGCCAATGAGAATTTCAGAAAAAAAGGGACAGTGATATTAACTATCACACTCAGTCTGTCAATTCCCTCGTACAGGCGATTTGTCTCCGTCTCAAGGCGCCAGACGCTCCGCCTGCCATACGCCCGCCCCAGCGCGAGTACAACGAAAGCGGTCATGGAGTCGACTACTGCGCCCCTGCCAGAACTCAACAACATCAGGCTCAAGAACATACCCCCCCCAATCAGGAGGACACTCCACCTCTCTACCATCGAAGCGCTGTTCGTACTCCGCATAACTCGCCTCCAACTGATCTCGCCCCCCTAGCACACTACTTTGCGCCGAAGCCCAAGCCCCCAACTGACTGGCCCTCGGCCGGGAAGCGAAATATTTCAAACTGATCTCGCGAGAGGTCTTCAATACACGCCCCGTGATATTCACCTGTCGTTCAAGGACTCCCCACCAGAAAGTCAAAGCCGCGCGAGATTCGCCTGCCAACTGTTGGGCTTTGGCACCTTGATAATTGGTGAAAAAAGCAAAGCCTCCCTCGTCGCATACCTTCAGCAAGACGATCCGCGACCAAGGTTGTCCCGAAGCATCCACCGTCGATAGCACCATGGCGTTGGGCTCTAAAACCCCTTCCCGCTCAGCCTCGGCCAGCCATTTCCGAAACATCACAAGTGGATCCGGCTCCAGTTCCGCGCGCCGAAGCCCTCTTTGTGCGTAATCCCGCCTGAGCGCTGAGAGAGCTTCCGGAGTAAGTGACATGCATTCTGTATTACCACACTTAGCATAGGTCTACAAAGTGCGTCCTGCAGGGAGCTCTGCCGACACACCAGCACCAGCACCCGATTTCCAAGTTCACGACACTAGTCACCATAACCGGGATATTTCATGACCTATAAAACGAATCAGCAAAGTTCGGGCAGTAAGCCGGCCATGGTTCAATGTGTTGAAACCAAAATGAACTTCACTAATGCTGCAGTGCGCTCAGAACGAATTCGGATTTCCCAGCTTCGATCGACGTAAAATTAAGGCGCGGTCGAAGGCGGAGGTGTTTCCATTGATGGCAGTAGTTGCTTTTAAGTGAGCTGACGCACCCCAAATTAAGACACCTTCCCCCGCCAGCTCACACCCGTGAAACATTGGGATTAACCGGAACTCGACCCTCACGAGACTAATTCTTTAAATGAAAACGCCTCTCCAGCCATAGCAGGAGAGGCGTTCTCGGTCTTGTCTGGGGGGCGACAGAACTGGGGGTGAGCATATAAGATCAGGAGATCGCAGTTTGTGCAAAGGGTTTCCGCCAAAAACTCACACCCTCAATGACCATCGCGTAAAACACTCGGCTCCAATTATTTCAAACCTCACCAGTCGAACCGGAACGGCGAACGGAAGCCATTCCGCAGCCGTTCCCGTCAAAGTCACCCCTCTTTTCCCTCCAAAAACGCGAGGGCACAGCGTTAAACACACCTCATCCACGAGGTTCGAGCGGAGCATTGCATTAAAAAGAAGGCCTCCACCTTCACACACCACCGACTGCACTCCAAACTCCTCCTTAAGCACATGCAACATAGCCCGTAAGTCGACATCCGGTCCCCGATCGAGCCTGAGCGTCGCCCTGCCCTCTAAACCTACCTTCACGTCGGCGGGCATCCGCTCGGTTGAAAAAACAACCACCGGTGAGACAGTCTCGGAAAAAATCCGCAGCTCAGGGTTAATCGCTCCCGAGCCACTGACCAAGACTCGTAGCGGATACTCCCCCTGACCACGTGCCCTCCTCACCGCCCTAAGGGCCGGATCAGGCAACCCCATCGTCATGTTATCCGCTACCACCGTGGTCGCGCTGGCAAGTACCGCATCTCCCTCGGCACGAATCTCTAGAAGCCGCCGCTTGTCTGCGGGCGAAGAGAAGTTAGCCGGCGTCCGATTCCAGGTGGAAATACGGCCGTCCCAAGTAATCGCAAAATTGGCAATTACTTTTGGGCGCAGGTAGCACAATTCAGAAGCCGCCATGGATCCGACTGCTGCCTTCCAATCAGCGAATTAACTCTTCAAGCCTTGGGTCGGGAGGTGCGCCCAGATCCAAAGCCGTTTTGTAGGCCGTGCGAGCGGCCTCCTTGTCTGCAGGCTTCTGGGAGGCACAAACCACAGCCAGATTAAAGAAGGCATCCGCGTAGTTGGGATCTAGGGCCGCGGCGGTTTCCAGCTCTTTCCGGGCATTCTCCTGCCAACCCTTCCGACTCGCCGCGATCCCAAGATAATTGTGAGCCACCGCGTTATTGGGATTCACGGCCACGGACTGCGTTAACTCCTCCACGGCCTTATCCAGTTTGCCCTGCGTGTAGTATACGATTCCTAACGTAGATCGAGAAAAGGCATCCTGAGGGGATAACTCCAGAGCCTTCCTCAAACTCTCCTCAGCTTTCGTAAAGTGTTTTGCACGAAACTGAGCAACACCCAAGTTCGAGAGTACAAACGCATTCCCCGGCGAAACGGCCAACGCCTCCTGATACAGCTTCTCGGCCTGATCAAAGTCGCCCTTCTCGAAACGCTCTTTGGCTTCAGACATCTTCACCCGAACCGCATCCGTGGTGTTACCTGACTCAGACAGAGCGTCTTTTTTAACTTCGGCAGTCGCTACAGCTCCTGCTGGAGCGTCAGCCGTATTCGCTTTGGGCGATTTGGCCGACGCGCCCGGCTTGGGCGCCGTTTTAGAAGTTGTTTTGATCGCCGAAATGGAGATCCCCTCTTCGCTAATCTCGACAAGCGGCTGCTTAAATAGCGCTTGCTCCTTTTCAGAAAGCTGTAGGATGGGCTCTCCGAGCAGGCCGATCTGTTTGACTAATACTTCGGAATCTATTTTCAAACGAGACACCTCGGCCACCAAGGCCTTGCGGGCTCCGTCACGCCGACTTTGTTCAATAAGCGAACGCCGCAGAATTCCCTGCAACACCTCTTTTTCCTCGTGCTCACGGTCTCTCTCAGAATTGACCTGCGCCATGTCTGCCTTCGCGGTCGCTGTTTCTTTCAGTGCCACATCCAACTTGCCCTGCAAATCTACTACCGATTTCTCAGATTCCGCCGCCTTCTTTTGAGAATCCGCCAGTTTTGAACGCACCGACTCCACCTCATCTCGGATGGATTGAAGCGATTCAGCACCAGCCGGGCTTCCATCCTGGCGGCGCTGCGAAAGCTGCTTCTGGGCTTTGGCCAGTCTATCCGCCGCATCCTTGTTTCCGGATTCCAGCCGGTCAATTTGCTGCCGCGCATCTTTCAGTTTGGCTGCCAAAGCGATCGAGTCGTCGCGCTCCTGACTGACCTTGACTAAGGCAGCCTTGGCCGCATCGCGCTCCATCCCAGCCTGCGTGAGGGCCTTCTCTTTGCTTAAAACCTCTTTCCCCGCTTTCTGACGCTCCAACTTTTCGGCATCCCGCTCCTTGCTTGCCGTATCCGCCAAACTGCGGGCTTCATCACGCTCGGTGACCACCTTCTCCAGCTTCCCCTGAACGGCCGCTCTTTCCCTAGCAACCTTCTCCAAGTCCGACTGGAGTTGAGCCACCTGCTTGGTCGCTTCCCCAAGACGTTGATTGGCCGCATTCCGCTCCCCGGAGACGTTGCCCTCCCGGCCCTGAGCCTCGGTCAACCGCCCTTCCAAACGGCGACGAAGCTCTTCCGAGGCCTCCCGTTCGGCCTGAAGCTCCCGCTTTTGCAGCCGCAAAGTATCACGCTCTCGCTCAAGCACAGTGAGTTCGGCCGCGGACTTCACATTTTCTTCCTTGGCCTGAAGCAGCGCCTTTTCAGCCACATCAGAGCGTTGCTCCAGAATCCGCTCCATGTTTTCAGCTTTCGCCCGCCCACGACTCATCTCCTCCAACTGCATCACCAACTCTGCTTTCTCCCGGCGCAAACGCTGCGCTTCATCCAGAGCAAACTGCAAATCATTCTGTAACTGATTCAGTCGGGATTGGATATCGGCAAAAGGATCACTTGGCCCCACAGGCACTCCGGCACGCTCCGGAATCTTGGGAATCAGAGGACTAGCGTCGGCAGACCTTGAGGGGTCAGGCGTTACGCTCCCACCACCGGCAGGGGGTAAAGGAGGCGCAGTCTTTGGCTTGGGAGCCGGAGCGGCGGACGTCGAGCCGGAACGCAACCGCTGGATAGCCTGCGCCGTATAGTTGGTCCGTAACTTCACAACCTGCGGATTCCAGTTTGGAAATTGCGCCAGCAGCTGGTTTAGAGATTTTGAGACCTCCTCATAAAGCGCCAGCGCTCCGGTTCCATCTCCTTTCTTTTCAAGAGCTTCGGCTTTCTGAAAGTTACTGTAAGCACTCAAAAACAGATCGGATCCATCATTTGAAGTTTGTGCAAAAACAGAGGATGCGCTGAGTAAAACACAGCTGCTAAGAAGAACGGAGTACGTAGGCCGCATACAGAATGGTCGAGAATGGGTATATCTAATTGAATTGCACGGCCCCTGCAATGCGTCTTCCTCTAAGTGACCCATGGAAAGCTATGCATCCCCTTCCGTTTCCGACTCGCTCTGGATTTCCGCAACTCAATGGAAAGCTTTTGAATCCGCAGGTACCAATGCTCACCGGGTCTGCTCCCTGTCCGGAGCCTGGATCGAACGCCTGGGCCAAGATCTCCTCATTAATCACCAGACACCCACACTTCTTACTCACCTGGTTTGGGAATGGAAGCAACGGGAGGCATATTACGGCTTCTCCCCGGTTCGAATTTTCAACCGCAGTCTTCCGCTTCGGAACGCCGACCGCTCTGCCCCGACACTCCTTGAAGGCGACAACAGCCTTCCCTTTGAAACCGTTGTGTGCGAATCACATGTCCGGTTCAGTCTCGATTTTTTAGCCGGCTACTCCGTCGGCCTCTTCCTCGACCAGCGCGCCAACCGGGCACTGCTGCGCGAACAACCCGCCAAACGCGTCCTGAATACCTTCTCCTATACGTGCTCCTTCTCCGTGGTGGCGGCCCTGACTGGCGCACAAACCCTTTCCGTAGACCTTTCGCGCAAATCTCTCGACCGAGGCCGTTCCAACTTCGAGCTGAACGCTCTAGACCCCTCCTTGCACCGATTCCTGGCCGATGACGTCCAAGAACTCCTCCCTCGCCTAGCACGCAGGAAAGAGTTGTTTGACGCCATCATCCTCGATCCACCGACATTCTCTCGCGGCAACAAAGGCCGCCGGTTTCGCGCCGAAGAAAACCTTCAGTCCTTACTCGACATCGCCTTGGAGGTAGCCGCTCCCCAGGCCAGGATTCTCCTCTCCACCAACTGCACAAAACTCAACGCCCCTGAGCTTGAGCGGATTGCACGCTTCTCACTAAAAACCGCCCGCAGGAACGGCACACTGCACTGCTCGAAGCCTCTTCCGGATTTTCCGCCGGGAACAGGCTCCACGACTCTCTGGATTCACTTACGCTAAACTCTGATTAGAGGGGAATCTCTCCCGGTTAACTGGACCTTTCGCTGTCCCACCCAAGAATCACCACCCCCCAACGCTGTCGCTTCACAAACACTGGCATGGCAAGGATCGACAAAATCCCCCCGGTATCCCGCACATAGGTTTGTACAAGGAACTGCTTGCGAACCTCCTCAGTCTCTTCCAGCTGGCAGCCATGTTGGATAAACTCGGTTCGAGGAGCCATATCCCCAACGCTTGCCGCCGCAGATCCCAATCCCATTCTTGAGCCCCGTATCAGCACACGGTTTAGAGTAAACATACGTTTAATCCTGTTCCCGATGAGATCTTTCTCGTGAATACCCGTCCAGTCGCTGCAGTTCACCGAATTGCCCGAGGGCGCATAAGAATTGAGATCGACCAAATTACTTAACACGAGATTCGGATTACGAGCCTTCATCTGGTCACACAGGCCCATCAGGTCTTTATCAACCGCGGAATCATACCCGGCATCATATTTAGGCGGATTAAATCCGGATGGGGGCACTTTGCTCACATCACAAAGACGACTCAGGGATTGGATTCTGGTCCCTACAATCTCCGTATATCTAAAGGAAAGCACCTCCTCCAGAGACACCTGTCCATTATCTATGGCATTCTCTAACAGCTTTTCCGCTTGAGTTACAAACTCACGAGCCAAAGGCAACGCCCTGTGGAACATGCTGGCGACTTCCACTTTTTCGAGCGTCAAAAAGGCATCCTCAGTCAACTCCGACAAAGCAAAGGTACTTTCTGTAATGGAGTTGGATTCACTCCGAACTTTTGAAACCGACTGCCGTGCGCGTGCCAACCGGTCTGAAACCGCGTGGATCCATTCATTCTGCCCCTGAACGGCATCCGAAATCTCCGTCATCCTATCTTTTGCCCCCAGGACCATTTCGGCAATTGCCTGGAAAGCCCGACTAAGTTCTGCAGAACGAACCGCAGTTAAATCCGTGGAAGCCTTGCTCTCTTCAATAGATTGTTTGGCTGGGGCAAGCTCGTTGGTAATGGCCTGAAGCACGCCAAAAATCTGTTTGTTCTGACGGGCGGTATCTTCGGC
>CAMCYN010000082.1 GCA_945883955.1 Akkermansia muciniphila
GACTTCGGCGGCCTGCAGATGCCGGATCATCGCGATCATACGATCGATAAAACGGGGTTCCGTAGCTGCGGGATAATGGGAGGCTTTTCGGAGCCGCAGTGTTTGAAGATCTTCAAAAAAGGCGGCTTTAAACCGTGCCGTAAACTCGGCCAGACGGACGCCCATCTGCCGGCAGCCGCGAATAGTTTTGTCGTCAACGTCAGTCAGGTTCATGACCCGCTCGACACTGTATCCCCGGGCTTCCAGATGCCGCTGCAGGAGATCTTCGAACACGTAAGCCCTGAAGTTTCCGATATGTGCAAAGTTGTAAACCGTTGGCCCGCAGGTGTACATTTTGACCATTTTGCCTTCGGGATCCAGCAGTTGCAGTGGTTCTACCGAGCGGGAGACAGAGTTGAAAAGATGGACTGGCATAGTCGTGATCGAGTTTTCTCCTATTGCTTTAGAACATTTGCAGGTCCGGCATCAGTACGCATGCCACGGCGAACGCGGCGATACCCTCCTCCCGGCCCACGAACCCCATCCGCTCATTGGTGGTCGCTTTAATGCCGACACGGGTGAGGGGCAAGCCGAGGGCGGAGCCTAGAATTTCGCGCATTTTGTCAATATGCGGTCCAATTTTGGGAGCCTCCGCAATGAGGGATGAATCGATGTTCACAAGGCGACCTCCTGCAGCCTTCAATACGACCATGACCTGTTTCAAGAGTTCGACGGAACTGATTCCGAGATAGGCGGGATCGGTGTTTGGGAAATGGTGGCCTATGTCTTTCTCTCCGATGGCGCCCAAGATCGCATCAGCGATGGCGTGGATTAAGACATCTGCGTCGGAATGGCCGTCGAGTCCATGGGTGTGGGGAATGGTCACACCCCCAAGGACAAGGGGACGTCCGACGACAAAGCGGTGCACATCGTACCCGATACCAGTCAGGGGAATATGAGACGCGACCGGGCTCATATCTCGAGGAGACTCACCGACCCGTTTGATGCTCGGACAGCCAGTTTGTCGGGATTGCCGGCAGGCACGTTGGACTCGTAATGGCCTCCGGCTGCTTCGACGAGAAGTTTGCCTGCGGCCACGTCCCAGAGACTTACGGACTGTTCAATGTAAGCGTCCAATCGACCGCAAGCGACATAGGCCAGATCCAGTGCGGCGCTGCCCATCAGGCGGCATTTGCGTGCTCGCCGGACGTATTTTTCCAGAATCGCTGTTGCTGCGACAACCATGTCCGGGGATTTAGACATCCCTACCGAGACGATGCAGTCCGCGAGGTCCTTCCTCGAGCTGGTCTTAATGGGTACGCCGTTGAGTTTGGGGATCCCGCCGCGTTCGACTTCCCAGAGTTCGTCCCTAATAGGGTCGTAAATGACTCCCACCTGGACTTCGTCGTTATGTCTTAAAGCGATAGAAATGCAAAAGTGAGGGATGCTGTAGAAAAAATTGACGGTGCCATCGATGGGGTCAACGATCCATTGCCACGGGCTGTCCTGGTTTCCGGCGATACCCTCTTCGCCAAAAATGGCGTGGTCGGGATAGGCTTCGAGAAGGATCCCTGTGATGAGTTCCTGCGATTGAACATCCAGTTCGAGTTTGATGTCGTGGGAGTAGACCGCGTTTACTTCCAACGTTTTGCCGAATTGGCTGCGGATCAATTCACCGGCGGTCCGGGCGGCTTTGATGGCAGTGGAAAGGGGTGTGCTCATGGGAAAGTTTGAAGAAAGGGACAATCAGTTTCTTCCAAGATCTAGGGAAGTAGAACCGTAATCGTCGGCACTTTTGGCCGTTTAACGGCGCAGGAAATCTTCGACGGCCGCTAGAATCTGCTCCGTCTCGGCAAGTCGTCCGATTCCTTCATAGCCACACGCCAGCGATCCTTCAGTGGGCCCGACAAACCGAGCGCCGCGGCCTTTTAATGTCTCAACGTTTTGCTGGGTGGCAGGATGGAGCCACATATTGCCGTTCATGGCTGGGGCGATTAGCAGGGGGGCTCTTGTGGCCAGAGCGATTTCTGCGAGTGGATGGCCTGCGAGGCCGTATGCTAGTTCGGCTAACAGATTGGCGGTGGCCGGAGCGATCAGGAGCAGGGTGGCGCGGTCTGCCAGGTCGATGTGGATCGGTTTCCAGTCGGAATGCGAGGGGCCAGAGCGGACGACCTCGTTTCGGGAAAGAGTATGGAGGGTGAGTGGCGTGATGAAGCGTTCGGCGGCTTCGGTCATTACAACCCGGACTTCCACCCCTAGTTTCACAAGCTGGCTCGAAATGTCGGCGGCTTTATAGGCGGCAATGGAACCGCTCACGCCTAAAATGATCAACGGCGCGTTCATGCAGTGGGGGCAGCGCGCACAAGGCGCTGGGTTCGCATCCGCTCGGCTTCCATGATACTGCGGAAGGCGAGTAAGTCGTCCTCTGCGCTGCCGCTGACCACTAGGTACCGGTAGTCCCGCCAGCATTCCAATTCCCTAAGAGCATTCTGAAGGCGGAGTGTGACCTGTTCTTCCGTCTCGGTTCCGCGGGAGCGGAGGCGATGAGTTAAGATTTCAATGCTTGGCGGCGTGAGGAAAACATCTGCCAGAGCTGTGGCGATAGCGGGGTCGTTACAATCCCGAATCGATTTGGCGCCCTGAACATCGAGATCCAAAAGGATGTCTATGCCTTCGCCGAGTTGCTCCACGAGAGTGGAACGGCGCGTTCCATAATAGTTGCCGTGTACCTCGGCCCATTCGAGCAGGTTTTCGGCGGCAATCTCCTGCTCAAACTCAGTTCGCGTCAAAAAGTGGTAGTCCACCCCGTTGAGCTCGCCGGAGCGCGGAGAGCGGGTGGTGCAGGAGACGGAATATTTGAAGTCTCCAAACGGGGAAAGTCTGTGAAGGAGTGTACTTTTTCCGGCTCCTGAGGGCGCGGAAAGTACAAATAAGATTCCCGTGCGACGGGGAGGGAATGGGGTGGTCTCGCTCACGGCTTTACTCCAGGTTGAGGATTTGTTCGCGGATTTTTTCTATTTCAGCTTTGGACTGCACGACCCACTGGGAAATTTGAGCGTCATTGGACTTTGTGCTCAGGGTATTGAATTCCCGGGCTATTTCTTGAGTGAGAAACTCCAGGGTTCGTCCGGCGGGTTGGTCGCTTTTTAAGAGCGCCTCAAACTGAACTCTGTGACTTTCCAGACGGGTAAGCTCCTCACTGATGTCGGATCGATCCGCGAAAAGAATAACTTCGCGGTGAATTCGCTCCTCGTCTACCGGCAGATTAAGTTCTGCGGCCCGGATACGTTCGAGTAATTGCTGGCGGTAATAGACGGCGAGTTCCGGGGAACGTTTGCGGATGTCATTCGTCCGAAGCCGGAGGTGTTCAAGACGGGCTCTTAGGTCGACGCACAAATTGGCGCCTTCGGCCTCCCGCATGTTAATGAGCTGATCGAGTGCCTTGATTAGGGCGGTTTCCAGAGGTGTCCAGCAGGCGCCTGGATCCAGTTCTTGGGCGGTTGTTAATAATACGCCGGGAGCGCGCAAAATGGATTCCAGAGTGACTTCACCAGCAAGACTAAGGCTGTTTTTGAGTTTGAGCATCGCCGTCGCATAAGCGGCGGCGAGCGGTTCGTTGATGGCTGATGCACCCACGCTGCTGATTGGTGCTTCGACCGTAACCGAAACGTTGAGACGCCCGCGTGCAATTTTTGTCTGAAGTGATTCGCGCACCCGGCTCTCCAGACTTTGCAGGGAACGAGGCAGGCTGATCGAAATGTCGCTCTGTTTGCGGTTCACCGATTGGATTTCGACAATGAAGCGAGTGCCATCTAGGGAGGCTTCCCCACGGCCGTATCCGGTCATGCTGCGCATAAATGAGGTGGCTAAGAGAGCTGCGTCTGCGGGCGGCTAGCGCAGAAGAATTTCTGCGGCTTGCGCGACGTCCTTGTCCCCGCGACCGGAGAGGTTCGCGATCAGGATTTGGTCAGGCCTCATGGTTGGAGCCACTTTTAGGATATGGGCGATGGCATGCGAAGACTCAAGGGCCGGGATGATCCCTTCAGTTTGAGAGAGGCAGAGGAATGCATCCAGTGCTTCCTTGTCTGTGGCATAGGAATATTGAGTCCTGCCCTGGTCCCGCAGATAGGCGTGTTCAGGGCCGATGGCGGCGTAGTCCAGTCCGGCCGAAACCGAATGGGTCAACTGGATCTGCCCGTCCGCATCGGTGAGAAGATACGTCTTTGTGCCCTGCAACACGCCGAGTTGTCCGCCTTCAAAACGGGCTGCATGTTCTCCAAGCCGAATGCCGTGTCCGCCCGCTTCCACGCCAACCATCTGTACGCTTTCATCATTTAGGAAAGGCCAGAACAGGCCGATGGCGTTGCTTCCGCCGCCGACGCATGCCACGAGAAGATCTGGCAGTCGCCCTTCTTTTTCCACAATCTGCCGCCGGGCCTCTTCTCCAATGACACGATGAAAGTCTCTGACAATCATTGGGTAAGGATGTGAACCGAGGGCCGATCCCAGAATGTAGTGTGTCGTGCGGACATTGGTGACCCAGTCGCGCATGGCTTCGTTGATGGCTTCCTTGAGCGTTGCTTGTCCCGCAGTGACGGCCACCACTGTTGCACCCAGAAAGCGCATCCGGGCTACGTTTAAGGACTGCCGTTCCATGTCGACGGCGCCCATGTAAATGACGCATTCCATCCCGGCCCGTGCACACACTGTGGCTGTTGCGACTCCGTGTTGTCCCGCTCCTGTCTCGGCGATGATGCGCTTTTTGCCCATTCGTTTCGCCAGAATGATCTGGCCCAGAGCGTTGTTGATCTTGTGCGCGCCAGTATGAAGAAGATCCTCCCGTTTGAGGTAGATCTTGGCGCCGCCCAACTTTTGGGTCAGACGTTCCGCGAGATAAAGGGGCGTGGGCCGACCGGCAAAATCTTTGAGCGAAGCTGCCAGTTCCTCTTGGAAACTTTTGTCTTCACGCGCCTTGGCATACTCCTCAGTAAGCGTGTTGAGGGCGTCCATGAGCGTCTCGGGGACGAACATTCCGCCGTACGGACCAAAGTGGCCACGCTTATCCGGAAGGGATTGAAGATCGATCATGTCGGTTAGGTTAGGAAGTCAGGCGAGCGAATGCCAACGGGAAAGCCAAAAGGAGGCGAGCGCCGTCGAGGATGGATGGCGGCAAACCTCCCGCAATTCCTTTGCGCGGGAAAGGGGTTCCTTTACCGTGTGGTGTTCACATGAATTTTCAGGATCGAATTGACCAGGATATTAAGGAGGCCATGAAGGCGCGGCAGGCCGATCGGCTTGGGGTGCTTCGGATGCTCAAGAGTGCGCTGAAGAACGCTGCAATTGAAGCGGGAGGGGCCGAGGCTCGTCTCGATGAAGCTGCGGCTCAGGTAATTGTGCGCAAGGAGGTTAAGAGGCGCCAGGATGCGGTTGAGGGTTTTGAGAAAGGAGGGCGTCCGGAACTGGCGGCCAAGGAGCGGGACGAAGCGGCTCTTTTAAATACCTATCTACCGCAGCAGTTGTCGCCCGGAGAGCTGGAAGAGTTGGTGGTGGCTTGTGTCGCGGAGGCGGGAGCGACTTCTAAGGCCCAGATGGGAGCGGTTATGAAGTTGGCCGTGGAGCGGGCCGCTGGTCGGGCGGACGGGCGGGCTTTGAGCACCGCGATTTCCGCCAAGCTTGCGTAGCTGCATTTTGGTGCGTTTCGACCGGTTTTAGAACGGCTGGATTATGTTGAGTGTGATCATTGTAGCGGCCGGAAGTTCCAGGCGGATGGGCTTTGATAAGCTGTTCGCCCAGATAAATGGGCGTCCGGTGTTGTGGCACTCGATTCGTGCGTTCGCCTCGCTGGAAGCAGTGGACGAAGTGATTGTGGTGACTCAATCCGAGCGCGCGTCTCAGGTGGAAGGACTTCTTCGTGAGGCAACGGATCACAAGCGTGTCCAAGTGGTGGAGGGAGGGGCAGAGCGTCATCTGTCCGTTTGGGAGGGACTGAAGGCGGTGTCTTCGAAGTCCGGTCGATTCGTTGCGATTCACGACGGAGCCCGTCCCCTGATAACGGCTGCGGCAATTAACGGGTGTCTGGAAATTGCGGGTAAGGAGGGGGCGGCGTGTTGTGCGGCCCCTATCCCTGACACCGTAAAACGGGCCAATGACCAAGGAGTCGTTGTGGAGAGCGTTGACCGGACGGGTCTGTGGGCGATGCAGACGCCGCAAATATTTTCTTTGGAGCTGATTCATTTGGCCTATGTTAAGTTGATGGAGGAAAGGAAGATGCCCACCGATGAGGTTTCTGCAGTGGAGGGGATCGGGGCAAAGGTGGCGTTGGTCCAAAATGCGGATTGGAACTTCAAGATAACATTCCCCAAAGACATTGAGATGGCTGCGCAGGTGTTAAGCCTGCGGAGCCAGCAAACTGGTGTGCAGCTTTGACCATGAGTGACAATTCCTTATACGAGGTGAGCACGCTCCCAAACGGGATCAGATTGGCCACCACGACAATGCCGCATTTGCGCGGAGTGTGTGTGGGGATCTGGGCCGCAGTGGGAGGCCGCCACGAGACGGAATCGGAGAGCGGGTTGGCTCACTTTTTGGAGCACCTGCTTTTCAAGGGTACTTCAAAACATTCAGCCCGTGAATTAACAACCGCAGTGGAAGGAATTGGGGGATACCTTAACGCCTTCACCACAGAGGATCACACCTGTTACTACGCCAAGGCGGCAGCGCGTCACTTTGCCCGATTGAGTGACGTACTCATTGAGATGTACACCGATTCACAGTTCCCCGAGAATGAGGTGGAGCGGGAGCGCGAAGTCATTCGCGAGGAGATACTTTCTTATCGGGATGTTCCCGCACAATGGGCGGAGGAGTTGTTGTCCGAAGCACTATGGCCCCGGCATCCACTTGGGCGGCCTCTTACTGGCACCATAGACACGCTCGCCCAACTGGACGGTTCTCATCTTCGAGTGTTTCGGGATCGGTTTTATACCGGCCAGAATACCATTCTTACGGTGGCGGGCCCCATCGGGCATGGCGAAGTCGTCCAGCAGGTATCCGGTCGTTTGGCGGGGATTGCTCCGGGGAGTGTTTTCACGCCGCTTTCGTCGCCGCGAAGAGTTCGTTCGGGAGTGCGCGTGGAGGATGAAGAAAGTGAACAGGCGCACCTTGCCTTGGGTTTTCATGCGGTGAGTCGGACCCACCCGCAGCGGTTTGCCCTCCGGTTGCTGTCGGTTCTTCTGGGGGAGAATATGAGTTCGCGTCTGTTTCAGTCGCTGCGCGAGCATTACGGGTATTGTTATTCCGTGCAGAGTTCCACGGTGTTGCTCGAAGAGACGGGTGCGCTGTCGATTTTTGCGGATCTCGATCCACTCAAGTTGCCCAAAGCGTTGCAGGTTATCCGGCGTGAACTCACTCGGTTGTGTGATCAGAAGCCTTCGAAGGCCGAACTGCGTCGGGCGCGAGATTTCACTATCGGGCAGACTCAGATTTCTCTCGATAGCGCTACGCAGCAAATTTCTTGGATGGCAGAATCACTCATGGCTCACGGGCGTGTGGAGGATCCGAGCGAAGTGGAGAGGGGGATTTTCAACGTGACTCCGGAAGCGGTTCAGGCGGTTGCGCGGGCTTGTTTTAAGCCGAACCGGACAGGGGTTGCTTTAGTGGGACCCGGATATAGCCGGGCGTCGGTGCGGCAAATGATTTTTGGTTAAACTGGTCGGTGTTTTGGGCACGTCGACTCCGTGAAAACGAAAGCTTCCTTGGAGTTGGCGGATTTCAACGTTTGCAAAATCCGTTGAGGGGTTATCGTTACACCCCACTTTTTTATGAACGCTTCTGTTGAATCTCTCCCGAACTGTCTGGCTACCCTCCGTGTCGAGGTGGGCCCCGAACGTGTTGCCAAGACTCGCGAGGAGTTAGTGAATCAATTTACCAAGGATGCGAAAATGCAGGGGTTTCGGCCCGGCAAGGTTCCCCGAATCATGGTCGAAAAGCGCTTTCAGAAGGAAATTTCTGAAGAGCTTGAAAGCCGTATGGTGAGCAACACACTCGAAGAAGCGATCCAGCAGAAAGGCCTGAAGGTCATTCAGGTAAGTAATGTGGAGGATGTTAAGCTTGGTGTGAGTGAGGGCCTCAGCTTCACCGCCACTCTTGTCACGGTCCCTCAGTTTGAGCTGCCTGAGTACAAGGGAATTCCAATCACGGTGCCGTCCGATGTTGTGACGGAGGCGGATGTGGATCGTGCGCTCGAGAATATGCGTGAGCGGCTGGCCGACTTCGTGGATCTGAAAGAAGAGCGTGGAGTGGCGATGGAAGACTTTGCGGTTGTCGACTACAAGGGCAGCCTGGGCGGGGCTCCTATCCACGAAGCTTTTCCGAAGGTCGGCAGTATACTCTCTTCCAATGAAGGATTTTGGATTCGGATGACTGATGAATCATTCTTCCCGGGCTTTTGTTCCAACCTTGTTGGCGCGAAAGCCGGAGAAACCCGTTCATTTGATGTTGAGGTGCCATCCGATTTCCCGGTCGAGGGATTTTCCGGTCAAAAGCTGCATTACGAAGTGACGCTTAAAGAAATCAAACTTCGTGTGTTGCCCGAACTGAATGACGAGTTTGCTGGTGGATTTGTGAAGGATAAGACGCTTTCTGAACTCCGGGACTTGGTGCGTGCGGAACTGGAAGGTCAGCGCCGGAGTGAGATTCAAGGATTGAAGCGTGATCGGGCCATGGAGTACCTGCTCTCAAAAGTGGAGTGCGAGTTGCCTGAAGACATGGCTCGTGCGGAGTCCAGTCGGGTCTTGTCGGAAGTAGTTCGGGAAAATCAGGCCCGGGGCGTGACGCAGGAAATGCTCAAAGAAAACGAGAAGGAGCTCGTAACCACGGCTTCGCAAACGGCACGCAATCGCCTTAAATCATCGTTTATCTTGAGCCGCATTGCGGAGCGGGAAGAGATTCGGGTGACACGCGAAGAACTCTTCAGCCGTATTGCCGCGATTGCAAAAGGCTCGGAAATGAATTTTGAAAAAGCGGTGAAGGAAGTGAGCAAGCGTCGCCTGGTTCCTCAGATTCAGTCCGAAATCACGACGGCTAAGGCCCTTGATTTTGTAGTCTCTGCGGCTACCGTCACTTTAGAAGCAGGCGCATAGGACAGACCATCTATATCCCCCCTCGCCTTCGTGCAGAACGGCTTTATTAACATGAATTCATTTTCTGATCGTCCAAGGACAGCTCCTCAGTCCAGCTACTATGTTCCCGTTGTTGTGGAACAAACTGGGAAAGGGGAGCGCTCATATGACATTTATTCCCGGTTGTTGAAGGATCGCATTATTTTCCTCGGCACCGGAGTGGATGATATGGTCGCCAACTCGATTATCGCCCAGTTGTTGTTTTTGCAGATGGAAGATCCCAAGAAAGATATCCATTTGTATATCAACTCGCCCGGTGGTTCTGTGACGGCCGGCTTGGCAATCTATGACACCATGCAGTTCATGACGTGCGACGTGAATACGTACTGCATTGGAATGGCGGCCAGCATGGGTGCAGTGCTTCTGGCGGCTGGGACAAAAGGGAAGCGTTTCGCGTTGCCTAACTCCGACATCATGATTCATCAGGTTTCTGGTGGAGCCCAGGGGACGGCGAGTGATGTGGAGCGTACGGTGGAATTCATGTACAAATTGAAGAAGCGCCTGACACGCCTTCTGGCCCACCACACTGGCAAGTCAGAGGAGCAGGTGAAGTACGACTCGGATCGCGATTATTACATGAGTGCGGAAGAGGCCAAAGAATATGGGCTTGTGGATGAAGTGGTGAAGAGTCGGAGGGAGATTCCCGGTGGACCTACCAAGTCAGAGCCCGCACCGATTCGGACCGAAGCTGCGGCCCCTAAGTCCGAGCCGTCTGCTGAATAGTTCCAATAGTATTTTCCTTCGAGCGGGAACCGCCCTCTAAACGGCGTATAGGTTCCTCGGGAAGTGAGCAGATCTCCCCTCCCGTTTCATCCGTCAGCTATCTCTGTTTCCTATGGCACGCGCTTCCAATCTTACGATGTGTAGTTTTTGCGGTAAAAGTCACGCCGAGGTGCGCAAGCTGATCGCCGGACCAGGGGTCTATATTTGCGATAGTTGCATCAATATCTGCAAGGGGATCTTGGATAAGGAGTTGAGCGAAGAGAAGCGCAAGCAGACGACAAGTCTGCGTGTTCCAAAACCGGTGGAAATTCGCCGTGCCTTAGATCAGCATGTCATCGGTCAGGATCGGGCCAAAAAAGTGCTGTCTGTGGCCGTACACAATCATTACAAGCGTATACTCCACAATGGTGGTGGGCTTTCGGGTGACTCTGGAGTTGCCGCACCAACCCAAATTGACGCGTTGGCCGAAGTAGAAATCGATAAGAGCAATGTGCTCCTGTTGGGACCCACCGGATCAGGAAAGACTCTATTGGCGCGGACCCTTGCGAAGGTGCTAGATGTGCCTTTTTGTATCGCTGATGCGACGACTCTCACCGAGGCAGGGTATGTGGGAGAGGATGTTGAGAACATCATTCTGCGATTAGTGCAAGCGGCTGAATATGACGTCAAACGTGCTGAGATCGGGATCGTTTATATTGACGAGATAGATAAAATTGGTCGGAAGACTGAAAACGTCTCCATCACGAGGGATGTGAGTGGGGAAGGTGTGCAGCAGGCGTTGCTCAAAATTCTAGAAGGAACGGTCTGTAATGTTCCACCGCAAGGTGGGCGGAAGCACCCCAACCAAGAGTATATTCAAGTGAGTACGGACAAAATTCTATTTATCTGTGGAGGAGCTTTTGTTGGGTTAGACAAGATTATTGAAAAACGGCGCGGCCGGAATGTTTTGGGTTTTGGGGCTGCAAAAGCCGTGGAAGGGAATGACAATGTAGAGGTTCCTATCAGTGAAATGTTGCGCTTTACTGAGCCTGAAGATCTGCTGGGATTTGGGATGATTCCGGAATTCGTGGGACGTCTTCCGGTTGTCGCAGCGCTGGATCCGTTGAGTGAGGATGAATTGATGGCGATTCTCACCGATACGAAAAATGCTTTAGTGAAGCAGTATTCTAAACTGTTGTCGTTGGATGGCGTTGCGTTAACTGTGACCAAGGATGGCTTGCGGGCGTTGGCGGTTCAGGCGGCCAAGAAGGGCACTGGTGCGCGAGCGCTCCGGTCCATGTTGGAGCGAATCATGCTCGATGTGATGTATGACATTCCTAGCCGTGAGGATGTGTCCGAGGTGACGATAAATCGGGCTGTTGTGGAAGGAAAGCGACAGCCATCGGTTCGTCGGAAGCAGGATAAAGACGCCGCGTAAATGGCGAATAGGCGGCCTTTGTGTTTTGGCGCTCGCTGTTCGTTTTCTGTTTGTATACCAGCGGATTATGCTCCACACCATTGCTGGTCGTCGCTTTTGTTTGATTGGAGCTTGTGCCGTGGCAGGGATGGCTCTGGCAGGATCTGTAGGGCAACTCTCGGGTGCTCCATCCGCAGCGGAGGTTGAAACGGAGTCGGGCGTTTACGCCAATCTTGGCGTTTTTGCCAAAGTCCTGCAGTTGATTCGCCAAGATTACGTCAACGAAGCGAAAATTGGATACCAGGAACTCATTCGAGCTGCGTTGAAAGGGATGCTTTCGAGCTTGGATCCACACTCCCAGTATCTAGAACCAAGTGAGTTCAAGGTCATTCAGGAGGACACCCAGAGCCGCTTTAATGGAGTGGGAATTGTGGTGAGCCAGCGAGACGGACGTCTGGTTATTGTTTCGACGATGGAGGCTGGTCCTGCGTTTCGGGCAGGAATACTCCCAGGGGATCATGTCGTGAAGATCGGCGACCAATTGACGGAAAAACTTGGGGTGAATGATGCTGCCAATCTCCTAAAAGGGGATATCGGTCGTTTGGTGAAGTTGACCGTTTACAGTCCCACTAAGAAGGAGGTTCGGGAGGTCGAATTGGTTCGAGAAGCGATTCATGTTGCTACCGTCCGTGATATTAAGCTGCTTTCAGTACAGTATACAGCCGATGTGAGGATCGGTTATGTGAGAGTTTCCCAGTTTAATACGCCCACCGCGCAGGAGTTGGCCAAGGCGTTGGATGAGCTTGAAAAGCTGGGAATGCAGGCGCTGGTACTCGATCTTCGTCACAACCCTGGTGGTGTGTTGAATGTGGCGGTGGATGTGGCCGCTCAGTTTCTTCCGTCCAATTCCTTAGTGGTATCTACTGAAGGGCGTGTGGCATCCCAGAATAGGAGCTACAGAACAGCTCCCGAGAGCAAGCCGCGGGCCTCCTTTCCACTGGCCATCTTGATCAATGGTTCAAGCGCCAGTGCCTCAGAAATTTTGGCCGGCGCGCTTAAGGATTTGCGACGGGCGATTTTGGTTGGCGAAACGACCTTTGGAAAAGGATCGGTTCAAAGTGTGATTCCGCTTCCGGATGGCGCGGCCGTGCGGCTTACAACGGCTAAATACTACACGCCGGGCCGTCAGGTAATTCATGAACGCGGAATCGAACCGACAATCCGTGTGGCGGCACCTCCGGATCAGGAGCGTCTGCTGGCAATGCAACGGCGCGAGGAGTTATTGGACGAGAAAGAGCGCAAGGAAGTGGCGGTTTTTCGCGATAATCAACTTGAGCGGGCAGTTGACGCTCTTCGGTCCGTGGTGCTTTACGCCGGACGGACTGAACCCGTGGCGAAGCCTGTTTCTACTAAATGATTCAGCTAAGTGGTGGGAATTTGGTGCAGGATTCGTCCGCGATAATATTGGCTGTGGAGACGTCTTGCGATGAAACGGCTTTGGCGGTGATTCGTGGAACAGAATTGATTGCAGGGGAAGTGTCGTCTCAAATTAAGATTCACGGCGAATTCGGCGGTGTGGTTCCCGAGGTGGCGTCACGCAATCACTTGAAGGTGCTACGTCCCGTGCTCATGGCTGTGCTTGCCAAAGCTGGGGTTGGATGCGGAGATCTGGATGCCATAGCAGCAACAAGCGGCCCGGGTCTCGCCACTTCGCTAATGGTTGGAGCGTCACTAGCCAAGGGGATGGCCGTTGCTTTGGGGAAGCCGTTTTTGGCGATCAATCACATTGAAGGGCACCTTCTATCGCCGTTCATTCGGGTTCAAGGTGGTCCTTGCTCGTCAGTGGGACTTGTGGTTAGTGGGGGCCATACCTTGTTGGTTCGAATTCACGGCCTGGGGCGCTATGAGTTGCTTGGAAAAAGCGTGGATGACGCGGCGGGCGAGGCCTTCGACAAGGTGGGAAAACTTTTGGGATTACCGTATCCCGGTGGCCCGCATGTGAATCGTTGTGCAGAGCGAGGGGATCCCTGCCGGTTTGATTTTCCTCGCAGCATGATGGCGTCGGGGAACTTTCATTTTTCGTTTAGCGGGCTTAAGACCGCGGTTCGTTACATGTTGGAAAAGTGTGATCCCATCCCGGTTGAAGATGTTTGTGCCTCATTTCAAGAGGCTGTAGTCGAGGTGCTTGTTAAAAAGACTATACGCGCGGTGTTAGCGGCGGGCGTGGATACGTTGGCGATTAGTGGCGGAGTGAGTTGTAATTCTCGCTTACGGGAGCGGTTCGCCAACGAGTGCAAAGCGAGGCGTATCCATCTCCTTTTGGCGCCTCCCGAGCTTTGCACGGATAATGCGGGTATGATTGCGTATGTGGCGGCTCTGCGCTTCGCTCAAGGAGTACCCTCAGAGTTGGCGTCCGAGATTGAGCCGAACCTGCGTCTGGCCGGAGTTGCGGGTATCTAGCAGGCTAGAACTTCGGATAGCAGCGCCAATTCATAATGTGGTGTAACATCAATGTGGTTGGCTGGTTACATGTTAATGCTGAATCATGATGTGATACGCCGCAGCACCACTGGCTGCAATTTGGTGGACAAACTCACGGCTGAACTCCTGCCAGACACTATCGGTATTTAGGAAATGCGCCCCGCCTTCGCCTCCAATCTCCAGCGCTCCACACTTATAGCCCCACTGGTAACGCGCGCGAATTGGTATTCGCGGCCATTCGGGGTTCCGTGTCGGGTCGGACGGCCCCGTGATTAACCATAAAAACCGGAATGGAAGAGCCTGTATAATTAGTCGGTCCTGAAAAATACATCAATCGGTTGGTGGCGAGAAGGTTAACCTATAAATGAGGCATGTTTTTTACTCAGTAAATGGGATTCACGCCCTTAAAAACTGGGAAAATCGATGAAGCCACGAGCCACTTCCTTCCAACCGCAACGCGAGTTATTCCGCATCGAACTGGGGGGCTCTGGTCGATCCCACCCATCCTCTCGTCAAACGTATTCGCCCAGCCAACTGCATCTCCACCGCACTCTGGATCCGGGATAGCCTGGACTGGTGCGAAGTACGCTTTTTCTCAGTAGATCACCCGCGCCGGAAGCGCTTTCCCACGGAGTGAATTCAGCACTTCCCCCTTCAGCGGGCC
>CAMCYN010000083.1 GCA_945883955.1 Akkermansia muciniphila
TCATTAGATCACCGCAACAGCCTTTCGCTTTTGGGCCGTTCGGAGGCAAGCCTGCCGGCCACGCCGTCAGCGGATATTTTGGAGACGTTCGAAAATCGCTATCCGGCTAGAGACTACATTATCCGCTTTGATGCTGAGGATTTCACCTCGTTGTGCCCGATTACAAAACAGCCGGACTTTGCGCGTCTGCGGATCGAATATGTGGCTGGCGCCCGGTGTATAGAAACCAAGTCTTTGAAGTTTTACCTAGGGAGTTACCGCAATTGCGCGGCGTTCAACGAAGAAGTCGCAAACCGTATTCTGGATGACCTGGTGTCGGCCTGTTCGCCTCGCCGGATGACGGTGACGGGAGAGTTTGCCTCGCGCGGCGGGATTCAAGTCAGTGTGGAAGCTTCCCACGTGGCCAAGCCCTCCAAACCCAAGGGCAAATGACGACGTCTGAACGATCCTCCGTAGTGCTGGTGAGCGGCGGGATGGATTCGGTGACGGCGCTCTATGAGGCGACGGCTCAGGGGCCAGTGGTGGCGGCGTTATCCTTTGATTACGGGGCGAAACATCATGAGCGTGAATTGCCTATGGCTCGTTGGCATGCTGACAAGCTTGGGATCCGGCATGTGATTATTCGGCTTCCGTTTTTGGTGGAGCACTTTGAATCCGCGTTGCTCCAGGGCGGGGCAGAAATTCCCAAGGGCCATTACGAGGAAGAGTCGATGAAGCAGACGGTAGTTCCGTTTCGGAATGGCATTTTATTGGCGATTGCCGCCGGATTTGCTGAGAGCAACCAAGCCGCGGGTCTTGTGATCGCGGCGCACGCGGGAGACCATGCGATTTACCCTGATTGTCGGGAAGGGTTCATGCTTTCCATGGCGGAGGCCATCCGGCTTGGGACGTATGCGGAAGTGAATTTGTTGCGGCCGTTTATTGGACTTTCCAAAGGTCAGATCGCTTCAAAAGGCGCCGCGTTGGGTGTGGATTTTGCCCAGACCTGGTCCTGCTATGTGGGTGGGGAGCAACATTGCGGGGAGTGCGGCACTTGCGTAGAGCGGCGCGAGGCTTTCCTCGAGGCTTGTTTAGTGGATCCGACGGCTTACGTGCGTACCGGGCCGCTTCCAGCCAGGCCGTCGCGATAGGGCTTATGCGCATTTCAGAGCTGTTTTATTCCGTCCAGGGTGAGGGGGAACTCACGGGCGTACCCACTGTATTTGTACGTACTTCGGGGTGTAATTTACGTTGCACGTGGTGTGACACCCCTTATGCCTCCTGGAATCCCGAGGGTCGTTCCTTCACGGTCGACGAAATTTTCACCGAAGTCACTCGGTTTGAGGGGGCAAGGCACGTGGTCTTTACTGGCGGGGAGCCGATGCTAGCTCCGGGGTTGCCGGACCTTGCAGCCCGGCTCAAAGCGGCAGGGTGGCACATAACCATTGAAACGGCCGGGACGATCGTGCCGGGGGGAATTATGTGTGACCTCGCCTCCATCAGTCCCAAGCTGTCCGGTTCAACGCCGAGATCCGAGCAGGCTGATTCGGCGTGGATTTTGCGTCATGAAGCCACCCGGTTGCAGCCTGGGGTGTTGCGTGAGTGGCTGGGAATGTACCCGTTTCAGCTGAAGTTTGTAATTAGTGAGCCCGGGGATCTAGCGGAGGTCGAAGGCTTGCTTCAAATGATCGGACTCCCCATTCCCGCCTATAAAGTGCTTTTGATGCCCGAAGGGACAGACGCACTCACCTTGCGCAAGCGCAGTTTGCCACT
The DNA here is from genome assembly GCA_945883955.1 of Akkermansia muciniphila. Lineage (GTDB taxonomy): Bacteria > Verrucomicrobiota > Verrucomicrobiia > Chthoniobacterales > Chthoniobacteraceae > Chth-196. The sequence continues at coordinate 1,753 of CAMCYN010000083.1, forward strand.
GGTGGAGATTTGTAAGGAGCGTGGGTACCGGTTTTGTGACCGGCTTCACGTGCATCTATACGGCCACACGCGCGGAACTTAAGACTCGGGCGAAGTCGATTGTGTCTGCCTCTCCGGTTGCGGGGCGTCTCTTTCGCGCTGTTTAACAACCTGCCGGGCTTCAGCGACCAGGATATTGCAGGCTTCGTGGCAGAGGAGCGGGATTTCGTCGCAGGCGGTTGTTCCAGGATCTAAAACAGGGCTCATTTTCCCGGACGGCAGGCCGTCCACTGGCTGGCCCGGAGCCATCTCCCAGAGGATCCGTTTTAGGCACTTGGCTGAGGAACAGGTGCGCTGGATCAGTGCCCGGGCTTCGTCGTTCTGGATACGTTTGGCGGCGGCATACATACCCGTTTGGCGGGCAAGCGTTTGATCGAGGGGGACAGCGGTGAGTGTTCCGTTCTGGTGGCTCCGCCAAATGCCCACCATCGCTGGGTAGAGATAATCCAGAGCGAGGTGGAGTTCCTGAGTGTCTGCTAGAAGCAGGCGCCATCCGCGGCGTAGGGTTGGTGCTGACTTGAGCGGACGAAATTCTCCGGTGTCGGTGTAGAGCGCCAGTTGCCGGGCGGCATCCGGGCCGGTCGATTCGCGGAGCGCAGGAAAGGGGGGCGGCTCGTCGCGGTGTCGGAGTTCGTATCCGCCTCCTGAAATTGGGGTAATGAGGATTTGGCCGAGGTGGTGGGGGCCGTCTGCCAGATGAGCTGCCAGACGTTCTGTCAGATTGTCTTTCATGGGGAGAGACGCTTGGGATGAGCGGCATCAAAGTTGGCCACCTGATCGACAATGAGCTCGGCGAGGAGTGGCTCGGTTCCGATCGAGCTCGCGTAATAAAGCAACCGGTTGCGCAGGTGGTGTGGGTTCTGTCTGAAAACGTTCGACTGGCTTGCGGCGGAGCCTGTTTCCCGATCGATACCGAGGAGTACGGGGATGTCCTGAAAGGAGTGGAGACCGTCTGCGATAAAAAACGGAACCACTACGACATGGGGCTGAGCCGTGAACTGATCCCAGTCGGCGATCCACGGAGCTTCTTCCATATAAGTGCTCAACACTTCGGCGTAGATACCCCGTTGACGGATACAATCCACCTCCCGCTTTGCTGCCAGAGCGGAATTATCGTTGAGGCTGGTGCCGTGTCCCACAATGAGCAGGCTGATTTGAGCCGGAGGAACGCCGGGGGCGATCTCAGCGGCGCGGTGCAGGAGAAGCTCGGTCATGCGGTGGTGGCTTCCGACCGGGTCACAATATTTGACCGTCTTGTTTTGGATAACGCTGACTGGACCTTGGATTTCCAGCTCACGGGGAATAACGGTGCGGGTAAAGTAACCTTCGCTGATGAAATTGGGGACGACATAGACTTCGTCGCAATCGACCATGTGCAGCACTTGGCGAAGGCTCGGTTCCTCTTTCCAGAAAGCGCAGTGGACCTCCCCGAAGAGCCCCTGCCGCCGTATGGTTTCCGCATGAGCGAAGGTCGGTGAACTGGAGTCGGGATTTACCGTAGAGCCATGGCCAACAAGGATCAGGGCACTATCGGGTTTGGAAAGCATGGGAGACACTAGAACCCTTCCTGAGCGTTGGGGAAGCGGAAGTGGAAAAGCCTTGTCCAGTCGGACACGGGAAATCCCCGGGCGAAAGCGTTTCGAGCGGGAGCGGGAAACCCTCAGCGTTCGTGCTGAAGGGGGGAGTTTTTCCAAGGTGCCGTCGTGGGACACCTTGGAAAAACAAAAATCGACTAGGCTGAAAGTTGCAGTCGGGGATCCTCAGCGATGAGCTCGCTAACGCCTTCCCAGCCGGTTCCGTCGATACTCTGGAAAGCGTTCAGGTAAACGGCTATCAGGCTTTGATCGTATTTGCTTAGGAGGGTTTCGACGACACGCGCCACTTCCGCCTTGGCAGGGGAATCGGGCAGGTTTTCCACGGTGCCGTTTTCGTCGTGAGTGATGCCGAACCCGTCGAGGAAGTCGCAGAGGAGCTGTTTGTTGGCGCCGACCAGCCAGATTTGGAGGAGATGAGCGGCCAGGGCGTCGTTTGTTTTACGGATGACTTGTTCCAGGATCCAGGTGTGCTGGTCCTTACGCGGTTTGCGCTCGATGAAAACGGGCCGGAGTTTGCGCTGTTGAGCGAGAGAGTCGACGGTCGCTTTATAGAGCGTCTTCTCGTTTTCGTGCAAAAACTGGATGAGGCCCGAGGCGGTTGTCTGGGGCATTTTGGCAAAAATTTCGTGGGGCTTGAGCATACGAAGGTGGCGGAGGTTAGGGGGGAGCCTGATTTTCGGAAGGCGAATTTCAATCCAGCACGCGGATTCGATTCCGGCGGCCTTTTTTGACGTGCAATGAATTTTAAGGAAGACTGGAGCGATGCAACCCGCTCCGGTAAAAAGTTCCATCCATTCGCTGACGCTTCCGGTTCTGAAGGAGCGACTGGTTTCGATGGGCCATCCTGGCTATCGCGCCGAGCAAATTCTTCAATGGGTGTACGCGAAGCGGGTGGACAGTTTTGAGGCGATGAGCAACCTGCCGGCGGCACTCCGGGCAGGGTTGGCTGAGGAGTTTGGATTTCACGCGCTCGAACCGGTTCGGGTGACGGGGTCGGAGGATACTACGCGTAAGTTTCTGCTGAAGCTCACGGACGGCGCATTAATAGAGACGGTCCTTATTCCTGCGAATCCGGCTCTTTATGGTGAAGCTTCTGACCGGTTGACGTTGTGTGTTTCGACGCAGGTCGGATGCGCTTACGGATGCAAGTTTTGTGCAAGCGGTCTGGATGGTTGGACCCGGAACCTGGGAGTGGGAGAAATAGTGGGCCAGATATTACGAGCGGAAGCTTTGAGCGGCGAACGGGTCAGTAATCTGGTTTTTATGGGAATGGGGGAGCCCTTGGCCAATTTCGCCAACCTGATGACGGCTCTGGAAATCTTAAATGCGCCTTGGGGTGTGGGAATTGGAGCGCGCCGAATGACACTTTCGACAAGTGGTCTGGCTCCACAGATTCGGCAACTGGCGGATAATCCGTTGCAGGTTCGGCTGGCGATCTCTTTACACGGAGCGACCAATGAGGTGCGGCAGCAGATTATGCCGGTTAACCGCAAATACCCTTTGGAGGTTCTATTGGAGGCTTGCGAGTATTACTCCAACCGTAAGAACCAGCGCCTGACCTTTGAATATATCCTGATTGAAGGAATCAACGACCGTCCCGAGGACGCTGCGGCATTGGTCAAAGTGGCCCGGAAAGTCGACGCCAAGGTAAATTGTATTCCTTATAATACGGTGGCCGGGCTCGATTGGACGCGGCCCGGTGAGGACCGGCAGGACGACTTTATGGCGGTGCTGCGACGCGGCGGGGTCACGGCGACGATCCGGCGTGAAAAAGGGCACGACATCGCAGCGGCGTGTGGACAATTACGGCGCCAGACGATGGTGGCTACAGAGGGGGAGGCGAAGGCGGAGTAAAAGGGCAAAAAAGCGTTTTGCACTTCGGTGCCCGGTCTGCCTAACAAAGCGGGACATGTCCGACGAGCACGAGCAGCCGGAGAAGGTTTGGGACGAGTACGACTGGGAACGCTTTCTTCAACAGCAGGACCAGAAGGCGGACCGTTATCTAGAGCTGTGGGAAAGGTACACCGATCATCCCGAACGAGATGAGATGGTGGCGCAGGAGATGGGCTGGCTCGGTCTGATGGACGAGGATACCAAGGCCTGGCTGGAAGAGGTCGATGCGGAGTTTCGGGACGGATCGGAGGAAGATGCTTGCTCCGAGGAGGATGAACAGTTTGAGGCTCACCCGCTCTACCGGCTTTCGTTTGAATTAACCATCTGGCTGGATGATTTGTTTGAAGAAAAGGGCGATGAATTTGCCCGGCATCCTCTTTTTCTCCAACTCTCCGAACAGACCTGTGTCATGGGCGGCAAGCTGGCGGCCGCATTGAGCGATCCCGACGGGGGCGAGTTAGGGATGACTATAGCCTATCTTAAACGGGCGTTGCGGGCAGTAACCCTGGGGCTGAATGCCGCCGCTCAGGTTCAAAAGGACCGTCTTTTGGGCCGGACTCGCAGTCTGTACCTCAAGAAACACCTCTTTCAGGTCAGGGACGGAATTGTCGAATTAATGGGAGAGAGCCGGGCCGAATGGCGGCGCCGCTACGAGTCTTAGGCGGGAGAGGGTGAGGGAAGAGGGTGAGGGAAGAGGGTGAGGGAAGAGGGTGAGGGAAGAGGGGAAATTGGGGGCCTCGCGAAGGGGAGAAGAGGCGGGCCGTTTTTGGCGCAAAAAGGCGCGTTTGGAGGGGGGAAAAGGACGTATTCGCACGGGAAGTCGCCTGTGGGCGTTTCCTAGTGTGAAAAACATGTGAATGGGCTGCTGTGAGCATTGACCCAAATGGGGCGTGGTGGCACAAAGTGGGGCGTAGTGGGGCGAAGTGGTGGGAAGACCCATCGTGCCCTGACGCCTCTCCTTTCTTCTCCTTCTCAATTTTATGGATCTCGCACCGAACTCAGCTCCGATATTTTCGGGTGAGTTTCGGCATGCGCTGGATCCAAAAAATCGCGTAACTGTGCCAGCGCGTTGGAGAAAGACGGATTCGGATGAGTTTCATCTCATGGCGGATCGGTCGGGATCTTTTCTGCGCGCGATGCCTCCGGAGCAGTTCCGTGCGGTGGGGGACAAATTGGCGGCGATGCCCGATATTTCGGCGCAGAAGAAGCAGGATTTCTTGCAGCTCTTTTATTCACAGGCTCTCCTGGTCGTCGTGGACAAGCAGGGGCGGTTGTTGGTGCCCGAGTCGTTGGGGAAGGTAGTAGGATTGTCGGGGGAGGTGATGCTGGCGGGAGTGAGGGACACTTTTCAGATATGGAGTCCCGAGGCTTGGGCGGCCACCAAACAGACCAAGGCTGACAATTTCCACGAGGTCTCTGACGTACTTGGGTTATGATCGCCATGGCTAACTTTCCCAAAATGGCGGCCGTACCCGGAGCTTCCGAGTACCATGCGCCGGTTTTATTCGCCCAGGTCTTGGCGGCGTTGAAGCCTGCGCCGGGGATGCTGATTGTCGATTGTACGCTGGGGGGAGGCGGCCACACGGAAGCTCTGTTGCAGGCCGGCGCCAACGTATTTGGAGTCGATCAGGATACAGAGGCGATCGCCTTTGCTTCGGCACGTTTGAAGGGGTTTGGAGAGCGCTTTCAAGCGGTCCATAGCAGTTTTGCCGCCGCCCCTGAGAAATTGCAGAAAATGGGGATCCACTCCCTCGACGGCGTGTTGATGGATCTGGGGATCTCGTCCCACCAAGTTAACACTCCCTCGCGCGGCTTCTCCTTCCAGGCCGATGGCCCGCTGGATATGCGCATGAACCCGCAGGGGCTCGTGACAGCGGCCGATTTGGTGAATACCGCCAGCGCCGAACAGTTGGAGCGAATTTTCAAGCAGTTCGGCGAAGAGCCCCAGGCCCGCCGGATTGCGGCGAGGTTGGTGAAAGACCGGGCGGTATCTCCGTTTTACACCACGCTGCAGCTCGCGAATGCGATCGAAGCGGTGGTGCCTCGCAGCGGGAAGACGCATCCTGCCACCCGGGTGTTTCAGGGGTTACGAATCGCCGTAAATCGCGAATTGGAAGAACTTGAGCGTGGTTTGGTGCTGTATGGAGCAATGCTCAAACCCGGCGGACGTTTTGCCGTGATCAGCTTCCATTCGCTCGAGGATCGTGTGGTGAAACAATATTTTCAGCGTTGCTCGACGGCCCTTCTGGATCGGCCCGAATGGCCCGCGCCACGGCGCAATCCTGACTGCGTTTTCTCAAAGGTGACGGGCAAGCCTCTGGTGGCTGATGTCGCCGAGCAGCGTGCCAATCCGCGGTCCCGCAGTGCCAAACTGCGCGTGGTTGAGCGGCTTCCATCTGTTTCTAAAGTCCCGCTCAAAATCGTGTAAGTCCGGTTTCTTCCGCCAAAACTTCCTTAACCACCCCTGCGCATCATGTCCTCAAACCGCCGCCGAAATGCCAATCTCCTGCCAGTGGCCCGGATTCTCGTCATCGGGGCCATCATTTTGATTTTTGGCGGGGGCGCTCTTTATTACGTAAATGCCAAAAATGAGGTTCATCGTTATGGCCAGCGCGTCAAGGCGCTCGAGCATGAGATTCAATCCGCTTTGATTCGGGACGAAGTGGTCATGTCGCGGATTGCAAAGTTGTCGTCGTACGAAGCTTTGCGCAAACGCCAACAGCATGAGAAGGAAGCGTTTGCGCAGTTGGTTCCGGTGAACGATTCGGTTTTGGTGCGAATCCAGGAGCGTGCGGTGCCTGTGAATGCCTCGGAAGTGCGTACGGTTTCAAATCTTCAGCCCGCCCGCTAATGAGCGTCTCTCCGAGAAGACGAGCTTTGTATTTAGGAGGCTTAGTGGCCTTCGGCTTTACGCTCTTCTCGTGCCGACTGGTCTACCTCCAAGTGTCGCGTCATGATTATTATGCCGCCTTGGCTGCTGAGAAGCACTCCACGCGGCAAACCATTTATGCGCGTCGCGGAGCGATCACTGATTCGGCCGGCATTCCGCTCGCCGCCAACGAGCCTGTAAAAACCGTGGTCGTGGATGCCTCCTTGCTTCGAAATCCGGACTTGGCTGCCGGGATCCTGGCGCGTCATCTCGATTTGCCCAAGGCGGTTGTGCAGGAGAAGCTCGCTCGTCAGGTTTGGTCCGAGTCCAAGCAGAGGATGGATGGCGCGCCTTATATTGTTATCAAGCGAGAGGTGCCGGAAAACATCGCAGAAGGCGTTTTAAAGGAATTGGGGGAGAATCGTCTTCGGGGCGTTTTTCTCGAACAGGATTCCATCCGGGTTTATCCCAATGGGGGGATGCTTTGTCATGTGGTGGGGTTCATTAACCATGATGGAGTCGGCCAGGAGGGGGTGGAGCGTTCGATGAACGACTGGCTCAAGGGGCACGATGGCTTTCGGTATACGGAGCGGGATCGCACCGGAAAAGAGATGGTGGCGTTTCGAAAGCTTGAACGTGCACCCCGGGATGGAAATACGGTGCGGCTTACGGTCGATATGGCATTGCAGGACATCGTTGAAAGTGAACTGGATGTAGCTGTTAAGCAATACCGGCCCAAGATGGCGACGTGTATCCTGATGCGCCCTTCCACCGGGCAGATTCTGGCGATGGCCAACCGGCCTCACTACGATCTTAACCAACGGGAAGGGGTGAAAGATGAGACGCGCAAAAACCGCGCAATCATGGATCAGGTTGAGCCTGGATCGACTTTCAAGATTGTGACCACCGCGGCCGCTTTGGATCACAAGCTGGTGCGTGCGGACACGAGCTTGAACTGTGAAAATGGCAAGTTCACCTACGGTGGCAGCACCTTGCACGATCACGGGCATGGCTACGGAGATCTGACGGTGAATGATGTCCTGGTTAAATCCAGTAACATCGGAGTGGCCAAGCTCGGCCTCATGCTGGGCGATCAGCGTCTTTATGAGTATGTGCGGCGCTTTGGATTTGGAGAACGCACCGGAGTGCAGTTGCCGGGAGAAATCCCCGGGATTGTTCATGCGCCGCATCGGTGGAGTAAAATCTCGATCACTCACATTCCGATGGGGCACGAAGTGGGGGCTACGCCGATGCAAGTGGTAAATGCCATGTGTACTATTGCAAACCGCGGACGCCTGATGACGCCTCAGATTGTTGCATCGATCACCGATCCAAGCGGACAGCGTCTTGCGGAGTTCGCTCCCGTGGAGGTGCGTCAGGTAATGTCACACGAGGTGGCAGAGAAAGTCGTGCAGGCCCTTATGGAGGTTGTGAGTAAAAAGGGCACTGCGGAAAAGGCCCATGTTCCCGGTTTCCAGGTCGCAGGAAAGACCGGTACGGCGCAAAAAATCTCTCCCACAGGCGGTTATGAGCACAACAAATATGTTGTGTCGTTTGCTGGATTCTTCCCGGCGGATAAACCCGAAATTTGCGCGTTAGTGCTGCTCGACGATGCTGTCGCTCCGTCAAATCTGAACTATGGCGGTCAGATTGCCGCTCCGGTGTTTTCGCGTATCGCAACCCGGGCCGCCCGGCACTTGAACCTGACGCCGTCGCCAGAATTTATGAAGTTACCCGGGGTGTTGGCTCAGAATGAGAATGGAGGTCGCAGATGAATCTGCAAAAGCTGATTACGCAGATTCACACCGTATCGGTCAAACGGGCGGTTGACGTAGAGGTGGGAGCGATCTGCTTTGATTCTCGGAAGGTGAAGTCCGGGGCGATCTTTGTCGCATTACCTGGAAATAGCACAGACGGGGCCAAATTTGTGGGTGATGCCGTGCGGCGTGGCGCGGTGGCCATTGTATCCGAACAATCGGTGGAATGTGGTGAGGCGACGCTAATTCTAGTTCAGAATGCGAGGGCGGCTCTGGCCGATCTCGCGGCAAGTTTCTACGGACGGCCCTCGGAAGGGCTGAAGGTGGCCGGCATTACGGGAACCAATGGGAAAACCACTGCTGCGTTTCTTCTCCAGCATATCTGTGACGTGGCTCAGTTGCGCTGTGGTCTGATTGGAACTGTGCAGTATAAAATCGGAGACACCGTTTTACCTGCCACGCACACCACTCCCGAATCGGCAGATCTGCAGGCGTTGTTGGCAAAGATGCGAGATGCCGGATGTAAGACGGTTGCGATGGAGGTCAGCTCCCATTCGCTCGTTCAGGGGCGTGTTCGTAACGTCGAATTTGATGTCGCCGTTTTTACAAATCTCACCCAAGACCACCTCGATTTCCATCGGACGATGGAAGCGTACTACGAGGCCAAGGCCGGGCTGTTTCTGAACTTGGGTTTCCAGCGGTTTAAGCGTGCCACGGCTGTGGTCAATTCAGAGGATCGCTACGGGGCATTGCTGTGTGGGCGGTTGCAGCAGGCTGGGGTTCCACTGATTACCTATGGCGTCGGAGCGCGGTGTGATTTTCGAGCCAGCAATATCAAGGCGGATGTCCAGGGAACTAGCTTTCAGCTGGATGCCAATGGTCGCTCCTGGCTGGTGCGTCTGCCTCTCATTGGGACGTTTAACATTTTAAATGCCTTAAGCGCACTGGCTGCCGCCCACGTTATGGGGGTGGATCTCAGAACGGCCGTCTTGGCCTTGGCTTCAGCTCCCGCTGTGCCCGGTCGTCTGGAGCCAGTTCCCGGAAAACGTAACTTCCGAGTCTTTGTCGATTACGCCCATACCGAGGACGCGCTGCGGACTGTGCTGCGGACCCTCCGTGAATTAAAACCAAAGCGCATCATCACCGTTTTCGGGTGCGGTGGCGACCGTGACCGGAGCAAGCGTGCTCCGATGGGAGCTGCAGTGGAGGAGTTTTCCGACTGGGCCATTGTGACGTCCGACAATCCTCGAAGTGAGCCCCCAGCTGCGATCGCCGCAGATACGGTTTCGGCCATGAGGCTCGGACGTTACGAAATCGTGCTCGATCGCAAGGCTGCGATTGTCCGGGCTATAGAATTAGCTGGGCCACACGATATTGTTCTTATCGCGGGTAAGGGTCATGAAACAACCCAGGAAACGGCGGGAAAGAAGGAGCCGTTTAATGATCTAGCGGTTGCTCAGACAGCGGTGGATGCACGCCCGGCTGATTTCGTCCGTTAATATATGGATTCGACGGCATTTACCCAAATCGCGGCCTGGACCGGGGGAACCCTCGTAGGGGCTCCGCTTGGCTCGATTCAGCGCGTCGTTACGGATTCGCGGGATGTTCGTGCCGGCGATTTGTTCGTGGCGTTGGTCGGAGATCGTTTTGATGCCCATGATTTTTTGGCGGAAGTCGCATCCCGTGGCGCATCGGGCGCTCTTGTGGAAAAGGGGCGGAGCGCCGGATTTCCCGTCATCGAGGTGGCGGACACTCTCGAAGGCTTGCAAGCGTTGGCGACGGCATATCGGCGGACACTTTCCGCCCGTGTGGTAGGCATTACAGGGTCAAACGGGAAAACCAGCACTAAAGACTTCACCTTCGCGGTATTAAGTCAGGCGATGAAGGGGTGGTGTACACAGGGTAACCTGAACAATCACATCGGGGTGCCTCTTACCCTGCTGTCCGGTGGGAGCGAACATGGCATGGCGGTGGTTGAGATGGGAATGAACCATGCCGGTGAAATTTGGCCTTTGGCTCAGATGGCGCAGCCCGAAGTGGGGATCATTACCAATATCGGTATGGCGCATATCGAGCATCTTTCCAGCAAAGAGGCGATCGCTTTAGAGAAGGCGAGTTTAGCCCGGGCGGTAGCTGCAACGGGCACGGTGATTTTGAATGCCGAAGACGAGTTCACTCCGCAGATCGCCTCCATGACACGGGCGAATGTCCTAACCGCAGGCATCAATTGTGGAGATGTTCAGGCTGTGGATCTGTATGCCCGTGAAGGAGGGACCCGCTTCGCGTTGTTCCACGACGGCGAGAGAGCCGAGGTAGACCTTTCCGTACCGGGCACACACATGGTTCGTAATGCGACCTTGGCCGCAGCGGCAGGTGTGGCCTTGGGTGTTTCTCTTTCTCAGGCTGCTAAAGGATTGTGCGGCTTCCGGCACATGCACGGACGGCTGGAATTTCGGGAGGTAGCGGGAATTCGTTTTCTGGACGACTCTTACAATGCCAACCCCGATTCCATGGAGGCGGCTCTTGCCACGCTCGAGCAATGGCCCATGGCTGGAAGACGCATTGCTGTCCTTGGCCGGATGGGGGAACTGGGGCCGTTTGCCCAAGAAGGGCATCGTCGGGTTGGTGCGGCTGCTGCATTCCACGGAGTGGATTGGCTGCTCACGGTGGGCGAGGAAGCGGACTGGATTTCAGACGAGGCGAAAAAACTCGGTGTGGAGCAGGTGAATCATTTTAACGATATCGCTTCGGCTGCGCGGGCTTTGCGTGGAAGCGTTGAGGGGGAGGATCTGGTGTTGGTTAAAGGCAGTCGTTCCTCGCGCATGGAGCGAGTCCTGGAGGAGGTGGAACAGTTATGATGTTTTACCTCTACAAACTCAGCGAAGGGGGCGGCGAATGGTTGAAAGTCTTCAACGTATTTCAGTACATCAGCTTCCGGGCGGTCGCCGCTGCGATGACTGCATTTTTGCTTTCCATTCTATTCGGGCACAGGGTGATCCGGAAGTTGATCTCACTCAAGGTCGGGCAGCCCATCCGTACGGCGGAAGAGGTACATCGTCTGTTTGAGTTACACGGTAAAAAAGCCGGCACTCCGACCATGGGAGGGGTCCTGCTTCACGGAACCCTGATTGCTTCGACGCTGCTTTGGGCCCGGCCAGATAACGCCGCAGTGTGGCTGGCGATATTTACAATCCTGTCCTGCGGTGCCTTGGGGTTTTGGGATGATTATCTGAAGGTTTCCAAAAAGAGTTCTGCCGGCGCCAGCGAAAGAGCGAAGCTGCTCGGACAGGTTGCTGTGGCTGGTGTGGTCGCGGCGTTCTTTCTGTTGAACCCGGACACGGATCTCCAGGCACGTGCCCTTTATGTTCCATTTTATAAGGCGCCCATCATCGAGAATCTGAGTTGGTGGACGATCGGCTTTTTTGCCGTCGTCATTGTCGGCGCTTCCAATGCGGTCAATCTCACGGACGGACTCGATGGCCTTGCCGCAGGCTGCACTGCCACCAGCGCCTTTGCGTATGGAGTGCTGTCTTATGCGGCCGGAAATCTGAAGGTCGCCCAGTATTTGCAGATCCCTTACTACCCACTTGCAGGGGAGTTGTCGGTTGTTTGCATGGCGTTGGTGGGATCGTCCATTGGCTTCCTTTGGTTCAATGCGCATCCCGCGCGAGTCTTCATGGGCGATACGGGATCACTCGCCATTGGCGGCCTTTTGGGAGTAGTCGCCATCTGTTGCAAACAGGAACTCCTGCTGGTGCTTGTAGGAGGGGTCTTTGTGATCGAGGCCACATCCGTTCTCATTCAGCGCATAGTTTTTAAAGTGACCAAACGGATGAAAGGCGAGGGACGGCGGGTGTTTCGGATGGCCCCAATTCACCACCATTTTGAACTTCAGGGATGGCCCGAGAATATTGTCATTGTGCGGTTCTGGATCCTCTCGTTCCTGTTCGCACTCCTAGCCTTAGCCACGCTTAAACTCCGGTGAATTCTACACTGAATCATTCGAAGAAAACCGCCGTCCTCGGGGCCGGAGAGAGTGGGATTGCTGCGGCAAAATTGTTGGCCGCCGAAGGCCTCTCTGTCTGCGTCCTGGATACCGCCTCCGCCGAATCGTTGGCCGCACGTGCGGCAACGCTAATCGCTAGCGGCATCGACCTGCGCTGCGGGGCTGACGCGTTTGTTGGGATTGAAGAGTATGGTGCCGCGATTTTGAGTCCCGGGATAGATCCGAAGGTACCTTTGGTTTGTGCATTCCTGGAGGCTGGC
>CAMCYN010000084.1 GCA_945883955.1 Akkermansia muciniphila
GCCGCCCGTGTTTGCCGGAAGTCTGGCGGCGGAATAATACGCCACCGCTTGCCCCCGCCAGAACCGTATCCTCCGCCTGTGCGTCTAATAGGCAGTACCACGCACAATGACGATTCAGGCTGACGGGCGCTTCGTTAGTAAGATCCCGCGAACCGTCCTGGGAAAAGATCCGGATATTTTTCTTTTCCGTCTTCATCACAAGTTCGGGAAACACATTCCCACCGGTTTCAGCCCCCTTGCTGACAACACCACGGATATTGGTAAAGCTGCCAATGGTTGTAAAAACCTTGCTAAATTGGTCGGGGCGTTGCCAGGCCGCATTAAAAGCGCATCTCCCTCTTCCGTGACCTTTTTCTCCAGAGCCGCCCAGCCCCGGCGTTCGGATTCGGCAAAGGAAACATCCAGCCAGCCTTCGTTCACACACCGCGCAATCCCGTAGGTGAGCACCCCGGTAGCCGAGGTCTCCACCCACGATTCCGGGTGATCCAACAACTGATGCCAGCCGCCTTCCGGATCCTCGCATTTGCGGATTCCGTCCATCCGCCGCGCATACGCCGCCAGCACTTCGGCCCGGCGCGGATGGTCCCTCGGCAGCGCCGCCAGCACTTCGGCATGGGCCAGAACCGTCCACCCTTTGCCCCGACCCCAGAACATTCCCGAAGCTTTTTCCGTTTTCATATCCCAGAGATGACTCAGCAACGCCAGCTCCGGATCGAGCACCCGTTTTGAGTGCCAAGATTCTGCTGCAAAGTGTTTTACAAAACATATTCCTCGCCTGTGTGCTTCCATTTCCGGATCAAATACGGGACGGCCATATACGGGTCATCCGTCATGAGCCCTTTCTTGGCCCTGTAGAAGGTGCCGTCCTCGAAGTGGGTTTCCTGAGCCAAAAACGCGTCCATGAGGGCCAAAAACTCCTCGTATTTGACGTCCCAGGCCGCCTCCTGACGTTCTTCGACCAGCGGCGCCAGCCCCGTCTGCCACAAAGCGCCGATCCGGAAATAAAACTCCACAGGCGACAATTTTCCGTCCCCAACGGGTGCAGCTTTCATCCCTGCGGCATGTTGTTTTTTAAATAAGGCAAATGCCGATACAGAAACTCCAGGTTCTCCTCCCCGTAATTGGGGTACCGGGGTTCGTCAAGGGACTCCGCCACCCGACGCATTCCATTGGCCAGGAGCCACGTCTGGTAATACCAGGCATTGAACTCACTTTCGATCGTCACCGAGGGCCGGGCTTCCAGCGCAGCGCTGTCCGTAAAGGTTTCCCCGGTGTTGTGATCAATGAGTCGCCGGGTGCTTGCCGCAAGAATCCCGTCCGCCACTCGTCTTAGAACGGTGTCCCCCTTCTGGGGCGCGACTGCGGGATCGGCTGAGACGCCGGCGCATCCGGCCAGAAGCAAGAGGGAGGCGACACTCGTTTGGAGCCAGAAACGGGACAGGGAAACGCGCATAAGAGAAGATTGGGACCGGGTGAAATGGATTAAGGCAGGACCCGATAGTAGCCGTCCATCCAGCCGATCGAATGTCACGCGAACGCGTATTTTCTTCGGCAAAAGCGCGGTCGGTTTTTCCGCCAAAGCCTAACGCTGGTTCGCCCTGTCGCCCTTGAACTCTCCTGGCAATTTCGACATCTTGTTCTCATGAACAGGCCAATCAGCGTCGAGCCGCTTTCTGGATTTCGGATTCGCCTCGTTTATCCCGATCACGTCGAAGGCGTAATTGACCTCTCCCAAAATGTGGGGCTCGGCGTGTTCGGTCCTCTCGCTGAGGAAGCCTTCTTCCAGACTGTTCATATCGGCAAACATGGCCAGATCTCATGGTCTGACGATATTGAGATTTGTCCGGATGCAGCCTACGACGAACTTGCGGTTATCCGCACCGAGATCGCCCGTGCCTGAAGTTAGCCGATTCTACGGAATTAGTGTCCGGTTTTACTACCGGGATCACCCGCCGACTCACTTCCATGCGTTTTACGCGGAGCATGAGGCGCTGATAGAAATTGATTCGGGTTCAATCCACCGACGCTACTCGCCGCCCATAGCCCTGAATCTTGTCAATTCATGGCGCCTAATGCACCTGGAAGAATTGCGTCAGGACTGGGAAAGAGCACGTCAGCAGCTTCCCCTGCTGCCGATCGCTCCTCTTGAGTGACCGGGACCCGATCCCCCCTCGCAGCAAACGCCCTACATGCGCGACGCTGCTGAACTCAGGCGCAAAACCAACGGCGCTTTCCCCCTCACACCAACCCTTGCCGCAGCGTTTTGCAGGACATCGACCATCCCTTCTCAACCGGAGGAATCGGGCGATCTGGACACGGAACGTGAGGAGACTTGAAAAAACACGCCAGAATGGAGCTGGCATTAGATGCGCTGTTGGCGTCCCGGAACCAGTTCTCCAGGCTTTCACGGTTACCAACGATACGTCAGCCGGGCACGGAACATCCGGGGCTCCGCCGGATGCACATGAATGTCCGTCACAGGCGCGGCTTCCGTCCTGAGTTGGCTGTCGTAGAGATACTCGATGTCGCGATCCTTCCGATTCAGAACGTTCAGGCATTCAAGCACACTTTCCCACCGTTCCGTCCGGTAACCGACATTCGTATTCACCGTGTAGGTCTCCCGGCCATTCACAGAGCCGTCTTCAATCAGAGGCCGCTTGCCGAAAAAGCGCAGCCGGGTGCCGGAAAACCATCCCTTCTTCTGGCCCTGCGCCCCCACCACAAACCCGCCACTGAACATCCACGGCACACTGTACGGGATATAGGACCCTGCTGTATTATTTTCAAAGCGCGCACGCGTCAGCGCCAATTCTCCGTCCACGGTGAGCCAATCTTTGGGGGCCCAATAAAGTGCGCCTTCCACACCATACCGCCGGGAAGCCGAACCTGGTTCATTGGTTCCGGCATCTCCCACGTACACCAACTCACTCCGACTGTGCAAAGTCCACGCCGTAAAAGTCGCCGTCACCTTGGGAATCAGCAGTGTCCGCACACCAACCTCCCCACCCACTGTCCGCACAAGCGGTGTCACCCGCGAAAGCGGCGTCCCCGCTGTCACATCCACGGTATTGTTCACGCCACGTGCATCGTTGCTGTGAAACCCTGTGCCAAAGTTCGCGTACAGCTCGGTCTTTTTCCAGGGACCAAAAATTGCGCTGAATTTCGGACTCACAATCCCGGCTACTTCACCACCCGAATTGCCAATCGTGTTCGCCGACACATCAAACAGAAAACCATCCGCACGCACCCCCGACACCGTCCGGAACCAGGGCGTCCAGCGCACCGTATTTTCTGCGAACAACCCGATGCTGTTTTCCCGGACATCATCCACACGAACGGTAGATAGCCGGATTCTTTGTTCGGTTTTATAAAGGCCGATCCCATCAATGAGGTCGGTCCGAGTTTGTAAACCGAGCGTAAACGCTGCATCCCCACCGAACCACTGGAGGGAATCCCAGGTGCGTGAAAGTGTACCGCCCAAAACATACCGCTTTTCAGTCTGCTCAAACTGATCCCCTTGAATCGGGTTATCCATCGCGTAGGTGAAGTTCGAAAACAGATCGAGCGAGTAATAAACCCCAAACAAATCAAGTTTAGTCGTCGTTGTGGCATCCCGCTGTTGCAGCTTTAACTGAAGACTATAACGAGAACTAATCCCGCCATTGCTGGGATCGACATAACCGAAGCGGTTTAATTGCCCGCTCTCAATTGCCCGAAGCGGGACCTGATCCGTACTCTGCCACTTTCCATGATACCCCATCAAAGTAAGCGCCAGATGATCATCCTGGTTACCGACAAAATACCGGCTCACACCGTTCCAGCGCTTGAAGTTTTCCGGAAGAACCCACGGCCCCTCGTAGCCATTATATTCCCCCGCAATGGTTAGTTTACCCGAATTCTTATCTGACCCGACAGAGAATGTATTTCCAAGAGCGCCCCGATAATAACCTCTTTCACCAATCTCAACGCTCGCAAACCCTTTGGGTAATACGTCGAATAGATGAAAGTCCGCGCTTCCGGCACTGGAAAGATCCCCGTTTCGGGCCGTGTAAGTGCCCTTGAAATAATCGACGCGTTCAATCAATTCCGGCATAAGCAGGTTCAAATCTGCATAACCCTGCCCATGAGCGTGCGTACGCATGTTGATGGGCATTCCATCCAGGCTCATGGCGAAATCGGTACCGTGGTCGAGGTTGAAGCCACGCAGGAAATACTGGTTGGCTTTCCCTCCGCCTGCATGCTGGGTCACCACCATGCCCGGCACACTTTCCAGGGCCTCCCCCCGACGTAACAGCGGTCGGGCCCGCAGATCCTCACCACTTTGCGTTCCTTCCGAAGCCGTCGGGGCAATCCCCAGCACGTCGGAACGTTTCCCCATTACGACAATCTCCTCCAGGGACACCTCCCCATCTGCGGCAGATTCCCGTTTATGAGGGGCCGGATCAGCCGCATACGCCAGCCAGGTCGAGTACGAACTACAAACGCCGAATGTCAGCGCAAGGAAAGGGCGAATCATTTTCATGGGAGTAAATTGAGGGCCGGAAATTTGAAGGTGGGCGAGTGGCTTTAGGTAGGGGGCCCGAATCAGAGCAGGATCTACCACCCTCGAAACGAGATCAAAAAGAAAACCGACCAGCAGAATCAAAAGAGGCAAGACCACACGCATAAAGCCCGAGTGTAGCCCGCGTGCCGGCTCTGTCGCTCGTAGAGCCGATTGAGCTTCCCGCGCTTGCGTGACATGTGTTTTGGCAAAGATACGCTTAGATTGTCCCTGTCGCTTTCACCCCCACACACCTCCCCGTGAACTTCCCACGCCGCCAGTTTTTACAACTCTCCGCTTCCACTCTTATCGCAGCCGCCGCGCCCTGGAAAAACCTGTATGGCGCCTCGGAAGACCGCGAATCCGCGCCGCGTACCGACGGCAAAACGGCCATTTCCCTTCTGGAACCCGCTGAGATCCTCATTTGCGGTAGCACCCTGTTTGCTTGTGATTTGGCCATCCGGGCCGCTCGCAGTGGCAAACGCACCGTGCTGATGATGGATAGGGTAAATCCCTTCGAGGAAGGGGTGACGTGTTTACGCACTTGGCTGGAAACGAGCGATCCAGCCGGGGTTCCTGCCTTGCTTGCAAATGTCGCAAATGCCGAGGCGCTCGCTGTCCCAAAAGATGGCCGCCTTTATTACAACTCGACCCGGGCTATTTTATCGATCGAGGATCAATTATCGGAGGCCAATGTCCGGTTCTATTATAACACTCCCGTCGCCGCTGCTCTCGGATCTAACGGAAAATTACACGGCGTTATCTTTGGGGGCAAAACAGGATTAATCGGGGTGGAAAGCCCGATGATTGTCGATTGTACGCAGGAAGCCACGGTGGCACGCGCCGCCGGGGCAACCTTCGCTCCGATAACCGGTCCACGACGTTATTCTTATGTGGCGGAACTGACCGCCCCTGCCTCTAAAAGGTCCACGCAATATACCGCTGCCAACGGCACAAAAATGCGCGTGGAACTCCACCACTATTACGCCGATTTTGAAGCCACTCTCGAATCTCCCGCTTCAGGGCCTCTGGCTTATTCGGAAGATTTTGAACGTATTTATGAGGCGGCGCTGGATTGTCCGTTTGAAGGCTCCGAAAAACGTTTCCGTGGATCGGACGGATTTTTATGCAGCGGACTGGACAAGCTCGAATCCAATAAGGGCCGGATCGAGGCCTTCCATAACCTGTTTGTATTCGGCCCACACGGGGTCAATGGAAACAAGGACGGTTCGCTTCTGTTAAAGAATCCTACGGCTTTGTTTGCCGCCTTTCCAAACGCGCTGGAAGAGATCACCGGCGCTTTCCCCGCCCTGCCCTCGCCTCGCCCGGTTTATGAGATGTGGAACAAAGGGATCCCGGCGGAGTCCAATCCCACTTTAGCTTTACATAGCTTTCTCGATCCCGGCTTTTCCGAACCCGGAGCAGAATTCACGGAAGTATTGTTTACCCCGCCCAAAGCGGCTTTGGGGAGTGAGCTGATAATTGCAGGCGGAGGTACCAGCGGCAATGCGGCGTCTTATAAGGCGGGTGAACTCGGATTTAAAGCGGTATGCCTCGAACGCGGTCTGGAATTAGGTGGAACCAACACGATCGGCGGCGTCAGCAAACTTTGGTTTGGAAATAAAACCAAAGCATTCGAACGTTATTACGCCGCTATGGGCGCTGAAAACGATGGGATTAACGCGCCGGGCTTCTTTAAGGGGGTAAAAAAGGCCGGCACCCGGGTTCTTTTCCATTCCTGTATTACAGGCGTGGAGCATCTCAACCGGCACATCCGCCGCGTCTACCTCGTCACCCCGTTTGGACTGACCGCCATCGAGGGCTCCTCTCTCATTGATGCCACCGGTGACGGTTCGCTGTGCGCCTGGGCCGGGTGTGGCTACACGTTCGGCGGCGAACACGATGAAATGACGCTCTGGGCCTCTTACGCCGGGTTCACTCCCGGCAAACCCGAAGCCAAACGCCCGTTCCTGTCCCCCTGTGATGAACGCAGCGCCTCCGACGCCACCCGCTTCATCCTGGCGATGCGCCGCAACGGTAAATTATCCCCCAAAGCGTTTCATTCGCCGCATCCCTTTTACCTCGCCCCGCGCGAATCCCGGCATATCTCGTGTGGAAACCGTCTGAGCTTCCTGGATGTACTCGCCGAACGCAAATTCGCCGACACCGTGCTCCGGGTCGAATCCAATCCCGACATTAAAGGGCTCGCTACGAGTGACGCCGCCAAGGCGGGGTTTATTCCGATTAAATGGGACGCGGTTTATAGGGCAAGTATCCCCTACTCCGCACTGATCCCCCGCCAACTCGATAATGTGGTTCTGGCAGGCAAAGCTTATGGCGCCACCCACGACGCTTTGTCGCTGGCACGGATGCAACGCGATCTTTGTGTGATGGGTATGATGGTGGTCGAATCCCTGCGTCTGGCTAAAGAACGCAACGTTCTCCCCCGCGATATTCCCGTCTCCCAACTTCAAAGACGGCTTATCGAACAGGAAATGTTACACCCCTCGGATATTGCTGCCGACGACTTCGGCTTTCCATCGGGCCCCGCAGAACTTGCGCGGCGGGTAGCCGAAGCCAGCGACATCGATAACAGCCTGACTCCTTCCGCCCAGCTTTGTCTCCTGCCACGTGATAAAGCCTTGGCCGCACTCGCTCGCTATACCGAACGGATCAATCCGTCGCTCGCCAGGCTATTATGTTTTCTGGGAGCCGATAAAGGCGTTGAGGTTTATCTTCGGAATGTCGAAGGCGGCTTAAATGGAAAGGCCCTGAGCACGGATCTTTTTGGCGAAAGCAGAAGAGAGAAATACCATCATATCATGCCCGACCAGGGTTACGAGGCGGAGATCGCCTTAATGCTCGGTGGATTAACCTTCGCCAAAGAGGCCAGAACTGTTCCATTACTCAATAAACTCGGGGAATCTTTGGACGTGGAGGCTCACGATTATAAAACATTTTGGGGATACGTTTATACGCTAGCATGCAGTCACGAACGTTTTGCCTCACCCACGGCGATTCCTTCGCTCCAACGGCTCTTAAAGGCGGACCGGTTCAAAAACCGGGTCGTATCGCGTACCGGAGATCTTCGGAAATCTCAGGATATAATTGCGGAACGGCACGTGTATTTACACCTCGCTTTGTCACGCGCCGCGCTCCGGTGCGGAGATGTGGACGGAGCCCACTGGTTGCTTTCCTTTTTAAACGAGGCGCGGGTTTGTTTTGCACGGTGTGCCCGGGCGGAACTTGTGGCGGCTACCGGCAAAGATTTCGGCTTTGATTCCGAAAAATGGAAAGCCTGGTTATCAACCAATGCCGGCCTGATTAAACCGAATCCTATGACGCTGGCTCTTGCATAATATGGGCCTGCCTTCCGGAAAGGTTCTGGTTTGGGATCTTCCAATCCGTTTGTTTCATTGGGGATTTGCGGGCTCCTTTAGCCTGTCGTTAGTTCTGGGCACCTTTTATCATCCGGAAGGCATAATTTTTAAATATCACATGATCTCCGGGATCATGGCCGTGGTATTTCTTGGGATGCGCCTCGCCCTGGGATTCGTGGGGTCACGCCATAACCGCTGGCTTCATTATTTCGTCTCTCCCGTGGGGCTGCTCCGTTATCTGGCGGCGACTCTGCGTGGCCGTCCCTCGGGTAAAGAGGTCCATAATCCAGCCACGGTCTGTGTCGCGTGGCTGATGTATTTATCCCTGGTTGGCCTGATCTGGACCGGTTTCAATCCCGATCTGGGCGAGGTTTGGCATAAACGATTCTCAAATGCGTTTACAGTGCTTGTTATCGCCCATCTCAGCGGCCTGTTGTTGCATACCGTCCGGCATCGCGACGGGATAGCCTTGGCCATGATTAGCGGCAATAAAATCGGGCACCCAGACGATGCGCTGACTCATTCCAACCGGTTTGTCGGCTGGTTGCTCCTTTTAAGCAGCGTGATTATTGCGACACTGCTTATGGTGTATTTTGATGCGGACAGTTCCCGGCTGGAGATTCCGGGTCTACCGTCACTGGATTTTCCCGAAATCCAGAAGGGTTGAGTCCCACGCCCCGCCAATTGCGGCCTCGGAAACCACCGGATGACCCGGGTAAGATTGGTCGCAACCGCTTTATTCCATGCTTAAAATCTACACATACCAAGGGTGTTCGACCTGTCGGAACGCCATTAAATGGCTGAAAGCCGAGGCGATCCCATTTGAGGAAATACCGATTAGGGAAACGCCTCCCTCCCCTGCAGAACTTCAGACGGTCCTGGAGGCGCGCGGCAACGAGTTACGCTCCCTTTTTAACGTGTCCGGCCAGGATTATCGAGCCCTCGGTCTGAAGGATAAAATAGCGACCCTGAGCGTAGACGCGGCTTTGTTATTGCTTGCGGAAAACGGCAATTTAATAAAACGCCCATTTGCGACGGATCCCGAGGCAAAGATCCATCTTGTCGGCTTTAAGGAGGAAGAATGGCGGAAAGCTTTCCTGTAAAGAATTTCGGCCGAACCGGTGAGAGGGCACCATTAAAGCGTCCATAGGCGCGTAAACAAAGAATGCCCCAGACCCGGGAACCGGATTAAAGCGGTCCGTTGGAAGATTTCCGGCAGGCGCTCGCTCCCTCAAGACGTAGCGCTCACGTAGATGCTGGTGTGAGCGGTGCGCCTTTCCTCGTCGACGACTTTAAGTGTCCAGTGGCGCGGATTTCTCCGGTGGGGACGTTAACCAGTACGGCTGCTGCGTTTCGGAGGCCTTCGGAGTGGGAGCGAGAGAGGAAATCGGCGACGCTTTCTTGGAGGGGGCGCTGTTTGGTCGAATCGAGCGTGGATTTGACGATGAAGTCGTGAGGATGTTCCCGTAACTGGCAGACACAAAAATGTGAGGCCTCTCTTGGGACGGGTACTGTGGAGAGCTGAAAGTCAGCGTCGAAAGCGTCCGGCCACTAGCCTCGAGCAACTCAAGGCCGGGTTAGGTTGCCTCATGTCTCAAGACGCGGTGGCAGTAGAGAGAGGCAATAAAGGGCTGCCAGTGCCCAGCGGCTCGTGTCTCAGATCCACAATTGGCGTTACAGTAGATCCAAACAAACGCACCACTTCACTGTGCCGTTCGGACGCAGTCCTCCATTGCTGCCGGCCGGGGACGCCTTTAGCGGTGCACGTATAGAGGGACATGGGGTGCAACATCCGCGCCTATCGTGTCAGGTCCGTTAAGCTTCCGTTGGCTCCAGGAAAACAAAGCTAAAAACCTCTGAGACCCCTTGAAAAGCCCGAGCAGGAGATCCACAAGAATCGAAAGCGGTATCCGCGCGTGCGACCTCTTAGCCGATACCCACACGCAGCCTTTCCATCGCCAACGGCAGCTCAGTTAATTCCGCCACCCCCTCCACATTTCCTACTCCAAAGATCCGCTTTAATTCCCCCAGCGCTTTTATATCTGAACAGACACATTGAATCATTACCCCCCGCCGCCACGCTTCCAGCACCGCGTGCCGCGCGTCCTGAGCCAAATAGTGTGAATCAAAAACATCCACGTCATGCGGGCGCCCGTCCGTAAACAACAATACCCGGGAAAACTCCCTCTTTTGCTTCAACACTAGGCGCGTCGCATGCCGCAGTGCCGCTCCCATCCGCGTTGATAGCCGGCTCCGCACTCCCCACAATCGAGCTCGGTTTTCCGCATTTAGGCGCTCATCAAACTCCTTGATTCTCTGATAATGGATCGCATGCCGACCATCGGAACAAAAGCTGTGAATCGCACACTTTGCCGCCCGTTTTTCCAAAGCCCAAACGCATGAAAGCAACGCCTCCTGGGATCGCCTAAGCGCCGTAGTGCCAGCCGCACCCAATGGAATCCCAGTAGACGCTGACGCATCCAGTAAGAAAAGTGTCGCGCCACTTTCCCGGCCCCTCACGCGCTGTCGGTAAACTTGCGCACTCCGATTCGCTCCCATCCGAACCGACACCTGCGCCTCAATAAGCGCATCGACATCCAATTCAGGTCCGGCCAGTTGCCTAGAAACCCATCCCCGCCGCCCCAAACCTGGCAACTCGCATCGAACCCGGGGGCATCTCGTGTCAGCCGAAACATTCGTTCCTTCTGGCACTTTATCCAAAACCGTCGCCCATTTGGGACGAACCATCGGTACCGTCCTGTCCCATTCTTGATACTGAAATTGTTCCACCACGGGAGCTGCATTTGCCTGTCCAGAGCGGGACCCTCCACCCTGCCTGATAGCCTCCAATTCGTGAACCACATCAGCCTTCTTTTCATCGGGCAGCCACAGGTGACTGTTATCATCCCGGTAACTCGGCGCCGCCCGATACAGGCGGGCATTAAACTGCAAACGCATTTGGCCAATATCATTCCCAAGACGGGATGCCGCCACCCGGATCGCCTCGGGCGACTCAATCGCCAGTGGTGTTGTTCCCGCCTCGTCTCCAAAAAATAAGGCTCGCCCCTTCGCTACCCATGGATGCGAGTCGATATAATCCGGATCCAGCAAAGCTCGGGAAAGCCGCAGCAAGAGCTCCTCGAAGCCCGGTGTCGACGTTGCAGCTATCTGATGAAATCGAAGCCAGATTCGTCGCAGCCCTGGCAATTCGCGACCCGCCAACCATTCCACACGAACATCCTCCAATAATCCCACCAACGCTTGGGTCACCGGGCGCAATCCCTCAGGCGAAAATTGGCCGCGGCCAAATTTCAAATGCGCCGCAACATGTGAGGAAGCAGCCCAAAACCACATCTCTCCCAGTCCTTCAGGTGCTGATTTCGGGAGGTGCAAACCAAGCGGTGAAATAAAGAAACGCTGCGGATCCGCAGGCGGAATTTCGTGAATTGGCGGAGTCAAATCCCATAAACTCCGTAGATAAAGTGAGATGATAACACGCACGGATTGTCCCTAAAACGAGGCGTCTACCGTTGCGAGCAACGCGGCGCCAACGTCGGGATCGTCGGAAAGAGGCGTTGCGATCGCCATTCGGCATGCCAGCAAAGGGGCCACCCCTTTGGAGATCAATTGTCCCGCATAGACAAGCATTCGCGTGGATGCACCTTCCTCCAGCCCCTGCTCCCGTAAACGGCGAGTCCGCTTTCCCAATGCCACCAGACGCGTGGCCATTTCAAACGCCACACCCGACTCGTGCGCCACAATCGCAGCCTCAATTTCAGGCGACGGATAATGAAACTCCAAGGCACAGAATCTTTGGCGCGTCGACGATTTGAGATGTTTATGCGCATTTGGATTGTAGGACGCAACCAGCATAAAATCTGGATGCGCCTGCACGATCTCGTTGTTTTTATCCAATGGCAAAACTCTCCGGGTATCCGTCAGCGGATGAATAACCACCGTGGTATCCCCACGCGCTTCTACAAGCTCGTCCAGATAACAGATTGCCCCCGAGCGCGCGGCGAGGGTCAAGGGCCCGTCTTGCCAGCTTGTGCCACTGGAATCGAGTAACCAGCGTCCCGTGAGGTCAGCGGCAGTCGTGTCATCATTACATGCCACAGTCACGAGGGGACGTTTTAAGCGCCACGCCATATATTCAATAAACCGCGTTTTACCGCAGCCGGTCGGTCCCTTTAACAAAACCGGCAGACGCTGTGTATACGCTGCCTCAAACAACATACACTCCTCCCCTGTCGTCTGATAATAAGGATCCGCAGCGATGAAATACTTCTCCATCGCTCCAGTCATTACCCGTGTTTCGGAGTAGTCGCGTTTGGAATCCCGTCGATCGGCGCTTCCTCGGTACCCACGGTATCGCGGGTGAATGACTCCACACGTTTTCGGGTTCCCTCAGGATCATTCACCCACTGGGCGTAGAAGTCATAGGGACAAGCAGCGACACCGTTGTCACCTTCGTGAGATTTAATCAGGCCCGTGTAACCACGATGCAATAACTTGAAGAGGTGATTTTCCGACTGCCCGTTTTTCCTGAAATCGCGAATCAAACTCTTCGACAGCGCTGCATATTGAATCCCCATTTCTTCCTCGCCACATTCGCCCAGGGTGCGTCCGTCAAAACCGATCAATGCCGAATGCCCAAAGTAAGAATACACTCCGTCAAAGCCAGCGGCATTCGCCACTGCAACGTAGACGTTATTCGCAAAAGCCATGGCTTTGCTGATGATAATTTGCTGCTCCTTCGCGGGATACATATAGCCCTGACAACGCACAATCAGCTCCGCACCCTTCATCGCGCAGTCCCGCCATATCTCGGGATAATTTCCGTCATCACAAATAATCAGACTAACTTTGAGCCCTTTCGGCCCTTCACTCACATACGTACAGTTGCCCGGATACCACCCTTCTATCGGCACCCACGGCATTATCTTCCGATACTTCTGCACGATCTCCCCCTGATCATTCATCAAGATTAATGTATTGTAGGGCGCCTTGTTTGGATGCTCCTCGTGCCTCTCTCCTGTTAGCGAAAACACCCCCCAAACCTTTGCATTCCGGCACGCCTCCGCGAAAATCTCAGTTTCGGCACCGGGAACCATCGACGCGGTCTCATACATTTCCGCGCTGTCATACATAATGCCGTGAGTGCTGTACTCGGGAAAAATCACGAGATCCATCCCGGGAAGCCCGCGCTTTATACCCTCCACCATTTTGGCGATGGCTTTGGCATTCTCCAAGACCTCGGCACGATTATGCAACCGGGGCATTTTGTAGTTAACAACCGCGACACCCACAGTGTCCTTGCTGCTAGAAATATCACCATGAACCATTTGGAAACTCCTACGGATCCTGACACCCCCGTTACACCAAGGTCGCCCTCGATAACATGCACGGGACGGACTTCTATAAAACACTTTTTCGCCGAAGGATCAATGCCTTCAAATGCCCTTTTTTAGCCACATACAAGGCGATGGAAGCATCTCGCACCCGAATCATATCCGCCACCCGTGGAAACTAAGCGAACTGATAGATGACATGAGGTTGTTGAGCCACGCGAGATCCCGCGATTTTCAAAGCGATGACAACCTCCACATCCTCCCAATCCACTGCCTCTTACGAAGCGATCAAACTCGGCATCGACGCCCACGCCAAATATTACTGGGTACCCCGGCAGGACGACGGCGCGACTCCGCAGCCGGTGCAGAAGATGACCTACGACGAACTGCTCTTGTTCGTGGTTAAGCAACAGAAGCTCACAGGCAACGTCGTGACTTGTTACGAAGCGGGGGCTTTCGGATTTCATCTGCATCGCCGGTTGGAGGAACTCGGCATCAAGAACTACGTAGTGCAACCTCAGAACTGGTACGAACTCGGCAAAGGCGTGAAGAACGACCGGCTGGATGCCGCAGCGCTATGCCAGCGTCTGGATCGATACGAATTGGGTAATAAGAAGGCGTTTAGCACGGTACGTATTCCGACGGTGGACGAAGAGAGGGAACGCGCGATGAGTCGCCAGCGCCAGCAACTCATGCGCGAACGACAACG
>CAMCYN010000085.1 GCA_945883955.1 Akkermansia muciniphila
CGGCCAGGACACCAGAAACTCCATTTCCGACTCCACAAACCCCGGAGGGAATGCCACCACCCACCGCCAGTCTTTATCAAATTTGCCCGCAAGCCGGTAAACCTTGGCGCCGATGGAAAGTGTCACCGAAAGGGATCCGGCTTTGGTGAGGTTTGCAGACAACAAGGCAGGCACAGGCCCCGCCTTAGCCAAAGGAGTCAGCGAAAGCTTCGCTGTGAGTGCGCCTATGCGTCCGTAAAGGTAAGCGAAGGGATCGCGCACGGTTAGCTTAAGGCTGCTGGTGGTGGTCAGATCCGGAGCCGCGGCCGACTTCGACTCAAGGGAATATTCCCCCGCTGTCTGGGCCGAGACCTTGGGTAAAGTCAGGGAAGCATTGGTCGCCCCCAGAAGCGCAATTCCATTCTTGAACCACTGAAACGAAAGGCCCGGCGCAAGTGTCCCACCACCGAGCGCTGCCGCATCGAGCGTGAGCAACTTTCCCGCATCCACCGAAACGATCCCGTTGGAACCCGAAGAGCCACTGCCGGTCGCCAAAACAAGAGAGCCCCCGGTGGCTAATCCCACATTCGGGGACGAAGCCGATCCTGAGGCCGTGAAGACGTTGTTCGCTTTCTGGATCTTTAAGATCGGAGAATTGCCACCGGACAAAGTCAAGGTGCCCCCAGACAGTGTTAAGGAATTATTTGGGAGCACGTCATTTAGCTGAACGACACCCTCGCCGAGATAGTCCGCCACTCCACCAACATTCGCCAAATCATTATTATCGAACAACCTACCAAGAACACTACCACTCACACTAAAGGACCTTCCGTCTAATAATTTCAGCACCCCAGTAGAAAATCCACCACTCACACTTACGAGCGCCCCATCTGATACTTGCAACACCTGAGTCGCGCCAGCCGGCCCATTAAGGCCCCCATTGATAGCGGTACTACTGACCAAAGGGATATTCCCAAGCAGCGTTCCTGAATTGAGCAGTCCTTGCGATCCCCCCAGTCCCAGCCATCCTAAAGAACCCGTGGCCCCAGAAATCACAATCGATCCTCCCAAACTGTCTGCCCGCACTTCCCCCGAGCCGTTTTGGGATAAAAGCAGCACAAGAAGCGAAAGCGGCAGATTCAAACGCGAGGTTCTCATTGATCCATCCATTTTTGCTCACGGCACGCTTCCGACAAGAAAAACAACCAACGCCACTATTTTGTTACCTCCAGCCGTCTTCAGGTCTACCGGCTCTTTGGCGTTTTCATTCCGCGCCAAACGCGTTCTCTCTTTTTCGAAAAGCCACCCGGCATTCGAAGATGACCCTCTCCTCCAATGAATCGGCACTTCTGGCGGTTGTGCGCGCCCTAGCCGGCACAGCCCTCTCCGAACGACACGCCAGTAAAGCGCCTACGCCTCAGGGGACGCGCTTTTAGGCGGCAACGTCGAGGGCGGCACTTTGCTTAGGACGTCCAGAATAGCCGGCGTCGGACATTCCTCGAGTTTACCCCGGATAATTTCCGCACGTAATCCGTCGCGTTCGTCCGCCGCGAGCTTCTGCTGGGATCCTTTTTGAAGGTGTGCGGGCTGGGTCTCGATAAACAATTCGTCCACCGCCACCGACCACGGCTCGGGGTAAAACCCAAGGTCACATCCGAGTTTGGCCAGGGAGAGCAGGTTGAGCGCTTCCTTGGAGTTCATCGAATAAGCGTACCGCAAAATCCCGTACGCCCGGCCTACATGATCCAAAAGTGTACTCGACCGGTGCTGCAGGAGCGTCATCCGGGCATTCTGTTCGTGCTCGATAATTTGAAGGATCACCTTCTGGAGCCGATCGATAATCTGTTCCTCCGTTTCCCCCAGAGTCGTCTGATTGGACACCTGAAACAGATTACCCAAGGCCTCGGTCCCCTCCCCGTACAGACCACGCACCGCCAGCCCGATCTTGTTGACCGCCTGAACGACCTGGTTGATCTGCTCGCTCAGCACAAGTCCGGGAAGGTGCACCATCGCCGACGCCCTCATGCCAGTTCCGACGTTACTGGGACAGGCCGTCAGGTAACCCAGCGTGGAATCGAATGCGAAGTCGAGCTGCTGTTCGAGTTCGGTATCCACCTTGTTGACCGACTTAAAGGCTGCCTTCAACTGGAGCCCGGACCGGATCGACTGCATGCGCAGATGATCCTCCTCGTTGACCATGATGGACAGATTCTGGCGCCGGTTCATCACCACGGCCGAGCCGAGGCCTTTGGCGGCGTGTTCACGCGAAATAAGATGCCGTTCCACCAAAACCTGTTTCTCCAAAGCGGACAAATCCTGACAGGCCAGCGAAACCGCCTCCGCCATCTCCGGCAACCCTTCCACGTGAGGCCGGATGCGTTCGAGGATGGTCACACGCTCGGCTTTTTTTGCCCAACCGGGAAAAGGCGTGCCCTTGAGGTTGCGGGCCAGACGCACCCGACTACTCACCACGATGTTGTGGTGAGGTCCGTCGCCGCCGAGCCAGTCGCTTGTTTTGCCCAAAATTTTGCGGATCGCCATACCCTCTAAGCCTCCACTTCAAGTTGCCGGATCCGATCGCGCAGGGTCGCTGCGTCCTCGTAGTTTTCCGATTTTACAGCCTGCCGGAGCTGAACATGTAATTCCTTCAAAGCCTTTTCCTTTTCCACAAAGCGGGCCTGCCTTTCGGGAACCTTGCCCGAATGGCTCGAGCCCTTGTGCATACTGCTGAGCAAAGAGGTAATCCCTTCGGTGAAGGTGGCATAACAGGCCGAACACCCCAGCCGGCCAGTCTTCTTAAACTCCGCCTGGGTGAACCCACAGGTGCCGCATTTTTGTCCCCGCCCGGCCAATTGCTCCACGTCCTGCGCGGCGCCGAGCCCTTGAAGGAGATCCGCCAGCGCAAAAGCCGTCGGATCGGTCACGCCGCGCTCCCTGGAACAGGATTCGCACAGGTTCACCTTCTGCATTTTTCCATCCACAATTTGGGTGAGAAAAACACACGCACTCTCAGATTTGCAAACGTCGCACAACATAGGGTTTCTTCCCGCTTTGCCGTTTCTAAAAACCTTCCCTAAACCTACATCAAAAACGGCTGAACAAACGGTAAAATTCCAGCCGAACTCCGATTTTTCGAGTTACTTATAGATTTCCGTTCCAGTGCTCTGGGTGATGGCCCGGAAACGCTCGATAATACGTTGTGTCACCGGCCCCGGCTTTCCGTCCCCAATCGGGCGGGTATCCAGCTCGATGGCTGCTATCACTTCGGCCGCTGTCCCGGTCAGAAAACATTCGTCAGCCGTATAAACATCGTACCGGGTCATCTCCATCTCCCGCGTCGGAATTCCCAGCTCGTGGCAGATGTCCAAAACCACCCCTCGGTTAATCCCGCAAAGCGCCCCGGCATAAACCGGCGGAGTGGTCACCGCCCCGCGCCGGACCACAAAAATATTATCCCCCGTACATTCGGCCACATAACCCTGCTCGTTGAGCATGACCCCTTCGTCGGCTCCCGCATGCGAAGCCTCCACCTTGGCCATGATGTTGTTGAGGTAATTGAGCGATTTGACCGCAGGCAACAACGCGGCCGGAGTCGCCCGACGCGTCGCACAGGTCACCATCACCATCCCCTTCTGGTATTTCTCCTCGGGATAAAGCTGGATCTTATCGGCGATAATAATGATCGACGCCTTCGGACAACGATCCGGACTTAACCCCAAATTACCTTTCCCACGCGTCACAAGAAGTCGGATATACCCATCACGCAGATTATTCTGACGGATTGTTTCCAGAGTGGCTTCCTCCATTTCGGCCAGGCTCAGAGGAATTTTGAGCGCAATGGCCTTCGCGGAATCATAAAGCCGCTCGAGATGTTCGGTCAGACGAAATACCCGGCCATTATAAAAGCGGATACCCTCAAAAATACCGTCCCCATAAAGCAGGCCGTGATCGAAAACCGATACTTTAGCCTCTGGTTCAGGATAAAAACTGCCGTCGATATAAATCTTCATAATGGGAGGGTGGGTGAAATTCTTGTGCCAATGGAATTCAAACGGTTTCGGGCCGACTATCCCACTATTTTTCCATCCTGAATTTCCAGGCGCCGTTCGCCCCGCAATGCCAGGTTGGGGTCATGGGTGACCACCACAAGGGTCCGCTCTTTTTCGCGCACCACCGAAAGGAGCAGCTCCACGATTGCGGCGCCCGTTTTCGAATCCAGATTCCCGGTTGGTTCGTCGGCAAACAGAATGGAGGGGTCATTCATGAGCGAACGAGCGATGGCCACCCGCTGCTGTTCGCCTCCGGAGAGTTCGGCGGGCAGATGGTGCAAGCGGTCGGCCAGCCCGACTTTTTCGAGGATCGCTTCCACCCGATCTCGGGAGGTCCCCTTGGACTCGCCGGCGATCATGCAGGGGAGCAACACGTTTTCGAAAGCGGTCAGTTCGGGTAGTAAAAAATACCCCTGGAACACAAACCCGATCCGCTGGTTGCGGCGGCGTGCCTCGGCGGCGTCGCCCTGGGCATATAAAACGTCGCCTTCAAAGATGACCTGGCCGCTTTCAGGCTGCTCGAGACCGGCCAGGGTGTAGAGCAGGGTGGTTTTGCCCGCCCCCGACGCGCCACAGAGAAAAACGGATTCTCCGCGCCGGATTTCGAGGTCAATTCCTTTGAGGACATCCACTTTACGCGGCCCGATCTGAAAGCTCCGGCGCAGATCTATAGCCTTCAAATGCGGTTGGTTTTCCATGACTGCCCCACAAGATGCTCGGTCATACCGGTCGCTTCAACCGAGAAGCAGTTTCGGAACGATGGAGGGCGGCTGGAACGACTTCAAAAACGCTCAGGATTGGGAAAAATTTTCGTTCTCCAACAGAGCGCCCGATCGTCCCGATCCGATTCAGTAATTGTGCTCGCTCAAACTGAACCCGCCTCAATTTACCTCCAGATTCCCATTCCCTGCGGCCCAGTCACGCTTCAGGGCGAACTCACCGTGCCAACCGGGGCAAACGGCATTGTGATTTTTGTACACGGCAAAGGGAGCAGCCGATTTAGTCCACGCAACCAGTTTGTCGCAAGAACTATACGAGATTCAGGAAACGGCACACTCCTCTTTGACCTGTTTAACCAGGAGGAAGAGGCGAAGGATATGGATACAGCCAATCTACGGTTTGACATTCCCCTGCTCGCAAAACGGCTCACAACCGTCACCCGCTGGCTCAGAGCACAGCCGCTTATGGGCGATCTGGGCATTGGCTACTTCGGGTCTAGCACCGGCGGAGCCGCCGCACTGCTCGCCGCCGTGGAAGGGGAAGACAAAATTGATGCCGTCGTTTCGCGCGGCGGTCGGCCGGATCTGGCCGGATCAGCCCTGCATCGGGTTCACGTCCCGACGTTGCTAATTGTGGGAGGGTGTGACGAGGCCGTGATACGACTCAACGAGAAGGCTTTTTCGGTGCTCCGCTGCAAAAAGGAGCTCAAGGTCATTCCCGGAGCGACCCACCTTTTCCCGGAACCCGGAGCCCTAGCGGCCGTTGCCCGTCTGGCGGCGGATTGGTTTTCAGACCATCTGCGCCGGCACCCGGATTCCATCGACTAACCGCCCTCCGGCATTTCCACCCCGGAGGTCTCCTTTATGAGAGAATGTTTCCTAAACCGAACCGAAGCCGGCCAGTTCCTGGCGGATAAACTGTTACATTACGCCAACCAGCCGAATACACTGGTTTTGGGCTTGCCACGGGGCGGCGTGCCTGTGGCTTTTGAAGTGGCCCGCGCCCTGCACGCCCCCTTGGATGTGTTTGTGGTGCGCAAGCTTGGGACGCCCGGAAACCCCGAACTGGCCATGGGCGCCATTGCCGAAGGCGGATTCCGAACCCTGAACAACCAGGTCATTGAGAGTCTGGATATCCCCGGCGAAGTCATCGACTCCGTCACGGCCACCGAAGAGAAAGAGATTAAA
Organism: Akkermansia muciniphila; assembly: GCA_945883955.1. Classification (GTDB taxonomy): domain Bacteria; phylum Verrucomicrobiota; class Verrucomicrobiia; order Chthoniobacterales; family Chthoniobacteraceae; genus Chth-196. The sequence continues at coordinate 5,936 of CAMCYN010000085.1, forward strand.
CGACGCGTGCTCGCTTACCGTGGGAGTAGTGCGAAGCCAATGCTGAAGGGTAAAACGGTGATCCTTGTCGACGACGGCGTCGCCACCGGCTCCAGCATGAAAGCCGCAATTCGAGCGATCCAAGCCGAATATCCCGCCCGTCTGGTGGTGGGAGTGCCAACCGCCGCACGGTCCACGTATCATGAGGTGCGGCCTCGCGTGGACGAAATGGTCGCACTCATGACCCCGGACCGATTCATGGCGGTGGGTGAATGGTACGTAAACTTTCCGCAGACCAGCGACGAGGAGGTCACGCAACTCCTCGCAAGCGCCCGACGACATCAGGAAACCGCCGCCGTCTAAACTGATGGGAGAACATCCACGCCGCTTATGACTGCTAAACAGATATTTTTCCGGGCCGAAGCACGGGAAAAGGTACTCCGTGGGGCTGCGGCTCTGGCCGACGCCGTACGAGTCACCCTGGGCCCGAAATCGAAATGTGTGCTGATTGGGCGAAAATGGGGCAAACCTCTGGTCTGTAATGATGGCGTAACCATTGCCAAGGAGTTTGAGCTGCCCGATGCCACCGAGAATCTCGGGGCCCAAATGATCCGCCAAGCGGCCGAACGAACCAGCGAAAAGGTGGGCGACGGTACCACCACATCCACGATTCTGGCCTACGCCATCTTTGCCGCCGGGGTCCGGAATGTGACAGCAGGAGCAAGCGCGCTGGACCTTAAAAAGGGACTAGATCGGGGGGTGAGAGTGGCCATTCAGGCACTTCAGGCGATCTCGAGAAAATTGGAGACCCAAAAGGAGAAGGCTCAGGTCGCCTCGATTTCGGCCCACAATGACGTAAAAATGGGAGAAATCGTGGCCGCAGCGATGGAGAGGGTCGGAGCGGAAGGAGCCATCACGGTAGAGGAATCGCGCACGACAGAAACCTCCATGGAAGTGGTCGAAGGCATGAAGTTTGAGCACGGCTATATTTCCCCTTATTTTGTAACGGATTCGGAGAAGATGGAGGTGATACTCGAAAACCCGCTGATCCTTCTCACCGACAAAAAGATCTCACACCTAGTCGATTTGCTGTCCCTCCTGGAACAAATCGCCAAGGCCGGCAGGCAACTGCTCGTCATAGCGGAAGACGTCGATGGAGAGGCCCTGGCAACGCTGGTCGTCAACAAACTCAGAGGTGTACTGACGGTAGCCGCGGTAAAAGCCCCTGGATTTGGGGACCGAAGGAAAGCATTACTTCAGGATATAGCGATCCTGACTGGAGGAAAGGTGGTCTCGGACGAATTGGGAGTCAGTTTGGATAAAATCCAGCTCCAGGATCTCGGAACGGCCCGGCGCGTGGTCATCAGCAAAGAGAATACCACCCTGGTCGGGGGAGCCGGCTCGGCAGAGGGATTGGCGGCTCGCTGCGCTGAATTGAGGTATCAGATTGAGGAAAGCTCGTCCCAATATGACCGTGAAAAACTCTCCGAACGGCTGGCCAGACTCCAGGGAGGAGTTGCCGTCATCCGGGTGGGAGCTCCCTCGGAAGCGGAGATGCAAAATCGTAAGGAAGCCTTCGACGACGCGATAAGCGCCACTCGAGCCGCCATGAGTGAAGGGATTGTCCCCGGCGGCGGGCTGGCTCTATTACGCACCATTGAGGCCGTCGAAGCCGAAGCGCAACTATGCGAAGGCGACGAGCGCACGGGGGTGCTTATTCTCAAACGCGCACTGGAAGAACCGGCACGTCAGATTGCGGAAAATTCGGCCACCGACAGCGGCGTCGTCGTGAACCGTATGCGCGAAGGAAAGGGTAATCTGGGATTTGACGCCTCCCGGGGAGAATACGTGGATCTCGTGGAGTCCGGTATCATCGACCCTAGCAAAGTGGTGCGGATTGCGTTGGAAAACGCCGTTTCAGTGGCGGGCATCCTGTTGTTTACCGAAGCAACTCTGACCGAGATCCCCGCATCCGAGGATAAGAGACACGTTGACGCCGCCGCCGGGTTGGAATCTTAGGCGAGGAGCCACCGCAGCCAAGGCCCTGAGCTGCGTAGGAAACGGGAGGAGCGTCGTCCGTTCCGGAAAGATTTGAATCAAAGAAAGCCGACAGAGAAAAACCCGGAACAAACCCAGAAACCGCACGGCGGACTCTCGAAGCGCCAGCGGCGCGCTCAGGCGCTCGCTTTTGTTAACCGATCGTTGATGGCCGCCCCTAGCCCACCCGCAGGCACCGGTTCCGCCACAATAAAATCCAACCCGGCCGCGTCCAGACGGCGCATCTTGTCAAAAAGCGTCGCCGCCGCTTCCCTCAAATCCCCCGCCGCACTCAACACCTCCACCGCCGCAAATCCGTCCCGCGCCTCGCGCCATGCCAAAAGGCCACATCTTGCGGACAAAGGGGCTCCACTTCCGGCCTCGGCCGAGAGGACCATTCGAGTACGCGGCGCATAATGACTCTTGAGCTGACCGGGAGCCTCAGGTTGATCGGCCGAAAGCGGCTGGGGCAGGTGGACCGGGGCAAAAAGCGAGAGTTGCTCGTGAGTGACGGGGCCGCTGCGCAAAATCCGCAACTCTCCGCGCTCCAAATCCACGGCAACAATGGTCGATTCCACTCCGTGCAAGGTCGCTCCGCCATCGAGAACCAGCGGAATCCGGCCGCCCAACTCCTGAAGCACATGAGAGGCGCGGGTCGGACTAATCCGGCCAAACCGATTGGCGCTAGGGGCCGCTACGGGCCGGCCGAACCGCTCCAAAACGGCGGTAAAAAGCGGGTGCGCACTCCGACGCACGGCGACCGTCGGGAGGCCCGAACTGACGAGATCGGGTACCTCAGGCCGCTTGGGAAGCACTAGAGTAAGAGGGCCCGGCCAGAAGGATCGGGTTAATTCTTCCACCAAAGGGCGCATCGACGCCGGAATCAAGGTGAGTCGGTCCAGCCATGCCTGATCGGGCAGATGGCAGATGAGAGGATCAAAAAAAGGCCGCTCTTTAGCCTCAAAAATCCGGGCAGCCGCAGCCGCATTCAACGCGTCTCCGGCTAATCCGTAGACCGTCTCGGTGGGAAGCCCCACCAACTCCCCGTTTGCCAATATCGCGGCGGCCGCTTCTACGGCAGCCTCCAGCGACGGTTCGCCGAGATTGGGAAGAAGACGGGTTTGCATGGGTTTGGGCAAATTTAGCGCACCTCACGGGCCAGCGCACTCCGGGCGGCACGCGCCGTCTCGGCCGCAGCCTCCACCGTGGCTCCAAACGCCACAAGATGCCCCATTTTGCGTCCGGGCCGAGGTTCGGCCTTTCCATACAGATGTAACTTCACGTCCGGCATTGCGGCCACGGCCAGCCAGTCGGGCTCCCCATTGGACCACGCGTCTCCGAGCAAGTTGGCCATGGCGACCGGGCGTAGCGATTCCGTAGAACCCAACGGCAGCCCGCACACCGCACGCAACTGCTGCTCAAACTGACTGGTAATGGAGGCGTCAAAAGAGAAATGCCCCGAGTTGTGAGGACGCGGCGCAAGTTCGTTGATGAGAATCCGGCCGTCGGGCAGTAAAAACAGCTCCACAGCCAGTACGCCGACGAGATTCAAAGCCTTGGCCACCGAGACGGCCAGAGCCGCTGCGGCCGCGGCCACCGGCTCGCTGATTCGGGCCGGGACCAGAGTCAGATCGAGGATGTGGTTGGTATGGATATTCTCACACACCGGATAGGTCGCCGTGGACCCATCTTCGCTCCGGGCGACGATCACCGAAATTTCCCGTTCAAACGGCACCCAGGCCTCCAGTACGGCGTGTTGTCCCGCAAACCCCGCCCAAGCTTCCGCCAAATCCGAGTCGGGCGAAAGCTTACGCTGCCCCTTTCCATCATAACCAAAGGCCGCCGTTTTCAAAACCGACGGCACGCCCAGACGCTCCACCGCCTCGCGCAAGCCAGCCTCACTGGTGACGGGCTCAAAATCGGCCAGGGGCAGACCTGCACTGCGAAGAAACGCCTTTTCACGAAGCCGGTGCTGACACAGATGCAAAACCTGTCCCGAAGGCCGCACCACACAGTGAGCAGCAGCCCACCGGATGGATTCCACGGGGATATTCTCGAACTCAAAGGTCAACACGTCCACGCCGCTGGCAAAAGCGCGCACGGCCTGCTCGTCGTCATAAGAAGCGCACACCTCCAAATCGGCAATTTGACCCGTGGGCGTATCGCGTTCGGGACTGAATGTATGAACCCGATAACCCATTCTGCGGGCGGCAATGGCCAGCATTCGGCCGAGCTGGCCGCTGCCCATCACACCGAGGGTAGAGCCGGGCAGGAAAATTTTGGGTTCACTCATAATTGTGCCAGGGGAAGTTCGGCGGCGAGAACGTCAGCCGTTTGTTTTGCACGGAAGGCCTCCACTTTGACACGCAACTCGGGATCGTTCAGGGCCAGAATCGAGGCGGCCAAAAGAGCCGCATTCCGGGCTCCGGCCGCGCCAATAGCCAGAGTGCCTACGGGAATCCCTGCCGGCATCTGCACGATCGAAAGTAGGGAATCCACTCCGCGCAATACCCGGCTTTCCACCGGCACCCCTAGAACAGGCAGCCACGTCTGCGCCGCCACCATTCCCGGCAAATGCGCCGCTCCGCCCGCTCCGGCAATAATGACCTGCAGACCAGTCGCCGCAGCGTCCCTGGCGTATTGGGCCATCAGCTCGGGAGTGCGATGTGCGGAAACCACCCGGGCTTCATGCGGAATCCCGAACTGTGCTAGTGTTTCAACTGCGTGCTTCATGGTTTCCCAATCTGACACGCTGCCCATAATAATTCCCACTAAAGGGCGGGGTACGTCCATAAGCGCTCCATTGAACCTGTCCGCGCCCCAGACGCAAAATCCAAAAGGTGTGTTCTATGAGTTCCCCTTTGAGCTGGGCCATAACAAGCGCATATCTTAGGGGCTCCAAAAGCTTCCCGTGCTCTACTCTCCCCTCCACTGGCGTCTCTGTACGCTCCTTTTGGTACTGCCTGTTGCCCTCCCTGTTCCCACGCAAGGTTTCTCGATTTTTGGCACTTCAAAAAAGGACAACTTCGCGTCCGCCCCGCCCCTGCCGGCCCCTGTGGCCATCGTCGTCGACCGCAAACAGACCATTCTCATTCCCCTACGTGTCATTGGCCCCCAACCGGAGTCGGTCAAATTTCTGTTGCGCACCCTGCCCGCACACGGAACAGCCACTTTGTTGACACCTCCTTCGGGAGTTGAAGGCCTGGTGGAATACCGTCCGCCGGAAGATCGCACCATTACGAGCGACTCCTTTGGATTTGCGGCCGCAAATTCCAACGGCTTTTCCTCCGAAGCACCTGTCACGATCCGGATTACCGATCGCGCAGGCCGCATCGAACTTCCCGCCAGACTGGATTTTCCAAAAGCGAAAGTGGGGTTTGTCTCCCAGCAAACCCTGCATCTTAAAAACACCGGAGACGCCCCGGTCCGTGGCACCATTAGCGCCCCCCCGGAATGGATAGCCACCCCGGACACCTACGAGATTAAACCCCAGGAAGAACTGCTCCTACAGCTCTCTCTGCTCCCGCTCGCCGCCGGAGGTGTGCAGGGAGATCTGTTCTTTTCCCATATCTCCAAACAGCCCGTTCAACTCCACGCCATTGTCAGTGAATGGATCCAGGCCGCCCCGGATCCGGTCAAACTCGTCGCCGTCCCCGGCACAAAACAACGCAAAGGCCTCCTCCGGCTCCGCAACGACAGCCCGAGTACGGAGACCGTCCGGCTCGAATCCGAACCCGCCCTGGTTCATCCCGCCGAAATCACGCTTCAGCCCGAGGAATCTCGCGAAGTCGTTCTCGGCTCCACCAATCTTCAAAGTGAACCGTTTGCCGGCACTCTGCGACTGACCCGGAGCGACGCCACCAACACCCACCGGGTCCTGCTCTGGGGCGCGGAAGCCATTGGCCCCATCTTGCGGATCGTCACCGACCTGAGCACTCCGACGCTCGTTCCCGATGACACCGGGCGCTTCACCCCGATTAGCCTCCAAAATGAAGGGGGGCTCGAAGGCCTCTGGAGTCTCCAAACCACCCCGCCTTTTTCCTCCAACTCTAAAACCGTGCGTCTGCTCCCGGGGAAATCAGGGGACGTACACGTCTCGATTACCACCCTCCTTCAAGAGCGTACCGAAGGAGTCCTCAAAATCCACGGGGCGGGTCAAACCTTTGAAATTGCGCTGGTGGCCACCCCTGCCCCACGTCAGAACCCGCTCCTCCCAGCCCCTCGCCCATCCGCAGGGCTGGCACAACGACCCACCAGCCGGACCACCGGTTCCTCGGCATCGGCCTCAAGCGCTTCCCCGGCATCCGCGGCGTCATCCACTCCCCTGGAACTCAACCGCCCGGCTTCGCCATTCGCCCAAACAGCCGACAACGCCCCAGTCGATCCCGAACTGCGAAGAATTACCCAAAGAGCCTATCTGCCGGGGCTCGCCGTCAAAGGAAGCCAGTTACGCAATATCACCGCGCATTCCGCCGTCCTGGACTTTCCGGCCACCCCGGAGATCGCGACAGAAAGCCTGCTCGTGGAAGGCATGATCGTGAACATCGACCCCAACAATAATCTGGTGGTCCAATGGGATGCGCTTCCGGGAGTCAAAGCCCGGAAACTGCCCAACCACCACATCGAGTTCACCCTCAGCAATCTCGCCCCCGCTACCACCTACACCATTCGTGTGGTGGGAAGTGGCGTTAAAAACGGGCGCCGAGCCGCCCTGCATCAATGCGATATCACCACCCTGGAGGCCTCGGGATGGTGGAGCGTCCCGAAGGTTTGCACCCTGCTGGGACTGGTTCTGGCGGCCTTTGGGTTCCGCGCCTGGCGGATCCGCCGGATCCGGGGCTGGTAAAGCCGACGCGCAAAGGCGCCGGTCAGGAGCGCCGGTCCGGAAGCCGGATAGGCGGCAGTGCCGAGGACGCTTCGCGCACCGAAACCATGTTCGACTCGCGGATCTTGCGGTAAATTTCGTGACGAAAAACCGCCATCTCGCGGGGAGCCACCACCCCCAGCTTGACGGAATCGTGATCGATCCGGGTGACAAACACCTCAATGTCATCCCCAATCATGATACTCTCCCCTTCACGACGACTTAAGATAAGCATGGCCGGAGAATGTTGGTGAGTTACTCGGCCAAAGGCTGGCTTTCGACAGGCTCCCGCAAGTCCACAAGAACGTGCGCCACGGAATACGCCTCCAGATTGGCCACAAGGACCTGTTTACCGACCCAGGTTTTACGGTTTACGACGATAGGCCCGACCAGGTTAACGGTCACAAACTGCGGTTCGAGCGAATGGATGGCGACAATACTCAGCACCAGCGCGTCATTGCCTTCCTGAAGGCCGAGATCCTCGGCGTCCTCGTCACTGATCTCCAGTGGATAACTTTCCAGCACCGTATGGGGTTCGAGGACAATGAGGGCCACTTCAGCGCCCTCCAGGGCCAAAAGACGCTGGAAAGGAAAGCTGCCCTCAAGCGGCTCGAGTTCAAACCGGGTGAGATGCCGCAGTCCAATGAGCCCAAACGGCAGCTGAATGGTGATCTTTTGCGCCGGCGAAGATTCGAGCATTTCTAATTCGGAAGAAGCCATGGTCTCAAAAACAGTACGAAGAGAAGTCTGCCACCGATTTTTCAAAGGGCCAGATTGAGATTTCCCCCCTTTCCAGCTCGCCAGAATCCGACCCGGCCCTGGGCTGGAACGCAAAAAAGGCACGGGCCGAAACCCGTGCCTTTTTTGCAAATGGAGATGAGATCTACGGATTAGGCCGTCTTCTCTTCGATGTACTTGATGACATCGCTCACCGTCTGGAGCTTTTCAGCATCTTCATCGGGCACTTCCACACCGAACTCGTCTTCGAAAGCCATCACGAGTTCCACCGTATCCAAAGAGTCTGCTCCCAGATCTCCGATGAAGGATGCGCTTGGCGTGACCTGCTCAGGATTTACTCCGAGCTGTTC